>SLIG01000078.1 GCA_007135755.1 Cyanobium sp.
CTTGCAATTTATGTAGCGATCTGATCAAGAAGTCCCACAGGGATTCTTGCCAAGCCGCCTCTGTGCGGCTTTTTTGTGTTCATGTCTGCTCAGTGCGAATCCTGATTTTTCGAGGTGCCCAGAAGCCGATCGCCAAGTTATCGATCAACGGTTGGAGCAGTTCCTGGCAAGCGGGGATCCCGGCCTGGATGCCGACGCCGTGCTGGACGCTCTGGAGCAGTCCCTCTGATCATGGTGCTGAGGCTCCGTCCCGAAGCCCAGGAGCCGGGCCTGGGGCGGAGGTTTTTGCAAGAGGTGCGTCAGGCCTTCCACCGCATCCGAAGCAACCCAGAGGCCTATGCCGAGGGCTATCGAAACACCCGCCGTGCACTGATCTGGCGCTTCCCTTACGGCGTTATCTATCTTCCCGTTCCCGAGCAGGGCAGCATTGTTGTGCTGGCGGTTCTGCATTGCGGCCGCGACCCAAAACTCTGGCGGCAGCGCTCCAGCACGTGAGCCCCCATGCCCCCGCCCCCCTCCGCCACCTACCAGCGCCTGCGCGAGACCATCGCCGAACGCATGCGCATGAGCCACATCTACCAACCCCTGATGCTGATGGAACTGCTCGGCCGCCGCAGCCCGGCCCCGGCGCAGGACGTGGCCCGGCGGATCCTGGGGAGCGCATGGTGGGCAAGGTGCTCACTGGCAACGGCATCACCCGCTGCGAGAAGGGCACCTACGCCCTGGTGAGCGGTGAGGAGCTGAGCGACGCCGAGCGCGACCAGCTGCTGGCGCTGTGCCGCCAGCGCCTCGATGCATTCCGCCAGCAGCGCGGCGAAGAGGTGTTTGCCCACCGCCGCCGCCACCGCACCCCGATCAGCGGCTCGATCAAGTACCGGGTGCTCACCCGCGCCAGGGGCCGCTGCGAGTGCTGCGGCGCGGGCTGTTGCTCAGCAACCTCCTCACCAGCGGGCCCTGGAGGTGGACTACATCGTGCCGAAAAACCACGGGGGCTCCGACGACCTCAGCAACCTGCAAGCCCTCTGCTTCCGCTGCAATGCCGGCAAGCGACCCCTTGTGCGAGGCGGGCTGTGTGTTCTGCGCGCTGGAGGGCAGCGGCCGGGTGCTGCTGGAGAACGAGCTGGCGCTCTGCATCGCCGATGCCTACCCAGTGACGCCGGGCCACAGCCTGGTGATCCCGCGGCGCCATGTGGCCGACGGGCTGGCGCTGCACCAGCCGGAATGGAACGCGGTGGTGGAGCTGCTGAAGCAGCGGCGGGAGCAGCTTTGCGCCAAGGACGCCATTATCAGCGGCTGGAATGTGGGGTTGAATTCAGGCGAAGCGGCGGGGCAGACGGTGTTCCATGCGCATTGGCATCTGATCCCACGGCGGCAGGGGGATTGCGCGGAGCCGCGGGGTGGGGTGCGGGGGGTGATTGCGGAGAGGCAGGGGTATTGAGGCCCCATTCAGCTTCTTGGGGTAAAACAGGTCAACGCCCAGCCAGGATCAATGCCCTCCTACTGGTGGGTGAACCACAAACAGACCTACCGGCAGGAGACCGACGGCGGCTACATCTGGTCGCCGAAAGCCAATGCCAACGGCGCGCGGAACGTGACCTACGACAACCTCAGCCGCTGCCAGCGGGGGGATGTGGTGTTCAGCTACGCCAATGGGCGGATCAGCCAGCTCGGACTGGTGGAAACGGCGGCGATCACGGCAGCCAAGCCACCGGAGTTCGGCTCAGCGGGGGAGAACTGGAGCCAGGAGGGCTGGCTGGTGCGGGTGAACTGGCAGCCGCTGCGGCAGGCCCTGGTGCCGCAGCAGTATTTCGAGCTACTCCAGCCGCTTCTGCCCGAGCGCCACAGCCCGATCAGCACCAGCACTGGGCGGGGCAACCAGGGGGTGTATCTGGCGGGGCTGAACGAAACGCTGGGCCTGCTGCTGCTGAAGCTGATCGAAGACCATGCCGACCCGGCGGTGCGGGTGCACCTGGTGGTGCTGGCCGAAGAGGGGGAGTACACGGCCTCCCTGCTTGACGACATGCAGCGGCTGAGGGAGGTGCAGAGCAGCACCGAGCGTGATGCGCTCACCAAGGCGCGGCTCGGGCAGGGTTTGTTCCGCCATCGGGTAGCCGAACGGGAACCGGCCTGCCGGGTCACTGGGTTGGCGCGGCAGCAGTTCCTGGTGGCGAGCCACATCAAGCCCTGGCGCGACTGCGACAACCGCGAGCGGCTTGATGGCGCCAACGGCCTGATGCTCTCCCCCCATGTGGACAAGCTGTTCGACCGCCACTGGATCAGCTTCGACAGCGGCGGTGAGCTGATCTGCGAGCACGACGCGGCCCGGGAGGCGTTGCGCTGCTGGAGGATCGAGGGGGCGAACCTGATCCGACCGTTCAGCCGGGAGCAGGAGCAGTTTCTGAGCACCCATCGGGAGGTCCTGCGCCGATGAACAGTGGTCAATCGGGAAGGCCACTGGGCAGGAAGCGCTGGATGAACACCGCCAGCGGCAGCGGGCCGCAGCGGGGAATCCAGCCTCCGGCGGATGGGAGCCACCGCCAGCTCTGCACCTGCAGCTTGGGATCCAGGCCAGGGAGCAGCGCCACCCGGTAGCGGTATTCGGCATCGGCAGCCTGCTCCGGAGTTTCAATCAGCTCCGCTTTGGGCTGGGTGTGAATGAAGGCGGACAGGAAGGAGGCGGGCTCGGGGGCTTCGCGCAGAGCCTGCGCGTACCGCCAGGCGGCGCCGGTGGGGTAGCCGTCGTGGTGGAGATAGAGGTGACGTTCCGGGACGCCGGGAAAGCCGGTGAACGAGTAGATGGCGCGGGTGGCCAAGGGGCTGGGGCGGCTGCACAGGGAAGTGCCACCGGTGTCTCAACCGCTGGTGCCGCGCTGGCTTACACCCAGTGGGCACAGAGCAGTTCCGCCTGGGCGAGCACGGTTTTCACCGCCTCTTCCTGGAGATCGGGTGGGTAGCCGTATTTGTTGAGGATGCGTTTCACCATCACGCGGATCTTGGCGCGGGCGCCTTCGCGTAGGGTCCAGTCGATCGTCACGCTCTTCTTCACCTGGGTGATTAGTTCGGCGGCGATCAGCTTGAGCTTGGCGTCGCCCATGGCCTGCACGGCGCTGTCGTTCGCGGCGAGGGCGTCGTAAAAGGCCACTTCGTCGTCGGTGAGGCCGAGGGATTCGCCGCGCTTGCTGGCGGCATCGAGTTCCTTGGCGAGGGCGATCAGCTCCTCGATCACCTCGGCCGTGGTGATGGCGCGGTTGTGATAGGCGTTGAGGGCTTTCTTGAGCTTCTCGGAGAACACCTGGCTCTGCACGAGATTGCGTTTGGAGCGCACTTTCAGTTCGTCTTTCAGCAGTTTCTCCAGCAGCTCGGCGGCCACATTCTTGTGCTTGAGGCCACGCACCTCGGCGAGGAACTGGTCGCTGAGGATCGAGATGTCGGGCTTGGGTAGGCCGGCGGCGGTGAACACATCGATCACCTGGCCTTCGGTGGTGATCGCCTTGCTCACCAGCTGGCGGATGGCGGCATCGATCTGCTCGGGCGTCTTGCTGGTGCTGCTGGACTGCTTGGCGAGGGCGGCCTGCAGGGCCTGGAAGAAGCTCACGTCATCGCGAATGGCGATCGCCTCGTCGCTGGCGGAGCAGAGGGCAAAGGCGCGGGAGAGTTCGGCCACCACCTGCAGCCAGCGTTGCTTGCCGTTCTCCAGTTGGAGGATGAACTCCTGGCCGCCGGGAAGGAGCTGTAGGCGCTCGGCGGGGGTGCCGCTGGTCCAGGCCGACCAGTCGAAACCGTGCAGGAGATCGGTGGCGATGCCGTGCTTTTCCAACATCACAGCGATGGCCTGGGCCAAAAGGGGAGCGGGGTCGCCCTTGCCGCCACTTTCGGTGTAGGTGGCCAGGGCGCGCTTGAGTTGATCGGCAAGGCCGAGGTAATCCACCACCAGGCCGCCCGGCTTGTCGCGGAAGACGCGGTTGACGCGGGCGATGGCCTGCATCAGGCCGTGGCCCTGCATCGGCTTGTCCACATACATGGTGTGCAGGCAGGGCGCATCGAAGCCGGTGAGCCACATGTCGCGCACAATCACGATCTTGAAGGGGTCGTTGGCATCTTTGAAACGGGTGGCCAGCTGGCGGCGCGCCTCCTTGCTGCGGATGTGGGGCTGCCAGTCGGGGCCGTCGTCGGCGCTGCCGGTCATCACCACCTTGAGGGTGTCTTGCGCCCACTCGGGCCGCAGCTGGATCAGGGCGTTGTAGAGATCCACGCAGATGCGGCGGCTCATGCACACCACCATCGCCTTGCCGTCCATCGCCTCCAGGCGCTTCTCCAGGTGGGCTACCAGGTCGGCAGCCACCAGGGCGAGGCGTTTGGGATCGCCCACCAGAGCTTCGAGGGCGGCCCACTTGGTTTTCAGCTTTTCCTTCTGGGTGAACTCCTCACCTTCGGTGATCTCCTCGAATTCGGCATCGAGCCTGGGCAGCGCGGCGGCATTGAGGGAGAGCTTGGAGATGCGGCTCTCGTAGTAGATCGGCACGGTGGCCTTGTCGGCCACAGCGCGCTGGATGTCGTAGATGGAGATGTACTCGCCGAACACGGCGCGGGTGTTGGCGTCGGTCTGCTCGATCGGCGTGCCGGTGAAGCCGATGAAGGAGGCGTTGGGCAGGGCGTCGCGTAGGTTGCTGGCGAAGCCATAGGAGATTTCGCCGGTCTTGGTGTTCAGCTTGCCCCCGAAGCCGTACTGGCTGCGATGCGCCTCATCGGCGATCACCACGATGTTCTGCCGGGTGCTCAGTTCTGGCATCGGCTCACCCCGTTCGGGCATGAACTTCTGGATGGTGGTGAACACCACCCCTCCACTGGCCCGGTTGAGCAGCTCGCGCAGCTGGTCGCGGCTGGCGGCCTGCACGGGCGTCTGGCCGAGGAGGTCGGCACAGCGCTGGAACTGGCCGAAGAGCTGGTCGTCGAGGTCGTTGCGATCGGTGAGCACCACCAGGGTGGGGTTGTGCATCGCCGGATGGCGCACGATGCGGGCGGCGTAGAAGAGCATCGAGAAGCTCTTGCCGCTGCCCTGGGTGTGCCACACCACCCCGGCACGGCGGTCGCCAGGCCGGCCGCCCTGGCTGCGGGCTGCCTGGCCGAGGCCGCTGGCGCGCACGGTTTCCTGCACCGCCGCGTTTACGGCATGGAACTGGTGGTGGCCGGCGATGATCTTGCTCAGGGCGCCCGAATCCGGGTTTTCCTCGAAAACGATGAAGTGATGCAGCAGATCAAGGAAGCGCTGCGGCTCGAACACGCCACGGATGAGCGTTTCCAGCTCCAGAGCCGAGGCCGGTGCGAGGGCGTCCCCCTCGATGCTGCGCCACACCTTGAACCACTCCTGGTTGGCCGTAATCGAGCCGATGCGGGCCTGCAACCCATCGCTCACCACCAGGGCGGCGTTGAACTGAAGGAGCGATGGGATTTCAGCCTTGTAGGTCTGCAGCTGGGCGTAGGCACTCCAGATCGTGGCGCCTTCAGCAGCGGCGTTTTTGAGCTCAATCAGGCCCAGTGGCAGCCCGTTGAGGAACACCACCAGGTCGGGCCGGCGGTGGTGCTGGCCGTCGCTCACGGCGAACTGGTTGACCACCAGCCAGTCGTTGGCGGCAACGGTTGTGAAGTCGACCAGCCGCACATGGTCACCGGCGATGCTGCCATCAGGCCGGGAGTATTCCACCGGCACGCCCTCCCGCAGCAGACGGTGGAAGGCGCGGTTGGTCTGCAACACCGAGGGCGTAGCGAGGCGCAAGAGCTTGCGCAGGGCCTCTTCCCGGGCTTCCTCAGGAATAGCCGGGTTGAGCTGGCGGATGGCCGCGCGCAGCCGGCCCACCAGCACCACATCGCTGAACGACTCCCGCTCCGCCGCTGATTCGCCGGGAGCCAGCTGGGGGCCGGGGAGCACCGCATAGCCCAGCTCCTGGAACCAGCCGAGGGCCGCCTCTTCGATCAGGGCTTCGGTAAGGGTCATGGGAGCGGTCCTGTGAGCATATGCATCACCAGCCGAATCATGACGTCCTTGTCCTTCGGTGCCGACTCGGCGACGAGCAGCGCAAGCGCCGCGAGCCCTACATCATTGATCACTACCTCGCCCTTGCGGAACAAACGGCCGTTGCGATTCAGGAAGTCGACGAACAGGAAGGAGCCGATGCGTTTGTTGCCGTCGGTGAAGGGGTGGTTCTTGACGACAAAGTAGAGAAGATGCGCCGCTTTCGACTCGATTGTTGGATAGGCCGGCTCACCGAAAACGCTCTGGTCGAGATTGCCGAGCAGGGCGGCCAATCCGTCCTTGGGCTCACAACCGAACAGCTCGGTGGCCTCACCCCGTGCGATCAGATCGGCCTTCAGACGGGCGACTGCGGCCCTCGCCTCGCTCGGGGCCAGCAGCACACCACCAGGAACACCCTTGGGCTCGGTGAGTAGGCCCTCGTCGTAGCCCTGCAGCAGGAGGAAGGTCTGGGTGTATCGAGCGATCACATCAACGAGCCCCCGGCCCTGGTCCGAGGTGAGCGCCTCGCCGGCGGCGGCCCTGCGCACCAGGTTCAGGGCGGTTTCCAGCTCTGCGGCATTGCGAGCTAAGCGCCTTTGGTTGAGCGTGTAACCGCGTACCAGATGCTCACGGAGCGTGCGGGTGGCCCAGATGCGGAACTGCGTGCCGCGTTGGGATTTCACCCGATAGCCCACCGAGATGATCACATCAAGGTTGTAGTGGTCCACGTCCCGCGTGACCGTCCGCCCTCCCTCCGAACGAACCTGTGCAAATTTTGCACTGGTTGCGTTGGGGTCCAGTTCGCCTTCTTTGAAGACGTTGCGGATGTGCTTGGTGACGACAGAGCGCTCCCTGCCGAACAATTCGGCCATCTGCTCCTGGTTGAGCCACACCGTTTCCCGGTCGAGGCGGACATCCACCTGAGCACTGCCGTCGGGAGCCTCATAGACGAGGATCTCGCCACTGCTGGTCTCTGCGAGGCTCGTCATGATGGGCCTGGTCAATCGCCCCCATAGAGCACCTGGGCGCGCGAGTCGTAGAGGGCCTGGCAGGTGACGATCAAGTCGATCGGCATCAGCAGCCCGCGCAAGACACGGCGCAGGCGCAGCATTTCCTGGTAGCGGTCCGCTACCTGGACTTCCACCACCAGAAGGTCCAGGTCGTTGGCAGCGCTGAGATCTCCTGTGGCAGCAGAGCCAAAGGCGATCAGACGCTTGGGTGCGGCTGCGGCAACCAACCGGCGACCGTCGCGA
>SLIG01000125.1 GCA_007135755.1 Cyanobium sp.
TGGCGGCAGCGCACGTTGAGCCGGGCCGTGAGCCCGCCGCGCAGGTGCAGATAGGCGAGCTGAAACAGATCGGCGCGCAGCAGCGGACTGGCGGCCTTGGCGTAGGCCTGCTGCACCCGGGGAGTGGCGTGCTCGGCCAGGAAGGCGGCGGCGTCGCTGGCGCGGAACAGCTGGTGTTCATAGCCGGGGTTGGCCTGCAGCCAGCTGCCGGCGGTGACCAGCACGCTCTCGGGCAGCTCATCGCCGAGCCAGAGCTGCATCACCCGCCTGGGAATGCTGCTGCTGCCGGCCGGTGCGGCGCTCCAGGGATCGAGCCGGCCGGCCTGGCGGGCGCTGAGCAGCAGGGCGTGGGCCGTGGCATGGGATTCCGGCTCCTGGGCCAGCAGGGCGGCCAGGGGCTGGAGGCGCTCGGCGGGGGGCCGGGCCAAGAGCTCACGGATCCGCTCAGCCAAACCGTGATTGCTGTTGAATTCCTCGTAGATGCCGCGATGCAGCCCGGCGCGGGAAGCGCGCTGCAGCGCGCGGTCGCCGCTGGCCTGCTTGGCCTTGCGCAGGCGCAGGTAGAGGCCGCGGGCGGCGTCGAGATCCAGCAGCAGCACCTGCAGCAAACAGGCCTGCTCGGCCGTGGCGAGGTCGAGGGGTTCGGCGGCGAGCAGGGGCTCCAGCAGCTGCAGGGCTGCCAGGAGCTCAAAGCCGCTGAGCAGCCACTCCACCCGCAGGCGCAGGGCCTCACGCTCCTGGCGGGGGTCGGCCGGCGAGAGGGCATCGAGGGCGCTGCGGGCCTTGGGGTCGCCGATGCGGATCAGCAGCCCCGCCACCTGCAAGCGCGCCTCGAAGCCCAGCTCGGGATCGGCCGTGAGCCCCTGGGCGATCGCCAGGGCGGTTTCGTAGTCGCCGCGGCGGTGGAGCAGATACACCTGCAGCAGCCGCAGCCAGCGCTCGGCGGGGTGATCGGCGCTGGGGATCAGGCGCTCGGCCTCGTGCAGCAGCTCGAGGCCCTGATCGAAGGCCCCCACCTCGGCGTGCAGGAAACCCAGGGCGATGGCGTGATCGGGACAGGTGGGATCGAGGGCCACCGCCTCCTGCAGGGCGGCGAGGGCGGCTTGAAGATCGCCGCGTTCGCGCAGGATCTCCCCCCGGTTCTTGAGCACATGGGCCTGGAGGGCGGGATCAGGGAAGGAGTGCTCGAGCGCCGCCAGTGCCTCCCGGGGCCGGCCCAGCTGACGCAGCAGGTGGGCGTGGCGCAGGAGGGACGAGGGCTCGGCGCCGGGGAGGGTCCGCAGGCGGTGGGAGAGGGTCAGGGCGGATTCCAGATCCTGCCGCTCCAGCGCCAGCTGCAGCTGCTCCTCAAGCCGATTCCACTGGCCTGATCTGCTCAGCAGGCTCAGGGCCCCGCGGGCACCCCGATGCGAGGGATCGAGAGACAACACCTGCCGGTACTGAGCGGCAGCCAGATCACCATCGCTCTGGGTGTAGGCGCAAGCTGCACGGGCCAGCAGCAGGGGCAGACAGGGGGTGGCAGGGTCGAGGGAAGCAATCAGACCCTGGGCCTCGTCGATGCGCTGGAGGCGAAGCAAGAGCGGGACGAGGAGAAGCTGCCAGTGCGGCGCAGCATGGGCTGAGGGCAGCAGCCGCCGCAAGGCAACAAGGGCGGCATGGTCATCACCTGCCAGCTGATGGCGCTGGACATCCTCTAGCTGCCTGAGAAATGCTGGGGGCGATACCATCAGACCCATTGAAGCAGGCGCGAACCCTGACGCCAGCTAGAACCGGTGGAACCGCATCGAGAGCCATAGGCAGCCGACGTGCTCTGTCAGCAGAATCCCACAAGACTGGCAAGGGGCTTGATTTCCTGGACGAGGTGTGGTCCAATAACTCTATCACGTCCCGGCTTCAAGAATGAGTTTCTCAGTCGATTACGGATTCGTCTACGGCCTGTCAAACAGCGGGTCACCCACCAACGACTCCAAAAGGTTTGATGTCAATAATAACGCACCACGTGCAACTGATGTCACGTTCACAAGTGCGTATGATCCCCAGGGGGATGGGGTTTTCACAGGCGATGGTGTCTTTGAGCCAACGTTTACCAACCAGAACCATTCGTTTACCACTGCAGGAGCTGACGGCATATTCGGTACTGCTGACGATGTCGACTGGTATACAACACAGCGAAATCTTGACAAAGACAGCGACCAAGACAAAGCCACCAGTAACGTTACAATCGAAGGCGATACGGAGTTCTACTATGTAGGCAACCTGATCTCATTCGCTGATCTGTATCTTGCAGTCCGTCCTGATGGATCTATCGTTGGAACCTATTTCGATTATCAGGAAAATATAAGAACCTCCAATGGCAGCCCAGGTCAGACAGACGACTCCTCAGGCGCGGGAAATAGCCTGACCCAGGCCCCAGTTGATGGCAGTGCAGTCGCTGGCCAACCAGCGGGTACAACATGGTATAGAGTGTTGAACTTTGGTGAAGTGTTGGGAGATTACTGGAATCCTAAAGAAAATACAACCAATAGCGATGCAATTCTGGCTACTGATACCAACTGGAACCAAGTTATCTCCGACAGGACTGAGGGTCGACTCACGTTTTTCCCAACAAATCTCACCCTTGGCTACATCCAGGATGGTGACGCTGGCCAATGTTTCCTCGCGGGGAGCATGATCAGCGGCTCAGAAGGTGTTCTGGCCATCGAGGAGCTTCAGATTGGCGATTGGATCAGCACTACGGATGGTCCCAGCCAGGTGAAGTTTGTGTCCAAAAACACAATTTCAGTGGCGTCCGCAAGTGAATCGGAGTTGCCAATCTGCATCCAGGCAGGTGCTCTCGGCGGCGGCCTTCCGGTGGCTGATCTCTATGTGAGCCCTGGCCATTCGATCTTCATTGATGGCACCCTGGTGCATGCCTCGGCCCTGGTGAATGGCAGCACCATCCAGCAGGTGGCACCCAACTACTTCAACGGCCAGTCCAGCTTCATCTACTACAACATTGAGCTCGAGAAGCATCAGCTGATCACCGCCAATGGCTGTGTGGTTGAAAGCTACTTCGATATCGTCCCTCGCCAGGATTGGGACAACTTCAGCGACTACATCCGCCTCTACGGCGCCGATGCACCCCTGGAAGAACTTCCCTATCAGGTGATTTCCGAGCCCCGCCAGCTCTCCGCCAGCCTGCGCCTGCGTCTCCAGCTGCAGGAACAGCAAGCTGTAGCAGCCTGATCAAGGCTGACGCACCGAGCGTTCACCACCCAGCACGCCAGCGATCAAGCCCGAGGTTCAACACCTCGGGCTTTTTCATGCCGCCATCCATCGCTGCCGCAACAGCTAGGGCGACAGCAAAGTGTGCACGCGGGCCGGATCAAGGCTCCAATGCCCCGAGTTGTTGGGGCCGCGCTGGCTCATGGTGGAGCCGAAGGCAATCTGCAGCTCCGCCTCCATCAAGGAACAGATCAGCCAGTCATCCCTGGTGAGAAAGTCTCGAGGCGCCACCACCCGCAACAGTTTCACGCGATCAGCAAACAACACTTGATAGGTGGCAGAGCCCACAAACGCGCCAACCTCTTCGGCCTGAGACAGCATCCTGATCTGCTCGTAGACAGAAAGCTTTTCAGGGTAAATCACAGTGTATCCAGCATCGGCAAAGAGCTGCTCCACGTCGGCATGCTCAGAACAGATCCTGGTGCGTTTTGGATTTCTGGAAAGAAACAGCTTCGCCGGAGCAGCACCCTGGCCTGTAGCCTGGCCAGCCGCACTGTTGCGGATGATCGTGGCGAGTGTCTGAAACAGCTCTCGGGTGATCCGGGACGCTTGCTTGTGCGAGGCATAGGCAAGCGATGGCATCAGAATCTCAGCTGCCTGAATCAACTCCCCATCGCCCAGAAGAATCAGGCCTTTCAGGTGGTAATGCTCGATCACTGGATCAATGATCTCGGCCATCCAGTTCTCGAGAGAATCGAGCGGAAGCACCAGCGTGAGCTGCACGCGAACACCCGGATCAAGCAACTCCAAGGCCCATAGCCGTGGCAGGAATTCCAGCAAGAAGTGGCCGAAGTGATTGTGGCAGGTGCCGCAATACAGCAGTGGCTGGTCGAGAACAACAGCAGGGGAATCAAAGCTGGCCCGGGGAGGGCTGCCGTCTGCAGGGGGGGCACTCTGCAGATACCGGTAGGGCAAGCTGGCCCCTGAATCCATCAGGCAGAACGACTCAGGGTAAACAAACTGCAAGTCGTGGAGAAAGAGCCCCTGGCCATGCTCGTGAAACCCACAGCGGTAATGCGGGCGACCACTCCAGCGCCTCACGATCGCGCCGCCTGAGAGATAGCCATTCCTGATGATCGACACAACGAGTGGAACAGGCTCGATGATCACACCCTCGATGGCTTTGCCCAGCCAACGATCAGGCGAGAAATCCGCCATCTTCCAATTGTTCGCATCCTCAAAGCCGATCCACTTCGTGACTGCACAAGACTGCAGCCTCTGATCAGGCAGTGCCGTTGGCCTGTAGCGAGCAAGCTGGTCCTCAGGAAACGGGCTCGCCATCAACTGCCAACGGGCAGAGGCTTCAAACCATGTGGATAGATCCATGACAGGCCTGCTCCGAGGGTGAGCGCTGCTCAGCGGTGAAAATCACTCCACACCACCCAGTAGATCAGGGCACCGAGCAACGGCCCCAGCACCAGCGGTGAAAAGGTGAGAATGGCCAGGCCATGGCCGCCCCACACCCAGAAATACACCACAACAGAGAGATACCAGAGCAGGAGCATGCCCACCAAGCTCTGTCTGCGGCAGAGAAAAGCGCGGGTGCGCAGGAGTCGTTGGGTGCTCCACAGGATCAGCCGGTTCCAGGGCGAAGCGGCCTGCAGCCACGGGTCCTTCGCCGCCATCAGCGCATCCGTTCCAGATTCTGGCGCCTGTCTTCAAGGAATGAGGTGAAGATGCTGATCACCGAGCGTTCGCGAAGCTGGATGTCTGCGGTGAGGGTCATGCCCGCCTTCAGGGGAATCGGAATGGTGGTTTTGGGAAGGGTCTGCCGCTCCAGCTTCAGAACAGCAGGATACACAAGGCCTTCCGAGCCGGTGCCGATCTCCAGCTGCATCTGATCGGGTGTGAGGGCGTCGGTGGAAATTCGATCCACGATGGCTGGTATGCCGCCGTACTCGTTTGAAGGATAGGTGGTTAACGAGATATCGGCCTGTTGGCCCACATTCACATAGCCGATCGCCCGATTGGGAATGAAGATCTTGGCTTCCAGTGAATCCGGGGGTACAACCTGCAGCAGGGGTTCAGTGGCGGTGACGACCTTGCCCACCACAGCCTGCAGATCGAAGATGGTGCCGGAAACTGGTGCCCTCACCTCGCTGTTTTCGATCACCAGTCGGGCTTCGCGGATCTGCCGGTCAAGGTCGCTGATCTCTCGCAGGTTGGCCTCGATCCTCGTTCTCAAAACGAGATCGGATCCTGAGGAGGTGTTCTCCAGGCTGGAGCGCAGCGCCTCGATCTCACGCTCGGTGGCCAGCACCTGGGTTTGAAGTTCCTGGGCCCTGTTGCGGCTTTCGAGCGCCTGCAGTTCGCTCACCGCACCCGAATCGGCAAGACCTTCAAAGCGTTCGGCGATGGTGCGGGCCGTGGCCAAGGAGGCACGCTCGCCCTGCAGGCGCACCTCGCTCTGGCGGAGCTGCTGCAGGGCCGTTTCACGTTTGCTGGTCACCTCACTGGCCTGGCTCTGCAGCTGCTGACGCTGGTTGGGGGTGAGGCTGGCAGTGGTCGCCGCGTCACCGAGCACGGCACTGTTGATCTGGTTTTCATTGATCAGCCGCTCGCGGATGGCCTCACTGCTCTGCAGCAGGGTGGTGGCCTGCCGCTGATCAAAACGAAGCAGCAAATCGCCTTGCTGCACCGTCTGCCCCTCCGTCACCAGCACCGCTTCCAGCACACCCGAAACAGCAGCCTGCACGGTTTTCACACGGCTGCTGGGCACCAGCTTGCCCTGGGCAGGAATCGCTTCCCCTAGCGGAGCGAAGGTGGCCCACACCAGAATTGCCGACAATCCGCCCACAGCCGTCCACACGATCAGGCTCGAGGTGCGGGGACTCTTGCGCAACAGCACTGTCTTGCTGAACTGCCAATCGTCGGCGCGGGTGATGGTGGTGGGCGTCGCCGTCACGATCTGGCCCCGGTCGGTCAGTTCAGTGCCCGGCGCGGGGTCGCCGGCTGCATCGCCAGGCGATGGTGGTGAATAAAAGGGGTTGGAGCTGGATCGCAGCGGTGCTGGAGTGCTGGTGGGAGGGGCCTGCTGCTCTCCGATCAGATCCACTCTGGCGGGCTTGATCGGCTGGTCCCGACGCTGCTCGCCCGTCGGTTGAGGGGACAGGCGGTCTGCAATCGCCTTGAGGATGTGGAATCGGGAACGGGGCATGAATCAAGTCAGAGAGCGGCTTCGTGGTGCTGGCTTTGGTAGAGGGCGTAATACGAGCCCTTTTGTCGCATCAGCTGCTCGTGGGTGCCGAATTCCATCACGGCGCCCTGATCCATCAGCACGATGCAGTCGGCCGGTTGAACCGTGGCCAGGCGGTGGGTGATGAAAAACACCGTGCGTCCTCGGAAGGCTTCCAGCAGATTCAGGCACACCTGCCGTTCGGTGCGTGCATCCAGGGCGCTGGTGGCTTCATCCAAGATCAGCATACGCGGATTCTGAAGCACGGCCCGGGCCAGGGCCAGCCTCTGTTTCTGGCCACCGGAGAGGCCGGCACCGCGCTCGCCCACGCTGGAGTTGTAGCCCCTGGGCAGGTCCATGATGAAGTCGTGGGCGCAGGCGATGCGAGCGGCGCGGATCAGTTCCTGGGCGCTGGCATCGGGTTTCACCAGCAACAGGTTGTCGCGAATGGTTCCGTCAAACAGCACCGTGTCCTGGGGCACCACACCGATCTGCCGGCGCAGGGAGTAGAGCTCGGTTTTGTTGATGTCAAATCCATCCACAAAGATGCGCCCGGCCGTGGGTTCGTAGAAGCGCGGCAGCAGCTTCAGCAAGGTGCTCTTGCCGCTGCCGGAACCTCCCACAAGCGCCATGAACGAGCCGGGTACCACCTCCAGATTCACACCTTCGAGGATCAGCGGTTGGTTGTCCTCATAGCGGAACTGCACATTCTCGAACCGCACGTCGCCGCGGATCGGCGGCATCGGCACATTCAGGGCCTCCTGGTCGCTCTGCTCAGTGGGACGATCCACCACATCGCCGATCAGGCCGATCGACGCCGACA
>SLIG01000043.1 GCA_007135755.1 Cyanobium sp.
GAAGTGGTCCGCGACGCGCTGCAGGGGCTGATCCAGGAGGAGTTGACGGCCGCGATCGGTGCCGCCCGCCATGAGCGGACCGAGTCCCGCACCGGGCAGCGCAACGGCGGTCGGAATGGTGAGGACGCCGACGGCCACCCCATGGAGAGCGCCATCACCGTGACCTTGCTCGGACGGGCTGTGCGGTCGCGCCGACTGTGCGCGGCTCATGCAGCAGTTGACGTCCCTGGCCGCCTTCGAAGTCGATGCCGCTCGCCTCACCGTAGGAGCTGGCGTGCTGGTGATGTCCTCGACGATCGGCGAGAAGTGCGCGACGACCTCGATGTTCACGACGTCCCTTCACGCGATGCTAGGACCCGGCCCGGCCGGGCGCGATCGATGGAACGAGGCGGCTTGCGCCGCCGATTCGCTGCTGTGGATCGTTCTCCAGGATCCCCGGCCGCGCTACATCACCGTGCGGATGTGCGTCGAAACGCGGGCTCCGGGGCCGGCTCACCGACGGTCGACCTCGTCGGTGCGGACCGCACCCGGGAGGGTGAACGCCAGCTCGGCGCCCGCTGATGGCTCGATCCAGATGCGGCCGCCGTGTGCCTCGACCACCTCGCGGGAGATCGCCAGGCCGAGCCCGGCGCCGCCGCCCGGACGATCGCGGGCTCCGTCGGCGCGTGAGAACTGCTCGAACGCCTGCGCGACGAACCCCGGCGGGAACCCGGGTCCCTGATCGCGCACCCGGACGGTGGTCGCACCGTCATCCAACTCGACCACGACCTCGACGATCGAGCCGTCGGGGGCATGACGGATGGCGTTGTCGAGCAGGTTGCGCAGGACACGGTCGGGCGCACGCGGGTCGCCGGTGCCGAGTGCGGCTCCGGCAGCCGTCAACCGGACCTCGATCCCGCGCTCGGCGGCCAGCGGCGTGACGGCTTCGACGGCGCCGTCGGCCAGCTCCAGGAGGTCGACCGCCAGGCGGTCCAGCCGCTGCTCGCCGGCCTCCAGGCGCGACAGGACGAACAGGTCGTCGACCATGCTGCGCAGCCGCTCGACGTCACCGCCCATCGACCGCAGGTAGCGGTCCGGGCCCGGTGCGACCCCGTCCTCGATGGCCTCGATCGCCGCGCGGAGGCTGGCCAGCGGCGTCCGCAGGTCGTGGCCGATGGCGGTCAGCAGGTCGCGACGGGCCGCCTCTCCCCGTGCACGCCGGTCCTCGAGCCGGGCCAGCTGGTCGACCATGCGGTCCACGGACGCCGCCAGCTCGCCGACCTCGTCGCCGCGGTTCACCTCGGTGCGCACGGTCAGGTCGCCTGCGGCCACTCGGCGGGCCGCGTCCGCCAACGACCGTAGGTCGGCGGTCAGGGGGCCGGTGACGCTGATCGCAACGATGGCCCCCAGTCCGGTGCCGAGGAACAGCGCGGCGATCACGACCCGCAGATCCCCGGGGGCGAGGACCATCGCACCGGCAGATGTGGCCACCACGCCACCGGTGACGATCACGGCCGCGACCGCGACGACCAGGATCGTCCACCGCAGGGACGGCAGGCGACGGTGTAGGCGGGCCAGGGCCCACCCGGTGATCCCGGCGAGGACCATCGAACCGCCGAACATGCCGTAGAGCAGGGCCCGGGTGTCGGCGTCGACCTGCATGCCCGCTTCGCTGACGACCAGGACGAGCACCGCCAGCGCGAGGCTGGCGATGAGGACGTTGAGCGTCAGCCGGGTGCTCACGGGTCGAACCGGTAGCCGACCCCGCGGACGGTCACCAGGTGCTGGGGACGGCTCAGGTCTGGTTTGAGCTTCTGGCGGATGTGACCGATGTGGACGGTGACGGTCGCAGGGTCCTGCCACTCCGGTGACGAATCCCAGACCTGCTCGAGCAACTGTGCGCGCGTGTGAACACCTGGCGAGGCGCGTTCGCCAGGAGGGCAAGGAGGTCGAACTCGCGACGGGTCAGCTCGACCAGCGCGCCGTCGACGTGGACCTCGCGGGTGGTCTGGTCGATCCGGATCGAGCCGTACTGCAGGACGCCGGTCGGCGTCTTGCTCCCCGACCGCCGCAGCACGGAGGCGACCCGGGCAGCGAGCTCCCGGGGGGAGAACGGTTTGACAACGTAGTCGTCGGCGCCGAGCTCGAGCCCGAGGATCGGATCGGTCTCGTCGCCCCGGGCCGTCAGGACGATGACGGGCGCGTGGTCGGTGCGACGCAGCTCACGCAGGATGCTCAGGCCGTCGACGCCGGGAAGCATCAGGTCCAGCACGATCAGGTCGAACGAGTGGTGGGCCAGCGCATCACGTGCCGACGGCCCGTCCGCGACAGTCGTGACGCGGTGGTCATCCTGTTCGAGGTATCGCGACACCACCTCGCGGACCATCGGTTCATCGTCGATGACCAGCAACTCGGCCGGTGACGTCGCCAACAGGTTCTGCGTCAAGATGTCGGGATCTGGGGTGCCAAGGTCCATCCGTGCAGCGTAGGACCGGGCCGGCTTCGCATGTCGTGGCCGGTGCGGGCTTTCTCGGGATTTGATCCGCTGTTGGGGATGGTTTGTTGCGGACGTGGGTTACTTGGCGCATCGGATGTGTCGTGCCGTGACAGCAACCAGCAGCCCGGAGGGACCCCTCGGATGTCGACCCTGGACCACAAGCCCAGCCTGCGGTACCGACTACGGGCCCGCCCCGCGCTCTACGGGAGCATCGCAGTGGCCTCGATCGCGCTCGTCGTTGTCGTGCTTGTCGTGTTCCAACCGCAACGGTTGCTGTATGACACCGTCGTCGACGACGAGTTCCCGGTCATCGAGCCGACCACCGACGACGCCACGGCGATGGATGACGACGCCGACGACGCGACCACCGACGACGCGCAGGCGCCCGACGACGCCGAGGACGACCCCACCGGCGCCGACAGGACAACGGACGGGAACGACGAGGATGCGGCCGAGACCGGCGACGCCCAGACCGGCGACGCCGAGATGGAGACCGAACCCGAACCGGCGGGGCCGGTCGCGCTCACGTCCGGAGATTTCGTCTCCCGCAGCCGCTACACGGTGACGGGTGACGCGACCGTCTACGAGCTCGAGGACGGGTCCCGCACCCTGCGTCTGGAGGATTTCGAGTCGACCAACGGTCCGAACCTGTTCGTCTACCTGACCCGGGCGGATGCCGACGCTCCGGATGCCGACCTCGACGCCGACTACATCGACTTGGGGGCGTTGCGTGGCAACGTCGGCAGCCAGAACTACGCCATCCCCACCGACGTGGATCTGGAGGTCTACGACACCGTGGTGATCTGGTGTCGGCCGTTCTCCGTGGCGTTCGGCGCCGCGGACCTGAGCTGAGGGCCTCGGCCCACGACCACACGGACTTCCAAGGAGCCGAGCATGCGCCGCAGACAGCTCTCCGTGATCGCGACTGCGCTCTTGGTCGCTCTGCTCACGACCGCGTGCACCGATGCGACGGTCGGCGTGCCCGACGATGCGGCGGGCCGCTCTCCGGATGATGGAGCCGACGACACGGTGGGGGTCTTTCCCGGCCCGTCAGCCTTCCCCCGCGGCCCGTCGGGCGTCCCCGCCGAGGACGCACCGCTGGATCCAACGCTCACCGCCGCTCTGGAAGAGATCATGAGGGGCCGGGACTACCAGCGCTTCGATCCGGACACCCTGGCGACGGTCGTCGCGGCCGACGACCCGCGTGTCGGCTGGTTCCTGGCGGATCTGGTGCGGTTCGCGGTCACCGGGAGCGAGCTATCGGACGGTCTGTTCGACGCCTTCGAAGCGCTGACCGGTGTGCCCCCGGACGCGGTCGCCCCGGACGCGCCCCCGTTCGTGGCGATGACCGACCTGCTGCTCGCCTGGGACCTCCCTGCGTGGGACGGCTACCGCGAACTCAAAGGCCAGCTGTTCCTGCAGATCGACCCCCGGTGGCGCGCGTTCTTCGAGGATGACGATGCGGCCGTCGACTGGCGCTGGGTGAGCTGGGGCGGGGTCCGGATCGACGACCGGGTGTTTGGCGATCCGTCGCCGTGCCCGCGCGGTTGCATCCCGGCGTTGGACGACCCGACGCTGACCGACGCGGCTGGCGGCGACTGGTACCCCGACGAGCGGCTGGTGTTCGGCATCTCCCTCGACGGGGAGTCGATCGCGCTTCCCCGCCACCAGATGGAGATCCACGAGATGGTGAACCTGACCTTGGCGGGTCACGACCTCGGCATCCCCTACTGCACGCTGTGCGGATCGGCGCAGGCCTACCGGACCTCCGAGCTGCCGGCCGGGTTCGACCGGGCGGTGCTGCGCACGTCCGGGATGCTGTCGCGTTCGAACAAGCTGATGTACGACCTCACCTCCGGGTCCCTGATCGACACCTTCACCGGTGAGGCGCTGTCCGGACCTCTCCACGACGCCGAGGTCACCTTGCCGCAGGTCAGCGTCGTCGCCAGCACCTGGGGTGCCTGGAAACAGCAGCATCCACGAACTCAGATCCTCGCCGAAGATGGGGGGATCGACCGGAGCTATCCCCTTGATCCGCTCGGGGGCCGCGACGACGACGGACCCATCTTCCCCGTTGGCCCCGTCGACCCACGGCTGCCCGTCCAAGCGCCGGTGGTCGGTGTCGTGCTCCCTGACGGTCAGCCGGTCGCCTTCCCGGTCGAGGATGCACGACGGGAGCTCGCCGCGGGGCGTGAGGTCGTGAGCCACGGTGTGACCGCCCACCTCGATGGGGACGGCATCCGGGTCGTGGCGGACAACGGCGAGTCGGCCTCCCACCAGGCCTTCTGGTTCGCGTGGAGCCAGTTCCATCCGGACACGGCACTCTGGTCACCGGAAGTGAGCAGATGACGCGTGCTCGCGCGGCGATCGCCGGGGTCGTGGCGACGACCCTGGCGCTCGCCACGACGGAGACGCTCCTGGCGGTGCTGCCGGGCACGGGGTCGCTGTTCGTCGCGGTCGGGAACGCCGTGATCGGTGCGACGCCTGGACCGATCGTCAGCTTCGCCATCGACACCTTCGGCAGCGCGAACCGGCTGGTGTTGCTGTCGAGCATGATGGTGGGCATGAGCGGCGCCGGTGCCCTGATCGCACGGGCCAGCGTGCGACGGCGGTGGATCGCCCCCGTCGGCTTCGGGCTCTTCGGGGTGGCGGGTGCCGCCGCCGGCGCGGCCGATGCCACGATCACCACCTCCTCGGCCGTGCTCGCGACCGCGGGGGGTGTCGTCGTGGGCACGGCCGCGCTGGCGAAGGTCCTGGACGTCCTCCGCGGCGGTGAGTCGACGCCGGAGCCTCTGCAGGACGGTACCGAGATCGAGCCGCAGGCCACCCGGCGTCGCTTCCTCGGGTGGACGGTTGCGCTGGCTGGCAGCGCCGGCGTGCTCCTGGCCACCGGTCGGTTCCTGCAGGACCGGGCGGCCACGACGGTGGCTCGCACGACCACGGATCTGGCTGCTCCGGCACAGCCACTCCCACTGCCTCCGGCCGGGGCGTCGTTGGACGTGGACGGGATCTCGCCGTTGGTGACGCCCAACGAGGACTTCTACCGGATCGACACGGCCTTCACGATCCCGCGGGTCGACGCATCGACCCACCGGATCGCGTTCACCGGCATGGTCGACCGCCCCTTCGAGGTGACCTTCGACGAACTGTTGGACCTGGCGGACACCGAGATGGACGTCACGCTGTCGTGCGTGTCCAACCAGGTGGGAGGCGATCTGATCGGCACCGCCCGCTGGTTGGGGGTACCGCTGGCCGACCTGCTCGAGCGCGCTGGCGTGCAAGCCGGCGCGGATCAGATCGTGGGCCGCTCGGTCGACGGCTGGACGGGGGGCTTCCCGGTCGAAGCCGCGTTCGACGGTCGCCCGGCGATCATCGCGGTCGGCATGAACGGCGAACCACTCCCGGCACGCCACGGCTACCCGGCCCGGCTCGTGATCGCAGGCCTCTACGGCTACGTGTCCGACACCAAGTGGTTGTCGGAGATCGAGCTCACCACCTTCGACGCGTTCGACGCGTACTGGGTGCCGCGCGGGTGGTCGGCACTGGGGCCGATCAAGACCCAATCCCGGATCGACGTGCCACGCGACAGCGCGTCGGTCGATGCCGGGACGGTGGCCGTCGCGGGTGTGGCCTGGTCCGACGAACACGGGGTTTCCGCCGTCGAGATCTCCGTCGACGACGGGCCATGGCAGCCGGCGGACCTGGCCGACGAGCTTGCGACCACGACCTGGCGGCAGTGGATCTACCGGTGGGAGGCGTCCGCCGGCAACCATGTCCTGCGGGTGCGCGCAACCGACGCCGACGGCCGACCGCAGACCGCGGACATCTCGCCCCCGGCGCCCGACGGCGCGACCGGCCACCACACGATCCGCGTCAGCGTCGCCTGACCTCGGTAGCAGGCATCGGTCCAAACGTCGATGCAATTCCGTCAGCTACAGCAGCCCTTGGACGGCAAACACGCCCTGAACTAGACAGGCGACCAACGTGAGGAGGTCCTGGTCGGTGGTCACGATGAGCTCGGCGTGGCCGTCTGGGCGGCCGCGATGAGCCGGTCGTCGTCAGGGTCGCGGGGAAACACGACCGTTTCGCTGGGTGATCACGATGGCCTCGAGGGCCAGGAACTCGACGAGCTCCGCCGCCGCGTCGGGATCGCGCGCCCACAGAGCCCTTGCCAGCGGGCCGTCGTCCTTCGCCACAATCTCGCTTGCCACGAGCCGGCCAAGGCCGGAACGGGGTGGTGCTCCTGAAGTGTGGGAACTGTTCTCGAACATCCTCTCAACCGATTCGGCCACGAATCGGCTCAACCTCAAAGGCGTGATCCTCAACTGGTCCCGACCTCGGGTTGCCGCTGCTACCGAAAGGCGGTCCTCACAGGCGAAGGACCGCGTTCCAAGTCGAGGCAGTTCACAAGCTCGACAACCGTGATGATGTGCGGGTGCCGCTGGAACGGGTGGCGCACACAACTGCTGTCGCGGTCATCTTGGGCGGATGGCAAGCCGCTGGGCGATCTGCTCGACGTCGAGGTGGCCCTCGGCGGCGGCCATGACGAGCTCGAACGCCGCGCTGTCGTTCAGGTCCACCGTGTGGCCGTTGAGGTCGAGGAAGACGACGGCGGCGAGCCAGGCGAGACGCTTGTTGCCATCCACGAGGGCGTGGTTGCGCACAAGGGAGTGCAGCAGGGCCGCGGCCTTGAGCTCGAGCGTCGGGTAGGCCTCGTCCCC
>SLIG01000040.1 GCA_007135755.1 Cyanobium sp.
CCATCGCGGGCCACTGCGCGGCCTCCACGTCTCGAGCGGACAATCCGAACCGCAACCGCTTCACCCGGCCACCTCCTCGCTGCGCCTGCTGCCGTGCGACAAGCCTGCACGAAGTCTGCCTCGCGGGTTGCGGCGTGGTTCTCGCCGGGCGGGGCCGCCGCAGCTGGCCCTCCACCGCCAGCCGCCAGCCCTGGCGCAGGGCCGGCTGGGGGCAGGGGCTGAACTGCAGCTCGCTGCGGCCCACCGGCAGCTGCAGCAGGGCACTGCAGCCTGAGTCCGATTGCGATCCCGATCCCGAGGTCCACGAGCGCGGGTCGGCCAGCAGCCGGCCCTCCAGCCGCACCGGCAGCGGCCCCCGCTCACCCTCGAGCCTGAGGGCGGGATCGCCGGGGGCGGGGCTGAGCGGCTGCAGGCACACCAGCAGCGCCCGCAGCAGCACCAGGCCCAGCAGGACCCCCCAGACCAGTGCCTTGAGCCTCTGCACCCCGATCCCCAGCCGGCAACCTGGTCAGGGTTGCCACCGGCAGCGCGCCGCCCCTCAGAACGGAGGCAGGTGCTCCAGCAGGGCGCAGAGCTGGGGGCTGGGCAGCTTGCGGCCCAGCAGCGGCTCCACCAACGGCGCCAGGGGCCGCAGCCGGCAGGGCAGCCGCTTGCGCTCGCTCAGGCGCCCGAGCTGGAAGCTGCCCAGCAGCAGCACCGCCGCCAGCAGCAGCAGCCGCACCTGCTCCTGCTGGCGGGGCGGCATCACCCCGCCAGCAGGGGGAAGCCCAGGGCCTCGCGCTCGGCCAGCCAGGCCTCGGCCACCTGGCGCGCCAGGGTGCGGATGCGGCCGATGGTGGCCGTGCGCTCGGTGACGGAGATCACGCCGCGGGCCTCCAGCAGGTTGAAGGTGTGGCTGCACTTGAGCACGAAATCGAGGGCCGGCGCCGGCAGCTGGCGGGCCACCAGATCGGCCGCCTCGGCCTCGTAGAGGGCAAACAGCTGCTGCAGACGCTCGGGATTGGAGGCCTCGAAGTTGTAGGTGCACTGCCCCTTCTCGAAGGGCAGCCAGATCTCGCCGTAGGAGCGCTCGCCGTTCCAGCTCAGATCCCAGATGCTCTCCACATCCTGGAGATACATCGCCAGCCGCTCGAGCCCGTAGGTGATCTCGATCGACACCGGCCGGCAGTCGAGGCCGCCGCACTGCTGGAAGTAGGTGAACTGGGTCACCTCCATGCCGTCGAGCCACACCTCCCAGCCCACGCCCCAGGCGCCCAGGGTGGGCGATTCCCAGTTGTCCTCCACGAAGCGGATGTCGTGGTCGGCCTGGCGGATGCCCAAAGCCTCCAGGGAGGCCAGATAGGTCTCCTGGATGCCGTCGGGCGACGGCTTGATCAGCACCTGGTACTGGAAGTAGTGCTGGGCCCGGTTGGGGTTGTCGCCATAGCGGCCGTCGGTGGGACGGCGGCAGGGTTCGGGGTAGGCCACGGCCCAGGGCTCCGGGCCGATCGCCCGCAGCACCGTGTGGGGGCTCATCGTGCCGGCGCCCTTCTCGGTGTCGTAGGGCTGCAGGATCAGGCAGCCCTGCGCAGCCCAGAAGCGGTTCAGGGTGGCGGTGATGTCCTGGAAATGCACGGGCGTCGGCCGAAGCGGGGGTGCCGGGAGTGCCGGGGGGTGGTGGCGAGTCTGCCCGAGGGCCCTGAAGCCCGAGGCCCCCGGGGCCCCGAGGCCGGCGCCCGCTCAGGCCACCAGCTGCAGCAGGCCCATCAGGCCGCCGGCCAGGGGCCGGTGGCGGGCCTGGCTGAAACCGGCGCCGCGGGCCAGGGACTCCTGGACGCTGCCGGTGGGGAAGCGCTCCAGGCTCTGCTCCAGGTAGGCGTAGTGCTCCCGGAGGCCGGCCCGACTGGCCACCGGCACCACCACCCGGCGCAGCAGCTGGCGCTGCAGGGCGGCGCTGCGGCGGCCGGCGGCGCTGGCGGGATCGGGGCGGTTGAAATCCAGCACCGCCGCCCGGGCGCCGGGGCGCAGCAGGCGGTGCAGCTCCGCCAGGCCGGCGGCGGGATCGGCCAGGTTGCGCAGGCCGTAGGCCATCACGGCACCGTCGGCGCTGGCGGCGGGCAGGCCCGTGGCCAGCACGTCGGCCTGGAGCCAGCGCAGGGGCAGCCAGCTCCGGCGCTCGGCCCGTTGCCGCGCCAGCGCCAGCGGGGCGGCCGCCGCATCCACACCCAGCACCGAGCCTGCCGGCCGCACCCGCTCGGCCAGCAGCAGGGCCAGATCGCCGGTGCCGCAGCACAGATCCAGCAGCTGCTGGCCGGGGCGGGGGCCGATCCAGAGCAGGGCCTGGCGCTTCCAGAGCCGGTGCAGGCCGAGGCTGAGCAGGTCGTTGAGCTGGTCGTAGCGGGGGGCGATCTGCTCGAACAGATCGGTCACCGCGGCCGGATCACCCGGCCTGAAGGTCGCCATCGAGACCCAGCAATGCGCCATCCAACAGCAACGCGCTGTCGGGCAGGAACACCGCGTCGAGGCTCACACCGGCGTCGGTGGAGAGCGGGGCACTCAGCAGCTGGCCCGGACCGGTGAGGGTGATCACCATCACCGTGGCCAGCCCAACAGCGGAGCAGCACACCATGCAGCCGGCCAGCATCAGCGAAAACTCCTGACGGTCGTTGGCCGCCTGCATCAGCTGCAGGGCCCAGGCCACCAGGGCGATCACCACGCCCATGAGCAGCAGTGCGATGGTGGTGGTGAGGGGGTGCTGCAGGGCGGCCAAGGAGAAGACCAGACTCGTGTGTTGCTGAGAACCAATGTAACGCCGGGTAACACCTGCGGCGCATCTCACCCCGGTGCATCTCAGTCGAGCGGGCGGATCGGCAGGCCGCGGCCCAGCAGGTCGGTCTTGATCTCCTCCACGGTCAGCACCCCGTCGTGCAGCAGCGAGGCCAGCAGGGCCGCCGAGGCCTGACCGCCCTCGGGACCCGGGTCGAGGGCGGCGGCGATGTGGTCGATGCAGCCGGCGCCGCCGGAGGCGATCACCGGCACCTCCACCGCCGTGGCCACGGCCCGGGTGAGCTCCAGGTCGTAGCCGGCCTGGGTGCCGTCACCGTCCATGGAGGTGAGCAGGATCTCGCCGGCCCCCAGCGCCACCACCCGCCGCGCCCAGGCGACGGCATCGAGGCCGGTGTTCTCCCGGCCGCCCTTCACGTACACATCCCAGCCGCCGCCCGCATGGCGCCGGGCGTCCACCGCCACCACGATGCACTGGCAGCCGAAGCGCTCAGCGCCCCGCGCCACCAGCTCCGGATCGCGCACGGCGGAGGAGTTGAGGCTCACCTTGTCGGCACCGGCGCGCAGCAGTTCGGTGATGCCCTCCACGCTGCTGATGCCTCCCCCCACCGTGAAGGGAATGGTCACAGCTTCGGCGGTGCGGCGCACCAGGTCCACCAGCGTGGCGCGGCCCTGGTGGCTGGCGGCGATGTCGAGAAACACCAGCTCATCGGCGCCGGAGGCGCTGTAGCGGCAGGCCAGCTCCACCGGATCGCCGGCATCGCGCAGACCCACGAAGTTCACCCCCTTCACCACCCGGCCATCGGCCACGTCGAGGCAGGGGATGATGCGCTTGGCAACCATGGCGGTGGTGACGGGTGGCTGGGGTGACGGGTGGGTGATGGGGCCGCGCAGCGTCGGGCACCAGGGGGATCGGGCTGCGCTGGTAGGGTTGCGCCACTTTTGAATCGCGTCGCGCGCCCGCCCATGGCCCAGGCTGCCACGATCAACGTTGGTTCCCAGGTGCGCATCGTCCGCGTTCGCGACCGCATCCCCGCCGACCTGGTGGAGTTGCTCCAGAGCGATCCCAGCGGCACCGTGAAGGGATTCCGCACCGTGGATGGCCAGGGCATCGGCGTGGTGGTCGACCTGGCCGGTGGCCGCACCGCCTGGTTCTTCGACGACGAGATCGCCCCCGCCTGACCCCTGCCAGCCTGCAGCCAAGGTCCTTGACCGACAGCCCCAACAGTCCCAATCGCCCCAGCGGCAAAGGCTCAGCAGCCCGTCAGCTGCTGGGGATGAAGGGAGCGGCCGGCAGCGACAACATCTGGAAGATCCGGCTGCAGCTGATGAAGCCGGTGACCTGGATCCCCCTGATCTGGGGCGTGATCTGCGGCGCCGCCGCCTCCGGCAACTTCCACTGGAGCCCGGGCCAGGTGGGCGCCTCGATCGCCTGCATGCTGATGAGCGGCCCGCTGCTGGCGGGCTACACGCAAACGATCAACGACTACTACGACCGCGAGATCGACGCGATCAACGAGCCCTACCGGCCGATCCCCTCGGGGGCGATCCCGCTGGGGCAGGTGAAGGCCCAGATCTGGATTCTGCTGCTGGCGGGCCTGGGGGTGGCCTACGGGCTGGACCGCTGGGCCGGCCACGACAGGCCGGTGCTGCTGCTGCTGGCCCTGGGGGGCTCGCTGGTGAGCTTCATCTACTCGGCGCCGCCGCTGAAGCTCAAGCAGAACGGCTGGCTGGGCAATTACGCCCTGGGCGCCAGCTACATCGCCCTGCCCTGGTGGGCCGGTCAGGCCCTGTTCGGCCAGCTCACCTGGGCCACAGCGCTCCTCACCCTGGCCTACTCCCTGGCGGGCCTGGGGATCGCCGTGGTCAACGACTTCAAGAGCGTGGAAGGCGACCGGGCCCTGGGGCTGCAGAGCCTGCCGGTGGTGTTCGGGATCGAGAAGGCCAGCTGGATCAGCGCCGGCATGATCGACATCTTTCAGCTGGCGATGGTGGCGGTGCTGATCGCGATCGGCCAGCATTTCGCCGCCGTGCTGCTGGTGCTGCTGATCATTCCCCAGATCACCTTCCAGGACATCTGGCTGCTGCGCGATCCGGTGGCCTTTGACGTGAAGTATCAGGCCAGCGCCCAGCCCTTCCTGGTGCTGGGCATGCTGGTCACGGCCCTGGCCATCGGCCACAGTGCCCTGGTGGCCTGAGATGACCCGCACCCTGCCCACCCCGGCCACGCCCCCCGCGGCAGCGTTGGCCCGTGGACGGGGCGGCAGCCGCCGGCTGGTGGTGACGGCGGTGGCGGCGGCTGTGCTGGGAGGCGGCGTGGCGGCGGTGCAGTCCACCGTGGTGGGCAGCTTCGATTCGCTGCTGCCCGATGCCAGCGGGATCAGCAACTTCAACCGCCCCGGCACCCTCACGATCCTTTCGGCCGACGGCCAGGTGGTGCAGAAGCTTGGCCCCGTGGCCCGGGAGAAGCTCAGCAGCGGAGCGGTGCCGCTGCTGGTGGAGCAAGCCTTCATCGCCGCCGAAGACCGCCGCTTCTACCGCCACAGCGGCGTGGATCTGCAGGGCATCCTGCGGGCCGCGGCCCGCAACATCTCCCGCGGCTCGGTGGAGGAGGGGGCCAGCACCATCACCCAGCAGCTGGCCCGCACCGTGTTCCTCAGCCAGGACCGCACGCTCACGCGCAAGCTCAAGGAAGCGGCCCTGGCCGGAAAGCTCGAGCGCCAGCTGAGCAAGCGCGAGATCCTCACGGAATACCTCAACCTGGTGTATCTGGGCTCCAGCGCCTACGGCGTGGCGGATGCCGCCTGGATCTACTTCTCCAAGACGCCCGAGCAGCTCACCCTGCCGGAGGCGGCGATGATCGCCGGCCTGCCGCCGGCCCCGTCGGTGTATTCACCGCTGGTGAATCCGGAGCTGGCCCTGCAGCGCCGCCGCATCGTGCTCAACCGCATGCGCCAACAGGGCTTCATCACCACCAGCCAGCAGCTGGAGGCCGAGGGCTCCCCCCTGGGGCTCAAACCGGCCAACCCGAAGTACTGGGAGAGCAGGGCCCCCTACTTCGGCAGCTGGGTGCAGCAGGAACTGGCCTCCGTGCTCACCAAGGAGCAGCTGGAGGTGGGCGGGCTCACGGTGCGCAGCAGCATCAACCTGGCCTGGCAGGAGGAAGCCGAGAAGACCATCTCGGCCTTTGCCACCGGCAGCCTGCAGGGGGCCCTGGTGGCGGTGGAGCCCGGCACCGGGCTGGTGCGGGCGATGGTGGGCGGCAAGGACTTCAACGCCAGCCAGTTCAACCGGGCCACCCAGGCGCTGCGCTCCCCCGGCTCCACCTTCAAGCTCTTCACCTACGCCGCGGCCCTGGAAGCCGGCCTGAAGCCGGAGGACACGGTGGACAACAAGGAGCGCTGCATCAAGGACGGCTGGCCGCCGAAAACCTTCTGCATCAAGGGCGCCAAGGCCAAGAGCACCACCTCGATCAGCAACGCCATCGCCCAGTCGATGAACGCCGCCTCGGTGGATCTGGCCGAGCAGGTGGGCTACGAGCGGGTGGTGGAAACAGCCAAGACCATGGGGATGGTGGGGGACATCGGCGAATACCCCTCCATGGTGCTGGGGGCCAACGAGCAATACGTGCTCGACATGGCCGCGGCCTATGCCGCCATCACCAACCGGGGCGTGTTGGTGAAACCCACCCCGTTCGAGGAGATCTACGGCCCCGACGGCGAGCTGCTCTGGAGCCGGCGGGTGGACGGGCACCAGGGGGCACGGGTGCTGCGCAGCGAAGTGGCCGACGCCATGCAGTGGATGCTGCAGCAGGTGGTGACCAGCGGCACCGGCCGCCCCGCCTCCCTGCCCGGCCGGCCGGTGGCGGGCAAGACCGGCACCTCCGAAGGCGCCCGCGACCTCTGGTTCGTGGGCTCGATTCCCCAGCTCACCACGGCGATCTGGCTGGGCTACGACGGCAACCTCAAGACGGGCAGCAGCAGCGCGGCGGCCACCTATGCCTTCAGGCGGTTCATGGACGCGATCACCAAGACGCTGCCGGTGCAGCAGTTCCCGTCCAAACCCGTGCTCACCGGCACCTTCAAGAAGCCGGACGCCAAACCCAAGCCCAAGCCCGAGGGCAGACCCGAGGAGCGCAGCCGCCGGGAGGAGCAGAGCGACACCTGGAGCCGGCCCGTGAGCGAGGACGAGGAGCCCACGCCGATTCCCGAACCCAGCTGGGCGCCCGAGCCCAGCCCCGAACCGGCGCTGCGGCCATCCACACCTTCGGTGCGGCCCGACCCCCAGCCCGCGCCCCGGCCCCGGCCCACCGCCGCGCCGGCCCCGGCTCCTGCCCCCACCCCATCACCGGCCGCCGCTCCGGCTCCCTCGCCAGCCCCG
>SLIG01000148.1 GCA_007135755.1 Cyanobium sp.
CCGTGCAGCAGGTGGCCGGCGACGGCAGCCCCACCGGTCTGAATGTGGGAGCGGTGGTGATGCTCCCCGACGGCTTCACCCTCGCTCCCCAGGACCGCCTCAGCGAGGAGCTCAAGGAAGAAACCGCCGGCATCTACTACAGCCAGTACTCCGACGACCAGCCGAATATCCTTCTGGTGGGGCCGCTGCCCGGGGATGGCCACCAGGAGATCGTGTTCCCGGTGCTCTCTCCTGACCCGGCCACCGACAGCAGCATCCACTTCGGCAAATACCAGTTGCACGTGGGCGGCAACCGGGGCCGCGGTCAGGTGTACCCCACCGGTGAGAAGAGCAACAACACGGTGTTCACGGCACCCGCCGCCGGCACCATTGCCGCCCTCAGCCCCGGCGACAACGGCGCCACCGTGGTGGAAATCAGCACCGACGACGGTGGCAGCGTCAGCGAGACCATTCCTGCCGGCCCGGCCTTGATCGTTGCGGCCGGTGATGCGGTGGCCGCCGGCGCTCCGCTCACCACCGACCCGAACGTGGGCGGCTTCGGCCAGCTCGACGCCGAGGTGGTGCTCCAGAACCCGCAGCGCATCATCGGCCTGCTGGCCTTCTTCGCCGCCATTGCCGTGGCTCAGATCTTCCTGGTGCTCAAGAAGCGTCAGGTGGAGAAGGTCCAGGCCGCCGAAGGCATCGTCTGAGCGCACCCACCCCTTGTCCGTTCTCTCCGTCTTCACCTCCCCGGGCCCCCTGGTGTTCCAGTGGGGCCCGTTTGCTCTCCGCTGGTATGGCCTGCTGATCGCCCTGGCTGTGCTGGTGGGCCTGCTGCTCTCCAGCCGCCTGGCCCGGGCACGCGGCATCGATCCGGCCCTGATCGCCGACCTGCTGCCCCTGCTGGTGCTCGGCGCCGTGATTGGGGCCCGCCTGTACTACGTCGCTCTGGAGTGGCGTCAGTACGCCAGCAACTGGGTGGACGTGCTCTCGATCTGGCGCGGTGGCATCGCCATCCACGGTGCCCTGATCGGGGGTGTGCTCACCGCCATCCTGTTCTGCCGCTGGCGGCGCCAGCCCTTCTGGCGGCTGCTGGATGTGCTGGTGCCCTCGGTGGCCCTGGGCCAGGCGATCGGCCGCTGGGGCAACTTCTTCAACTCCGAGGCCTACGGCCTGCCCACCGATCTTCCCTGGAAGCTGAAGATCCCGGCCGCCAACCGCACCCCGGAGTTTCTCGAGGAGCTCTATTTCCATCCCACCTTTCTCTACGAATCCCTCTGGAACCTCGGCGTGGCCGCTCTGCTGCTGGTGCTGTTCCGCCAGGCCAGCCGGGGGCGGATCCAGCTGCCGGCCGGTGCCCTCAGCTGCATCTACCTGATGGCCTACAGCAGCGGCCGGGTGTGGATCGAGGGGCTGCGCATCGATCCGCTCTGCCTGTTCGCCGAGCCTCCCTTCTGTGAAGGCGGGATCCGCATGGCCCAGCTCATGAGTCTGGTACTGATCGCCCTGGGTGCCCTGGGGCTGTGGTGGCTGCTGGGCCGTGGCCGGCCCCTTCCCGATCCCTCCGGAGTGAGTTCGGGAGCCAGGGCATGAACCGGGTGAACCCGGTGTCGATCGTGGGGGCCGGGCCAGGCGCCCCCGACCTGCTCACCCTGCGGGCTGCCCGGCTGATCGAGCAGGCCGAGGTGCTGGTGTGGACCGATTCGCTGGTGAATCCTCAGATCACCGCCCTGGCTCCGGCCGGCTGTGAGCGCATCCGCACCAGCACCCTCACCCTCGAGCAGGTGGTGGAGCTGGTGCTGGAGCGGGCCCGGGCCGGCCGGCGGGTGGTGCGGCTGCACGATGGCGACCCGTGCCTCTACGGCGCCCTGGCCGAGCAGATCTGCCGGCTGGCCGATGCCGGCATCGCCGTGGAGGTGGTGCCGGGCATCAGCGCCTACCAGGCCACCGCCGCCGCCCTGGGCGCCGAGCTCACCATCCCGGGCCTGGTGCAGACGATCGTGCTCAGCCGCACGGGTGGTCGCACCGGGGTGCCCGCCTCCGAGTCGCTGGAGCGGCTGGCGGCCCTGCGGGCCTCCCTCTGCCTCTACCTCTCGGCCCGCCATGTGGAGCAGGTGCAGGCCGAGTTGCTGCGCCACTACCCGGCCGACACGCCGGTGGCGATCGGCTACCGGGTGAGCTGGCCCGACCAGTGGCTCACGGTGGTGCCCCTGATGGAGATGGCCCGCGAAAGCCGAGACCGCGGCCTGATCCGCACCACCCTCTATGTGGTGAGCCCCGCCCTGGCGGCGCCCGTACAGGCCCGCTCCCGGCTCTATTCCGCCAGCCATCGGCACCTGTTCCGTGGCGGAGCCCCCGACGACGATCAGGCGGCCGGTTCGGCCTCGGCCGCCACAGCCCGAGCGACGTCCCGATCAGCCGGGGCAGACCCTGCAGAGTCCTCGCCGTAGAGCTCCCGAGCCAGCCGCTGCCGATCAAAGGCGCAGCCCAGACGCTCGACGATGGCCGCCAGGTCCCGGGCGGCATTGCCCAGGCAGCAGGTGCCCCCTGGTGAGGGGGTGACGTTGAACACCAGCCCCGGCAGGGCGGGAATGCTGGCTTCACCGAGCATCAGCCGGCGGCTGGCCTTGTCGATCAGCTGCGGGCGCACGCCGCCGTAGCCCTCGGCGAAGCGCAGATCCTCCAGCCGCATGCCCGGCACGATCTTGCGGGCATCGGCCAGGAACAGGCGGCGGCGCAGCCAGGGCACCTCGAACAGCAGGTTCTTGAGGATGTAGTTGCGGATATCGGCCACGCGCAGCAGCTGCCAGAACACCGCCAGGACGGCCCAATCCAGCCGCAGCACCTGCAGGAACTCCCAGAAGGAGGACGGCCTGTAGCGCTCCAGCAGCGGGAGAAGCAGGGCCGTGGGGCCGAAGCGGGTCTTGCCCGCGGCGCGCACATCCGGGTCGCCGTGAATGGCCGCGAAGGGCAGCTTGTCGTTCTGCACCGTGTAGACCTTGCCCCGCAGCAGATCGGGTGTGAAGTAGAAGCTGCCGGCCACCGGCAGGCAGGAGTACTGCTGACCGAAGCCCATCCGCTGGGCCATCAGCAGGCTGTGGGCGCCGGCGTTCACCACCACGTGGCGGGCCAGGATGGCGCGGGGAGCGGCCGGGGTGCCGTCGGCGTTGACTCCCCGCTGCTGGCCAGGGGTGGGGCCCAGGGTCACCCGGAAGCGCTCACCCTCGGGCGTGATCTGCGCCACGCTGGTGCCCAGGTGCAGATCGAGCCGGCGAGCCCCACCACCGGGACCCCAGCTCACCGCCACCGCCTCCTGGGCCTGCTGCACGAACGAAGCTGCCAGCTCCTCGTAGTCGACGGCCGTGGCGGTGTTGCGGATGCCTATCGCCACCAGCTTCTCCGGGCGCAACTGGCCATCCACCAGGGCCACAGCCGGCTCCCACCCAGCGATCTGCTCCTTCTCCAGCAGCTCCATGGCCGGGAAGTGGGGTGAGAAGCGCTCGAAGCGCTCGCGCAGCAGCGTGCACTCCGCCTCGCCCACCGCAAGCACCATCTTCGGGGTGTGGAACACACACCGCCGCCGCTGGGCGGGCTCCAGCAGTTCGGCGTAGCGAACGATCATCTCGGCCGTGCGCTTCACCGCGAGCGCCTTCTCGAGCGTGTAGTTGGTCTCGATGTCGCCGCAGTGGATGGTCTGGCTGTTGTTGGTGGCCCTGGAGTTCACCCGCGCCAGCTGGTCGTAGCGCTCCACCAGGGCGATGTGCCCCAGGTCCGTGTAGCGGGCCAGCTCGAACAGCAGTGCCGTGCCGCACACGCCGCCACCCACGATCAGCACGTCCAGCGAAACGGCATCGGGTGGGCTGTCGGTCACCGGGCGGGGCTGGCGGGGAACGCAGGCCATGCTGACGGATCGCCAGCGCTCGGCGATCACAGGCGCACGGCGATCACCGGCAGACCGGTCTCAACAGAACGGGCGCGGGTTGAGCCGGGGCGGCTGGCGCCAGGACCAGGCCGGTCGTGGCGTAAAGTGAGGGTGTTGAGCGGCCTGGCGAAACGGCCTGGCGAAACCCTTGATCGGTGGCCATTCCCCCCGATGGGTGAATCCAGGATTCAGGTCTTCCGACCGCTCAGCCTGCGGGTCATCCTTCAGAGTCCTGCGGCACCGGGCGATTAGCACAGCGGTAGCGCACTTCCTTCACACGGAAGGGGTCACTGGTTCGAATCCAGTATCGCCCATGATTCGATTGGCCAAACGCTGCGGCCAAACCGGCTCCTGTCCCCGGCTGTGGCCTGCTGCCTCAGCCGGGGCAGAATGTCTGGGTATCCGGGCGACCCCGCTGGCGTTCGGTGGGCCCGGTCGATCCTGACCGGTGTCCGTTCCATCAGGGAGATCTGCCGCGTGAGCGCTGACGCCAATCCGGCACTGCAGCAACTGGGCCGGCGGCTCAGCCAGGCCCGCCAGGCCAGCGGTCTCACGCTTGAGCAGCACGCCGACAGGCTGAACATGGGCCGGGAACAGTTGCAGGCCCTGGAGGCCGGCGACCGCGAGGGGCTCCCCGAGCCCGTGTTCGTGATCGCCCAGGCCCGTCGCGTGGCCACCAGCCTGGGCATCCAGATCGACGAGGAGATCGCCGCCCTGCGCAGCAGCGACGGATTCCAGACCCCGCGGGCCACCCGCGCTCCTGCCCAGCGTTCGCAGCAGGAGGCATCACCCACGCCAGAGGCGCCCCCATCAGGCCAGCGCTCGGCACCGGCCCAGCAGCAGCCCACGGCATGGCCGCTCCCCCTGCTGGCCCTGATCACCCTGCTGGTGGCCGCGTCGGCGCTGCTCGCCCTGCGCCAGGTGGTGCGCAGCCCCGCCAACCCTCCCGCCCACGAGGCGGCCGGCACAGTCCAGGAACCGGCAGCTGACGCCGTCCGTCCCAGCGCCTCTTCCGATCCAGGGGCCGAGCAGGGGCCGGGCCCCGGCGAGCTGGTGCTGAAACCCAGCCAGCCGAGCTGGGTGGAGGTCCGCGGCGCCGATGGCACCACCCTGTTCCGCGGCAGCCTGGAGCAGGAGCAACGCTTTCCCCTGGCAACCGGCCTGGAGGTGCTGGCCGGCCGGCCGGATCTGGTGCAGGTGAGTCTGGGTGAGGCACCAGCGACGCCGATGGGCGCAATCGAGGATGTGCGCTGGCGGCGCTTCAGCGCTGATCCGGCTCCCGCACCCTGAGCAGGAGGCCGCAGGCCTCCATCACCACCTCGGCGCAGGACCGCAGGCTCCAGCGCTCCAGGCTCAGATCCACCGGGGCCTCCCCCGGGGCCGGAGCCGGGGGCAGCAGGTCGATGGCCACGCCCCGGTCATCGCCGGGGGGGAGCGGCGCCACCCGGATCGCCTCGATCACCGGAGCGGGGCGCCGATCGAGGGCCGCGGCCAGCCGCAGCAGCAGGGCCATGGCGCCCACGGTGCGCCGCTGCTCGCGGCTGTCGATCAGCAGCCACGACTCGTGGCGCTTCTTGGGCAGGCTGCGGCGGTGGTAGCGGGCAATGGCGGCCACCATCAGATGCTCGGCCTGGGAGTAGCCGAGCAGCTCGCCGTGGCGGATCAGATACCAGGTGTGTTTGTGGTAGGCCGAGATGTTGATGCACTTGCCGCAGGTGTGCAGCTGGGCGGCCGCCCAGAGCAGCTGGCGGCCCGGGCCGTCATCGTCATGGAGCAGCCCCCGGCTCTGGTCGTAGAGGCTCAGGGCGTGGTCGGCCACCCGGCCGGCGCGGGTGAGGTCGACGCTGAAGTTGCGGGCCAGATGGAGCACCGTGCGCTCCCGGATGGTGCTCTGAAACGAGAAGCGGTCGCCGAGGATGCGGTTGCGCAGCATCCAGTCCACGATCAGCCCCTCCCGCAGGGCCCGGTCGCACACCACCAGGTCCCGGGCCCCGAGCATGGCCATGGCCGTCTGCAGGATCAGGGCCCCGGGCACGATGATCTCGGCCCGGCGCTCGTTGATGGCCGGCAGGGCGCGCCGCTGGTCCAGTGACATCGCCAGCAGCCGTTCCACCAGCTGGTCCACCCGCTCGCGGCTGAGCCGGTAGCCCTGCAGCTTCACGGTGGGGCCGTCGTCGTCGGCCGCCGCCAGGGACGCCAGGGCCATGGCGGTGCCGCTGGTGCCCACCAGCTGGGGCATCTCGCCGGGTTTCAGGGCGCGGCGCAGCTCGGCCACCGCCGGATCCAGGGCCCCCTGGATGTAGGCCTGCAGAAAGCCACGGGCCCCGGAGGGCAGGGGGTCCTGCTGGCAGAACTCGCGCTGCAGGCGCACGGCGCCGATGCGGGTGCTGGTGAGGGCACGGGCATCGGCACCGTCGGCCAGCACCAGTTCGGTGGAGCCGCCACCGATGTCGATGATCGTGTGCGGGCGCTCGCCGAAGGCCATGCCCGAGAGCACCCCCAGATAAATCAGGCGGGCCTCCTCCGGACCGCTGACCAGATCGACCGCCAGACCGAGCTGGTTCTGGATCGCGAGCAGGAAATCGCGGCCATTGGGGGCCTCGCGCACGGCGCTGGTGGCGGCCGTGACGATCTGCTCCACCCCATGGCTCTCCGCCAGCTGGCGGTTGTGGCGCAGGGTGCGGAAGGCCCGCTCGATGGCCTCGGCGCTGAGGTCACCGCTGAGCGGGTCGCGCTCCCCAAGCCGGGTGGTGCTCTTCTCGGCCAGCAGCACCAAGAAGGTGGAGAGCTGCACGTCCACCTCCGCCACCAGCAGGTGGATGGAGTTGGTGCCGATGTCGATGGCGGCGACGCGCCGGTGGGTGGCCTGGGGGGCCTGAGCCATGGGGCGGGCGGCTGCCGGCGCGGCGCCACTTTGCCACCACCGCCTCCCCCCTAGCCTGCCCCGCAGCGACAGACAGCCATGGCCGGCCCGGCGATCAGAGCGCGATGGCGGCCCTGGCTGGAACTGCTGCGCTGGCAGAAGCCCAGCGGCCGGCTGATCCTTCTGATCCCCGCCGGATGGAGCCTCTGGCTCACGCCCACGGCGCCACCGCCGGCGCCCCTGGTGGGCTGGATCGTGATCGGCGGCCTGGCGGTGAGCGGTGCCGGCTGCATCGCCAACGACCTCTGGGACCGGCGCATCGATCCGCAGGTGGAGCGCACCCGCAGCCGGCCCCTGGCGGCGGGCCGGGTGAGCGTGGCCGAGGCACTGGCGCTGCTGCTGGTGTGCCTGCTGCTCGCCCTTGCGGTGGTGCTGTGGGGGCTGCCGGCGGCCAGCCGTGGCCTCTGCCTGCTGCTGGCCGTCGCCGCCCTGCCGCCGGTGCTGCTCTACCCCTCAGCCAAACGCTGGTTCCCCTACCCGCAACTGGTGCTGGCCTTCTGCTGGGGCTTCGCGGTGCTGATCCCCTGGGCCGCCGCCAGCGGCTCGCTGGCGGGGGGCTGGCCGCTCGCGCTCACCTGGCTGGCCACGGTGCTGTGGACCTTCGGCTTCGACACGGTGTATGCCATGGCCGACCGGGAGGATGACCGCCGCATCGGCGTGCGCAGCAGTGCCCTCAGCCTCGGTCGCCGGGCACCGCTGGTGGTGACCCTCTGCTACGGGGCCACGGGTGTGGCCCTGGGGCTGGCCGCCGGCCTGCAGGGCCTTGGCCCGGTGGGCTGGTTGCTGGGCCTGATCGCGGCCGGGGGCATGGTGCGTGAGGGCTGGGCCCTGCACCGGCCGGGCCTGGGGGCGGCGTCCTACGGCCGCCACTTCGGCCACCAGGTGCGCCTGGGTGGCCTGCTGCTGCTCGCTCTGGTGCTGGGACGGCTGCCATGAGCGCAGGCCCGGACCCACGGCCGGCGGTGCAGCTGGTGTGGCCACCAGCACTGCGCAGCGGCGATCAGGTGGCGCCGGTGGCGGCCAGCTCGGCGCTGGTGGATCCCAAGGGGCTGGAACGGCTCGAGGCCGGCATCGCCCTGCTGGAGCACTGGGGACTGGAGCTGCAGCGCCAGCCGGTGCACGAGCGCCGCTGGGGCTACCTGGCCGGCCGGGATGGCCAGCGTCGCGCCGATCTGGAGGGGGCGGAACGCAGCGGCGCCGCTCTGCTCGCCTGCCTGCGCGGCGGCTGGGGCGCCGCCCGCCTGCTGGAGCGGCCTCTGGCGCTGGCTCCCCGCTGGCTGCTGGGGTTCTCCGATGTCACGTCCCTGCTCTGGGCCCAGCTGGCCCAGGGGCACGGCGGCGCCATCCATGGCCCCCTGCTCACCACCGTGTCGGCCGAGCCGGCCTGGAGCCAGGAGCGGCTGCGGGCCCTGCTGTTCGGCGAGCCCCTGCCGGCCCTGGACGGCGTGGGCTGGGTGGACGGCGTGGCCGAAGGACCGCTGCTGGCGGGCAACCTCACCGTGGCCACCCACCTGCTGGGCACGCCCCACCTGCCCGATCTGCGCGGCGTGATCCTGGTGCTGGAGGAGGTGGGGGAGGCCCCCTACCGCGTCGACCGCCTGCTCACCCACTGGCGCCTGAGCGGCGCCCTGGGCCAGCTGGGCGGCATCGGCCTGGGCCGCTTCACGGACTGCGACGACGCCGACGCCACCACGGATGACACGGCCGCAGGCGACACAGCCCGGTTCAGCCTGGAACAGGTGCTGCGGGACCGCACCGCCGACCTGGGCATCCCCGTGCTGGCCCAGCTGCCGGTGGGCCACGAACCCGGCAACGCCGCCCTGCCCCTCGGGGCCTGGGCCCGGCTCGACGCCACCGCCGGACGGCTGGAGCTGCCCGGCTTCAGGGCCGGGCCGCCAGCACCGCCTCGGCGACCGTGAGATCGAAGGGGGTGGTGATCTTGATGTTGGACGGAGGGGCCTCCAGCACCTGCACCGCCAGCCCCAGCCGCTCGAACAGAGCGGCGTCATCGGTGACGGTCCAGCCCCGCTCGCGGGCGGTGGCGTGGGCCTGACGCAGGTCCCCCACCGGGAAACCCTGGGGCGTCTGGGCCGCCCACAGCTGGCTGCGGTCGGGGGTGGCGATGATCGTGCCCGCCGCGTCCACCTGCTTGATCGTGTCAGTGACGGGCGCGGCGGCGATGACAGCCCGGCCTGCGGCCACCGCCGCGGCGCAGCGCTCCAGCAGCACGGGCTCCACCAGGGCGCGGGCACCATCGTGAATCAGCACCCCCTCCGCCTCCGCCGGCAGGGCCTCCAGACCGCGCCGCACCGACTCCTGGCGGCTGTCACCGCCGAGGATCCACTGCACGGGGCGGTCCGGGGCCGCCGCAGCCACGATGGCGGCCACCGCCTCGGCATCCACGGGCTGGCCGACGATGCCGATCCATCGGATCGCGGCGCAGGCCAGGGCGGCATCGAGGGTCCAGGCCAGCACCGGCCGGCCCGCCACCTCCAGCAGCAACTTGTTGCCGCTGGCCCCCATGCGGCGGCCACTGCCGGCGGCGGCGATCAGCAGATGCACAAGCAACTCCGGCCGGTGGGGCCCCAGCGATCGGCATCCATACAATCAGGCCGCCGTGCCCTGCCATCGCCATGCGCGCCCTGTTTCTGATCCCGGGCGAGGGCAGCCTGCAGCTCCAGGCCTTTGCCGCGGTGGCCGCCGTGGCCGGACGGCTGGACGCCACGGTGCAGGTGGTGTGCCCCCCGGCGGCAATTCCGATCTGGGCTCTGCATCCCCAGGTGGAGCGAGCCCTGGCCTTCCCCTTCAACGGCGCCACCCTGGCTGACTGGGCCAACCTGCTGGGTTCGGTGCGCGAACCCGACTTCCAGCTCTGCATCAACCGGGCCCGGGGACGGCAGGTGGACCTGATGCTGGCCATGAGCCACATCCCCACCCGCGTGGCCAGCGGTGGGTTCTCGGCCACCGCCACCGTGAGCGAACCCAGCGATCTGTGGGGAGCCCAGGCCTGGCAGGCCTTCCTGCGGCCGATCGGGATCGACCTCGACGCCGGATCCTTTCGCCTCACCCTGCCGGCGGCCGACCTGGAGGCCGCCGCCGCCGAGCTGCCCGCCGGCGATGGGCCGCTGCTGCTGCTGGCCCCCGCCGGCGGGGCAGCCGACTGGCCGGCCGCGCGCTGGCAGGAGCTGCCGGAGCTGATCCGCCGCCGACTGCCCAGCCTGCGCAGCGTCCCGGCCGGAGAGGGTGGCATCCGCCAGCTGGCGGCGCGCATCGGCGCTGCTGATGTGGTGCTGGCCAGCGACCCGCTGGCCAGTGAGCTGGCGCTGCTGCTCGGCATTCCCCTGGTGGCGCTGGGCAGGCCTCCCCAGACCCTGCCCGAGCGCGACGGGGTGAAGGGACTTGGCACGCCCGGCCAGCTGCAGCAGCTCCAGTCCGGCGACGTGCTCACGGCCCTGGGCCTGGGCTGAGCCGGGCTGACCCCCGCGGAGGCGGGCAGCTGAGTCTTGCACCGGCGGCGGGCACCGGAGGCGGCCATACGATCGGCGCCAGCTCAGCCCCGCACCCATGGTCACCGCCACTCCCCTCACCGGCCAGGTCGCCCTCGTCACCGGGGCCAGCCGCGGCATCGGCGCAGCGATCGCCGCCGAGCTCGCCGGCGCCGGCGCCACCGTGGTGGTGAACTACGCCAGTTCAGCGGATGCCGCCAACGCGGTGGTGGCCGGGATTCAGGCCGCCGGCGGCCAGGCCTGGGCCCACCAGGCCAACGTGGCCAACGAGGAGCAGGTGGAGGCGATGGTGAAGGCGGTGCTGGAGCGGGAGGGCCGCCTGGATGTGCTGGTGAACAACGCCGGCATCACCCGCGACGGGCTGCTGATGCGCATGAAGAGCGCCGACTGGCAGAGCGTGATCGACCTCAACCTCACCGGCGTGTTCCTCTGCACCCGCGCCGTGAGCCGCACGATGCTCAAGGCGCGCAGCGGGCGCATCATCAACATCACCTCGGTGGTGGGCCTGATGGGCAACCCCGGCCAGGCCAACTACAGCGCCGCCAAGGCCGGCGTGATCGGCCTCACCCGCAGCAGCGCCGCCGAGTTCGCCAGCCGTGGCGTCACCGTGAATGCGGTGGCCCCGGGCTTCATCGACAGCGACATGACCGCCGAGCTCGACAAGGAGCCGATCCTCAAGGCCATCCCCCTGGGCCGCATGGGCCAGGCTGCGGAGGTGGCCAGCGCCGTGCGCTTCCTGGCCGCCGACCCCGCCGCCGCCTACATGACCGGCCAGGTGCTGCAGGTGGACGGCGGCATGGTGATGCGCTGAGGGCCCAGCCGGCGGTCCTCAGCCGTTCACCGGCTTCCCCAGTTCCTCGCGCAGCTGGCGGATGCGCTGCAGCAGCCGCAGCCGCCGGCTGCGGGCGGTGAGGGTGAGAAACAGCCGCAGGGGCACATAGATCAACGCCATCACCAGTCCCAGGGCGGCGATCAGCACGAACACCATGGCGTTGGAGCTGGTGGTGGGACCCATGCCCGTTTCCAGGCCCGTCTCGAGGGCGGTCTCGATGGCCGTCTCGATGGTGGAGTGCAGCAGGTCCTCCATTCTTCCGGTGGCCATGCCCCATCGACCCAGACCCTATCGGGGCCAGAGCGATTCGGCTTTCCCCACCACCTCCCAGGGCCCGCCATGGGACGCTGGAGCCACGCAGCATTCCCCTTTCCTGATGGCCAAGCTGGTCAGCTTTTCCGATGCCTCCCGCGGTGCCCTTGAGCGGGGCGTCAATGCCCTGGCCGACGCCGTGCGGGTGACCATCGGCCCCAAGGGCCGCAATGTGGTGCTGGAGAAGTCCTTCGGCGCCCCCGACATCGTCAATGACGGCGTGACGATCGCCCGCGAGATCGAACTCGAGGACCCCTTCGAGAACATCGGCGCCAAGCTGATCCTGCAGGTGGCCAACAAAACCAAGGACACCGCCGGAGACGGCACCACCACGGCCACGGTGCTGGCCCAGGCCATGGTGCATGACGGACTGCGCAACGTGGCGGCAGGCGCCATTCCGGTGGGACTGCGGCGGGGCATGGAGAAGGCCGCCGCCCAGGTGGTGCAGGGCATTGCCGGCCGCGCCCAGGCGGTGGCGGGTGAGGCCATCCGTCAGGTGGCCACGGTGAGTTCCGGCAACGATGAGGAGATCGGCCGGATGATCGCCGAGGCCATGGACAAGGTGAGCGCCGATGGCGTGATCACGGTGGAGGAGTCCAGCTCCCTGGCCACCGAGCTGGAGATCACCGAGGGCATGGCCTTCGACCGGGGCTACATCTCCCCCTACTTCGTGACCGACCAGGAACGGCGCGAGTGCGTGTTTGACGGCGCCCTGCTGCTGGTCACCGACCGCAAGATCAGCGCCATCAGCGATCTGGTCCCGGTGCTGGAGGCCGTGAGCCAGGCCGGCAGACCACTGCTGATCCTCGCGGAGGATGTGGATGGCGAGGCCCTGGCCACCCTGGTGGTGAACAAGAACCGGGGAGTGATCCAGGTGGCGGCGGTGAAGGCCCCCGGCTTCGGCGACCGCCGCAAGGCCATGCTCGGCGACATCGCCACCCTCACCGGCGCCACGGTGGTGAGCGAAGACCAGGCCATGACCCTCGACAAGGTGACCCTGGCCGACCTGGGCAGCGCCCGCCGGATCACCATCACCAAGGACGACACCACGATCGTGGCCAGTGGCGACCACCAGCAGGCCGTGGCCGAGCGGGTGGCGTCGATCAAGCGCGAGCTGGAGCGCACCGACTCCGACTACGACCGCGAGAAACTGCAGGAGCGCATCGCCAAGCTGGCTGGCGGCGTGGCGGTGATCAAGGTGGGAGCCCCCACCGAAACGGAACTGAAGAACCGCAAGCTGCGCATCGAGGACGCCCTCAATGCCACCCGTGCGGCGGTGGAGGAGGGCATCGTGGCCGGCGGAGGCACCACCCTGTTGGAGCTGGCCGAGGGACTCACCGAGCTGGCCGCCGGTTGCCAGGGCGACGAACGCACCGGTGTGGAGATCGTGCGCCGGGCCCTCGGGGCCCCGGTGCGCCAGATCGCCGAGAACGCCGGTGTCGACGGGTCGGTGGTGAGTGCCCAGATCCTGCAGCAGGGCAAGGGGTTCAATGCCCTCACCGGCACCTACGACGACCTGGTCGCGGAGGGGGTGATCGACGCCGCCAAGGTCACCCGGCTGGCCCTGCAGGATGCCGTGTCCATCGCCGCCCTGCTGATCACCACGGAGGCGGTGATCGCCGACAAGCCCGAGCCTGCGGCCCCCGCCGGCGGCGGTGACATGGATGGTATGGGGGGAATGGGCGGGATGGGAGGCATGGGCGGAATGGGCATGCCCGGCATGATGTGAGGGCCGGACCCTCAGCCCAGGGCCCGCCGGTAGGCCTGCACCTGCAGGTCCACTCCGGTGATCGCCGTGCCCACCACCACGGCGTTGGCCCCCAGCCGCAGGGCCCGGGCCGCCTGCTCAGGACTGGCGATGCCGCCCTCGCAGATCAGGGCGGTATCCGAAGGCAGCTGCTGCCTCAGGGGAGCGAGCAGGTCCCAGGCCGGAGGGCGACTGGCGGCGGTGGCTTCGGTGTAGCCGAACAGGGTGGTGCCCACCCACTGGCAGCCGAGCCGGGCCGCCACCAGCCCATTGGCCACGCTGTCCACATCGGCCATCAGGGGGGCACCGAGCTCCTGGTGCACCCGTTCGATCAGGTCGGCCAGACTGACGCCATCGGGCCTGGGGCGTTCGGTGGCATCCAGCGCCACCACGTCGGCGCCGGCGGCCCACACCGCCCGAATCTCCTCCCAGCCCGGGGTGATGTACACGGAGCTGCCGGGGTGGGTGCGCTTCCACAGGCCCACGATCAGGGCTTCGGGGCAGCGGCGGCGCACCGCCCCGATGTGTTCCGGGCTCTCCAGGCGCACCCCGCTGGCGCCACTGCGCAGGCTGGCCTCGGCCATGGCAGCGATCACCTCGGGATCGCGCAGCGGCGAGCCCTCCGGTGCCTGCACCGAAACGATCAGCCCGCGGGGCGGCAGCGGGTGAGCCATCAGGTGAGCTTGCGATCGAGCAGAGGCCGGATCAAAAGGAACAGCCCCACCGCCAGCGCCGCCAGCACCCCCAGGCAGCTGGCGGCGGTGAGCTGGCCATAGGGAGCCTCAAGCACCACGGCGCTGAGGGAGAAGTGACCGGCGTAGGCGGCGCGGATCGGCTCGATGGCGAAGGTGAGCGGATTGAGGGCCGCCAGCCAGCCCAGCCAGGTGGGCATGAACGAGATCGGTGCCAGGGCGGTGCTGGCGAACAGCAGGGGCAGGTTGGCCACGAAGATCACCGCGATCAGCTCGATGTGACCGGGCAGGGCGAAGGCCAGACCGAGGCTGAGTGCGGTGACGGCAAACACCAGCAGCAGCAGGGTCACCAGCACCAGCACCAGCCCACCCCCGCCGGGCCAGCCGTAGCCGAGCAGGGCGGCGGTGACCATGATCGCCAGGCTCTGCACCAGGCTCATCACGGTGATGAACAGCACCGAGGCCAGCACGATCGAGCTGCGCGAGCGCAGGGGAGCCACCAGCAGGCGGTTGAGGAAGCCGAACTCGCGGTCGAACATCACCGGCAGGCCGGCATTCAGGGCGCCGCTGAAGGCCGTGAACACGATCACTCCGGCCCCCAGGAAGCGGCCGTAGCTCATGCCCTCGGGAAGCAGCCCCTCAGGGGCCTTGGCGAACAGAGCGCCGAACAGCACCAGCCAGATCAGCGGCTGCAGCACCCCGGCCACGAGGGTGGAGGGCCGGCGCTGCAGCTGCACGAACAGGCGTTTGGTGAGGGCCAGGGTTTCCTGGCTGATTTCGGCCAGAGCCGAGGGTTCGGCAGGGCGGGCGTCGAGACTGGGGGTGGCTGAGGTCATCGGGGAGGAAGCCGCAATGGGCTGGGGGCTGAAGCTGCTGCGCGACTGAAGCTGCTGTGCAACGGCATGGAGACGGCCAGCCTGGCTCAGCGCATGCTCTGCTTGCGCTCCGCCTTGGGATCGCGCAGGCCCGCCACCGCCAGCTCCGCATCCATCAGGGTGCGCCCGGTGGCCTGCAGATACACATCATCAAGGCTGGGGCGGCTCTGGGCGAGGGCGAACACCGGCAACTCAGCCGCGGCCAGTTGCCGGCGCAGTTGTTCCACCACCCCGTCGTGCTCCACCACCAGGTTGAGGGAGTAGCCCTGGGAGCGGTTCACCACAACCTGACGCACGCCCTCGCAGGCCTTCAACAGCGCCTGCACCCGCTCCGCCTCGTCGGCATCACTGAACTCCCGCACCCGCAGCGTCACCCGGTCGCCCCCCAGGGCGCGCTTGAGCACCGCCGGCACCCCCTCGGCGATCACCCGGCCGCGCTCGATGATCGCCAGCCGGTCGGCCAGGGCATCCACCTCCTCGAGATAGTGGCTGCTCAGCAGCACGGTGGTCCCGCCGTTGCGCAGCTGGCGCAGCACCGTCCAGATGGCGGCGCGGCTCTCGATGTCGAGGCCCACGGTGGGTTCATCCAGCACCAGCACCCGCGGGCGGTGGAGCAGGGCGGAGGCCAGATCGAGGCGGCGGCGCATACCCCCGGAGTAGCCGCCGCAGCGGCGGTCGATCCACTCGCCCATGCCCAGCAGCTCCACCAGTTCAGCGATGCGGAGGTTGCGGTCGCTGCGCTCGAGGTGATGCAGATCCCCCTGCAGCTGCAGCAGTTCGCGGCCGGTGAGGATCTTGTCGATCGCCACCTCCTGGGCCACGTAGCCGAGCAGCCGGCGGACGGCGCGCGGATCGGCGATGGCATCACGGCCGGCCACCCGCACGCTGCCGGCATCGGGGGCGAGCAGGGTGCAGAGGATGCGCAGGGTGGTGGTCTTGCCTGAACCGTTCGGTCCCAGCAGGCCGTACAAGGTGCCAGCCGGCACCGTCAGGCTCAGACCATCGAGGGCCTGCACCGCCTTCTCACCGCGGCCGTAGCTCTTGCACAGGTCGCGGAGCTCGATCAGCCCGCCGCCAGCAGCACCATCAGCCATTGCACCCATCGCAGGGGTTGCCGTCACAGTCAAGGGGCCAATGTAGGCAGCGTGGTCGTCAGCACCGAAGGCGGCAGCCGCAGGGCCTCGGCCAGGGGCAGGCGGGCCAGCAGCAGCAGCAGGCAGATCCCGAACAGGTAGAGGATCGACCAGCGGAACAGGGCCCGGGCCCGGCCGGGGTCGCCGGGCTCCAGTGCCAGGCTGCCGCTGAGCTGCAGCAGACGGGCGTTGAAGGGCAGCACCAGCAGGCCGTAGAGCAGGCCGCCGGCGGGAAGGGCCAGCACACCACCCAGGCTGAGCAGGGCCGTGGCCCGGGCGTAGGCCTGGATCGCGTCAGCCGTGGTTGCCACCCCCTTCACCACCGGAAGCATGGGAATGCCCACGGCCCGGTAGTCGTCGCGCAACAGCAGGGCCAGGGCCCAGAAATGGGCCGGCGTCCACACGATCACCAGGGCAAACAGCCACCAGCTCGGCCAGCCCAGGGCACCACTGGCCGCCGCCGCACCCACCAGGGGCGGGATGGCACCGGCCACACCACCGATGACGATGTTCTGGGGGGTGCGGGGCTTGAGCAGGGCCGTGTAGAGCAACACGTAGCTGCACAGACCCAGCAGGGCCAGGCTGGCCGCCAGCGCGTTGACCCCGATCACCAGCACCAGCACCGCGCCGACGGTGAGCAGGGCCGCCAGCAGCAGGGCCCGGCGGCCCTCCAGGCGCCCGGAGGGCAGAGCACGGCGGCTGGTGCGGGCCATGCGGCCATCGAGCTCCTCTTCCCAGAGGCAGTTGAGGATTCCTGCCGCGGCCGCCGAGAAGGTGCCACCCACCAGCGTGCAGGCGATGGTGGCACCATCCACCGGATCGGCGCTCACCGCCATCCCGGCCAGGGTGGTGGCGAGCAGCAAGGGGATCAGCCGGGGTTTGGCCACCTCCAGCCAGGCCGGCAGCCGCGGCGCCGCTCTGGAGGGGGAGCGGGCGGGGGCACTGGCCTCGGCCGCCGCGATGGCGCTGGAGGCGGAGCTGGCGCTAACCATGGGCGGAGTCCAGGCTGGTGGGGAAGGCTGAAGCGGAGGCTGTAGCCGGGCTCTGCACCTGGGGCCCGGGAGCCAGGCTGCGGCCGGCAGCGGCGCCCAGCAGGGCGACCAGCAGGGCCGCCGTGAACTGGTGGGCCACGGTGACGGCGGGAACAGCGAGCTGCAGCCGCAGGGTGCTCACCCCGAGGGCTACCTGGGCCACCACCAGCAGCGCCGCCAGGGCAGCGAAGGCCCGCAGGTGTCGCTCCCTGGCGGGCAGCGCCAGGGCTGCCGGCACCAGAAGGATCACAGCCAGGGCAGCGGGAGTGGCGGCCAGACGGTGGCGCAGCAGCCACTGGCAGCCCTCAGCCGCTGCCAGGCAGCGCTCCGCCGCCCACTGGCTGGCAAGCGAGCCGCCCAACAGACACTGGCCCAGGACCATGACCAGGGCCAGCAGCGAGAGGGAGCGCCACCACAGGGGCAAGGCGATCCGGGGCAGGGCGGAAGGGGCCTGCTGGCGCGACCGCTCCAGGGCCTGGTGCACGCCGCTGAGCAGGGCCACCAGCAACAGAGCCGTGCCCAGATGGGCCGTCACCAGACCAGGGGGCAAAAGCTGGGTCACGGTGAGGGCACCCAGGGCACCCTGAACAGCGACGAGCAGCAGGGCAGCCCCTGCACTCCAGGGAAGCCAGGCCGGCAGGCGGCGGCGGCCCACCCAGCTAGCAGCACTGAGCACCAGAAGCGCCACGCCCACCACGAAGGCATCAAGGCGGTGAAACCACTCCAGGAACACCTGCAGATTCATGCGGCCACCCGGAAGCCACTGGCCGTAGCAGAGGGGCCAGTCGGGGCAGGCCAGGCCCGCCTCCATCACCCGGGTGGCCCCGCCGATCACCACCAGCGCCACCAGCGCCACCACCAGATGGGACGTGAGCAGCTCGAAGCGGGCGGATGGCGGCTCGGCGAGCGCCGGGTGGTGGCTGGGTGGCTGGGGCGCGGGATGCGGGCTGGCGGACATGACACCCCAGTGGTGGCGTCAAGGTAGCCAGAGGGTCAGGAGCCCATGCCCGGGGGGGGATCGCCGATCTTGATTTCGCCACATGGCCCAGGAACCGGGCCTGCGAACCTGAGCTTGCCGATGTTCACAGGCCTTGGGCACAATTCGGCCAGGTGCGGGTTCGGATCATCGCCATGGGCTCAGCAGGTGGCCGCGGTCCGGGAGAGATGCTCGAGGGCAGGGCCCTGCTGGAGCGGGTCCGCTCGCTGAGCAACCGCCCGGAAGATGAAATCGCCCGGGGCTGTGGCTACGTGGGACCCAGTGGCCGGGTGCTGCGCAAGAGCTTCTACCGGGCCCTGGTGCAGGCCAAGGGGTATGCGATCCCAGCGGCCGCCGCAAGCCCGACCAGCGGAGGCGGCAGCCGCGGGCGTCAGGCCGAATTCCGCACCCGGGTGCACGGCAACGGCAACCTGCTTGTGGGCAACGCCTACACCCGGCTGCTGGGGCTGGAGCCTGGCCAGGAGTTCCGCATCGATCTGCACCCCGAAACCGGCTCCATCTGGCTCACCAGGCTGGGACCTGAAGAGACCGGCAACGACTCCGGGATCCCGGAGTCCTGAGGCCCTCAGACCAGATCGGCGGTCTCGGAGTCCAGGGAGGCCGGGCCGCTGTCGTCCTCGTGGAATCTGGCGCTGAAGGTGATCAGGTCGATGCCGGTGAACAGGAAGCTCACCCCCACCAGGATGCCGATCACCCCCAGCAGAGCGGGCTTGGCCATCGTCAGGATCACCACCCCCAGCACCAGGGTCACCAGGCCGTTGACCAACCCCCAGCCCCAGCCCCGGATGCGGCGGTGCGTGAGCGACACCCCGACCGCCACAGCCCCTTCCACCAGAAACACCAGACCGATCGCCAGGGCCAGGGTGGCCACCGAGGAGGCGGCGGCTGCCACCCCTGATCCGAGCTGCTGAATCAGCGTGAACCCGGCCACCAGAAACAGGGTGGAGACCACCAGCCGCCAGAAGGTGAGCCAGCGGTTGAGCACCCGGGCCCGCATCAGGTTGTCGATCCAGCCCACGATGCCGCCCACCAGGAACACCACAGCCACCACGGCCGTGGCCCACACCGAGGCGAGCACCGGGAACAACAGGGCCAACACCCCCAGCACCAGCATCAACACCCCCTCGAACAGGGTGAAGGCCCTGAGCTGACCCCCCAGGCGCAGTCGGGATGAAGAGGTCATGACCCGGGGTGTCAACTGCTACAAATCTAGGTAGCCCAACCGTGTTCGGCCAGCCAGGCGCGGTCGAGGTCCGGCCGGCCCTCAGCGGCGGGGCCGTCTGCTGCCGGGCCGGCCAGCCGGGCCTGCAGCAGGCTCTCGGCATATTTGGCCAGCAGATCGGCCTCCAGGTTCACCGTGTCTCCGGGCCTCAAGCCCTGCAGGGTGGTGCTGCTCCAGGTGTGGGGAATCACGGCGATCCAGAAGTGGGCGCCCCCATCGGCGCTGCCGGCCACCGTGAGGCTGACGCCATCCACCGCCACGCTGGCCTTGTCGCACACGTAGCGGCCGTAGGTGGGGTCCTGCCAGCGGATCGCCAGGTGCCAGGAGCCAGGGCGGGCGTCCACCGCCTCCACCCGCCCCAGTCCATCCACGTGGCCGCTCACCAGGTGGCCCCCGAGCCTGTCCACCAGGCGCAGGGCCGGCTCCAGATTCACGGCCCCGCGACGGTCGGCCTTCCCCGCCAGGGTGCTGCGGGCGAGGGTCTCCTCACTCACATCGGCCCGGAAGCCATCGCTGAGCCGCTCGGCCACGGTCAGGCACACCCCATCCACCGCCACGCTCTCACCCAGCTCCAGCTGGCCCGGGTGCCAGTGCTCCGGCGCCGCCTGCCAGCGCAGCCGCACCCCGCCGCCGGCGCGCTCGATCAGCCCCGTGGCCCGCACCAGTCCGGTGAACATCGTTGCCAGCCCCCACGGTCACCAGGCTCACGCTGGTCATAATCGATCAGAGGGGGCACCAGGCCATGGTGGAAATGAGCGTCGCCGGCATCGCCCTGGATGCGGCCAGCCGCAGCCCGATCGTGTTGCTGCGGGATCCCTCCGGCCGGCGCCAGGTGCCGATCTGGATCGACCAGGCGCAGGCCCAGAACATCCTCGCCGGGGTGGCCGAGGCGCCACCGCCCCGCCCCCTCAGCCACGACCTGATGGTGTCGCTGCTGCAGGCCGCTGAGCTGGACCTGGAGCGGGTGATCATCCACGCCATCGAGGACAACACCTTCAGGGCCGTGCTCAAACTCAGCCGCCAGGGCGACGCGGAGGGCGGCGAGCCACTTCTGGAGGTGGACGCCCGGCCCAGTGACGCCATTGCCCTGGCGGTACGCACCGGCAGCCCGATCTGGATGCTGGAGGAGGTGGTGGCCGACGCCTCGATTCCCGTGGACGCGGAGGCCGACGCCGAGGACAGCAACGAGTTCCGCCGCTTTCTCGACTCCGTGAGTCCGGCCGAGCTGGTGCGGCACCTGAGCAAGGCCCAGCCCGAGCGCGATGCCGGCGGCGAGGACTCCGGCGAGGCCAGCGATGACACCCCCGGCACCAGCCCGGTCTGAGGCGCCCCCGGTGCCCCTGGCCAACGGGCGGCCCTTCGGCAGCGGACGTCGCGTTTCGCTGTTCACCCTGGGCACGATGCGGGCCCTGGCCGGTCCCGCCCCGATGCTGGCGGTGCTGCGGGCCGCCCTGACCGCCGGCATCAACCACCTGGAAACCGCCCCCGCCTATGGCCCGGCGGAAACCTTCCTGGGCCAGGCCCTGGCCAGCCTCAGCGCCGAGGGCCTGGAGCCCGCCGGCGGCTGGCGGATCACCAGCAAGCTGCTGCCGGGCTGCGATCTGGAGAGCGGCCGCCACCAGCTGCGCGCCATCCTCAGCCGGCTGGGCCGCCCCCGTCTCGACAGCCTGGCCGTGCATGGCCTCAACCGGCCCGAGCACCTGAACTGGGCCACCAGCGGGCCCGGTGCCGAGCTGCTGGCCTGGGCCACCGGCGAGGGGCTGGTGGACCAGGTGGGCTTCTCCAGCCACGGCAGCAACGCGCTGATCGCGCAGGCCCTGGCCACGGACCGCTTCCGCTTCTGCAGCCTGCACCTGCACCTCTTCGACCAGACCCGCCTGCCCCTGGCCCGCAGCGCCCTGGCCGAGGGAATCGGGGTGCTGGCCATCTCCCCGGCCGACAAGGGCGGCCGCCTCTACGACCCCCCAGCGCAGCTGCTGGCCGATTGCGCCCCCTTTCACCCCCTGGAGCTGGCCTACCGCTTTCTGCTCGATCAGGGGATCTCCACCCTGAGCCTGGGGGCCGAGCAGCCAGGCGATCTGGCCTGGGCCGCCGCCCTCGCCGGGCCCGCCGCAACCGGCGGGGTGAGCGACCCGTCCAGCCCGGCGATCCCCGATTCCCCAGCCGAGCGCGCCTGGCTCCACCCCGAGCATCACCAGGCCCTGGCGCAACTGGCGGCGGCAGGGCGCGAGCGCCTGGGCCCCGAGCGCTGCGGCCAGTGCCGGGCCTGCCTGCCCTGTCCCAGCGGGGTGCCGATCCCCGCGTTGCTGCGGCTGCGCAATCTGGCGGTGGGCCACGGCATGGAGGTGTTCGCCGGCGAGCGCTACAACCTCATCGGCCGGGCCGGCCACTGGTGGGAGGAGGTCAACGCCGACGCCTGCCGGCGCTGCGGCGACTGCCTGCCCCGCTGCCCCCACCAGCTGCCCATCCCCGACCTGCTGGCGGACACCCACCGGCGGCTGGCAGCGGCGCCGCGGCGGCGGCTCTGGGGCTGAACGCGCTCAGGAAGGTGGAGCGGCGGCGTCCCACACGGTCTGCATCGCCAGCCGTTCGGCCACCGTCAGCGGCGCCAGGCTCCAGCAGCGCTCGAGCACGGCCGGGGGCGGCAGCAGCAGGCTGGCGATGGGCTCGGGGAAGCGGGCCACCAGCGGCTCCAGCTCAGGCCGCGGCAGGGGCGGCACCCAGCCGCCCAGCAGCAGGTCGTTCAGCATGGGGGGCTGCAGCGCCGCGGCCATCCAGGACTCGATCCCTGCCGCCGCGGCAGCACCGTCCTGGGCCTCAGCGGGCCCAGCCGCCGGCCGCAGCAGCAGCTGCCAGCTCAGCGGCGCCCCCCCCGAAGGCAGCACCACCGCCAACCGCGGATCGCGGCGCAGCAGCGGGATCAGGGGCCGCAGCGGCACCACCGCCGCCTCAGCCTCTCCGGCCAGCAGCAGGTTGAGGGCATGGCGGTCGTCGTGGGCGAGGGCCTGACCGCGCAGGGCCTCGATGCGCTCGTAGTCACGCCCCATCAGCTCCACGCACACCCGCGGGCTGGAAGGCAGCACCAGCTTGCCCCGCAGGCTGGGATCGAGCAGCAGGTCCCAGCCCTCGGCGGCGCGGGCGGCCAGGGCCGGCCGGGAACGCAGCACCAGCACCCAGGGCGTGAACGACCAGGGAAAGGCCACGGCAGGCCGGTCCTCGGCGGCGAACAGCCGGGCCACCGGCAGCGCCCAGTCGCTCAGGGACGTCAGCAGGGCGGGGGCCTCCAGGGGGCGCCAGCTCTGCGCCGGCAGGTCCATGGCCCAGCCGTCGCCCAGCGCCACCAGCGCCGGTGGCGGCTCTCCTGCAGCCGGCTCCAGCCGGGCGCGGATCGCCGCCGGCTCCGGCAGCACCTGGGCCCGCCAGCCCCGCGGCAGCTGCTGCAGCCAGGCGGCGGGCAGGGCGCCGCTGCCGTGCAGCAGTTCGGGGCCCCGTCGGCTGCTGCAGCCCCCCAGGGCGCCGGGCAGGGCCAGCAAGGCCGTGCTGCCCAGCGCGAGTCGCAGCAGCTGGCGGCGGCTCAGGCGGGGGGCGATGGGGCTCATGGGGCCGACCCTAGAAGCCGGCCGCAGGCCCGATCGCAGAGCCTGGCGAGTTCGCCGGGGTCCCGACCCCCGGCCTGCCACAGCCAGGCCAGGCCACCCGCCC
>SLIG01000113.1 GCA_007135755.1 Cyanobium sp.
CGACCGGTAGATGAGAACCGATCGAGCCGGGCAGGTCGACCCTGGGGCGGCCCAGAGGCAATGAAATCCAGCGGCAATGAAATTCAGGTGCCGGGTTCTTCGCAGTAGCCGCCCAGGGCGGCGATCTGTTCACGCAACACCAGTTCCCGCTGGCGGTCACCCCTGGTCAGGGCAATCGCGAGAGCAAACTGCAACTTCTCCCGTTGATGATCCCCCTCATCGCTGCGGGAGATCGGAGCGGCGTTCGTGCAGGTGGGTGAGCCGCTGCGGTGGGAGCCAATGGGGTGACCGGGAGTTGTGAGGGCAGCTGCGTGGGCAGTGGCATGGGCGGGAGTGGGGAATGTCATGCGCTCACTTTCTTCCCATTTTGGCAGCAGCAAGCCCCGAAGGCGAGCGCGTTGGTGATCAGGCCGCCTGGGCCGGATCCTCTGCGCTGTCATCTCCCCAGTCGTCGCCAGGTTCAGCCTGCCTCTCCAGGCCTGCCAGGACAGGCGCGGAGGCCCCATCGAGAGCCCCATCGCCCAGTCCCTGCTGCTGATCATCCAGTCCCAGCAACAGTCGGCAGTCCGACAGCAGTTGTTCCACCGTTTCCAGGCTGCTGAGCTCGTCGGGGTCGTGCTGCTCGCGACGCTCCAGAGCCACGCTGAGCTGACGTTCCAGCCCTTCAAGGCGTTGCTCGAGCTTCACCAGCCGCTGAGAGAGGGCATGGGTGGTCTGTGCCAGATCTTCAGTGCTGCGGGTGATCCGGAAGGACACGGAAGGGGTGGCCATGGGGGGGGTGATGCGCTGCAGCCGATGACAACACATCCCCACGCCCTCCGCACCCCTGACGGGCCTGGCGATGATGGGGGGATGGTGGTGCCCGCAACCCTGCTGCTCTACGCCCTGGCAGGGACGGCCGGTGGTCTGCTGGCCCTGCGCAGTGGCCTGCCGGCCGCGCCCCTGGCGGGAGCGCTGTTGGCCGCCGGGCTGGTGAGCGCCAGTGGCCGCCTGGAGCCGGCCCAGTGGCCGGCGGGCACCCGCACGGCCCTGGAGATCGCCATCGGCACGGTGATCGGCACCAGCATCAGCGCCACCGCCCTGGTGGAACTGCGCCAGCTGTGGCGGCCCGCCCTGTTGATCACCGGCACGCTGGTGCTGGCCGGACTGGCCGTGGCCCTGGTGTGCAGCCGCCTGCTGGGGATCGATCCGGTGATCGCCCTGCTGGGTTCCGCCCCCGGGGGAATCAGCGGCATGAGCCTGGCCGGGGCCGAATTCGGCGTTGGCGCCGCCGTGGCCCTGCTGCATGCCCTGCGGCTGATCACGGTGTTGATCGTCACGCCCCTACTGCTGCGACTGATGCTGCCGATCGCCCAGCCGCCACCGTGAGGCTTGCAGCAGTCCACCCGGCCCCATTGGGCCGGACAGTTCCCGCCGCGGCCACCCTCGACGCTGCCGCAGGGCATCGATACCTTGGACACCCGACGCCCTTCAAAGACCATGGTTGGTCACCCCGTTTCCCAGCCTGCCAGGGTGCGACGGTGGCTGCTGCCGCTGGCATTGCTGTCTGCCGTATGCAGTCCCGCGAATGCTACGGCCCAGGAGGTTGCGGTGGTCCCGGTGGGGGTGATGTCCACACCAGGGGACAAGGGTGCGCAGATCTATTGCTTCATGCGCGACAACGGCAACGATCACCAGGTGAGCTGGGATGCTGCCTATGAGGTGATCAAGCGCCAGGGAAGCGGGATGTTTCGCACCTCGCCACAGCACGCGGCGGTGATGATCACCGAGTCGGTGGTGCAGAGCCCTGCAAGTTTTCCCAACTGCGGCATGTATCTGGGCGATCTCTACCGCCGCGAGGAGACGCAGGCCTCACCGCAGCCCGGCGGTGGTGCCATGACCCGTGGTGAACGCTACGGCTACTGACAGCCGGCTCAGCCGCCTCAGGGTCGCTGTCCTGGGGTTCACCGCGCTGCTGGCGGCAAGCTCTCTGCTGGGTTGCCAGGAGCAGCCGTTGCCCCAGCAGGGTGGGGTTCGCCGCGACGACTGCCTGCGGGAGGTGACCCTGGACCGACTGGAGGAGCAGATCGCTCTCTGTGACGAGGTGGTGGCCGCCTATCCCGACGATCCCGGCCCCCGCAACGAGCGCTATCTCCTGCACAGCCTGGCCGGCAACGACGAGCAGGCCTGTGATGACCTGCGTGAGGCGCTCCGCCTGGCGGAGCGGCTGCCGGAGGACGAGCTGGACGCCCAGCTGCGCAGCGACCTGGAGGTTCGCCGGGAGCTCTGCGCCGAAGGGCCGCTCACATCGCCGCCAACACCTCCCGCACCATCGCCGTGAGCCGGCGGCGGCGCAGCTGGGTCTCGCCGCGGTGCAGGGTGAGGGCGATGGTCTCGGCCTTGCTGGCGATCAGCCCGTCCACCAGCTGATCGGCCACCCCCAGCTGCAGCCAGTGGCTGGTGAGGCTGCCGCCCATGCCGATGCGGTGGCAGCGGTCCTCGGCCTGCTCGGCGTCACCGGGGGTCCAGGGCCGCTCGATCAGCACCACATGGCGGGCCCGGTGAAGGGTGAAGCCGAGGCCGCCGGTGCCGAAGGTGGCGATCAGCAGCGGCAGCTCCCCGGCCTGGAAGCGGTGCACCAGGCGCTGGCGTTCGGCCACCGGCACCGCCCCGCTGAGCAGGGCGGCGGGGCCCAGTTCGCGCTGCAGCATCCGGGCTGTGCGCACGAAGGCGGTGAACACCACCACCGCCTCCCCCCGCCCCAGCAGGCCCCCCACCAGCTCCCGCGCCGCCGCCAGCTTGTAGTCGGAGCCGATCTGGCGCAGGGCCGTGAGCACCGCCAGCACCTCGGCGTCCCGCCGCACCTCCCCGCGGGCGGCGCGGCGGCGGTAGTCGCGCACGCGGCGCTCCAGCTGGTGCTGGAAGCCACGCCCGCGGGCGGCATCGAGCTGCAGCGGGTGCAGCTGGCGCTGCTTGGGGGGCAGGTCGAGGCAATCCTGCTTGCGGCGGTGCAGCAGCAGAGGTCGGATCAGGCGCTGCAGCTCGGCCAGGTTGCTGGCGCCGGTGGCCTGCCAGAGACGCCGGCCACCCTGTTCGCGCCAGTGGCCCTGACAGAACAGCTCCTCGAAGGCGCGACGGTCGCGGGCAAGGGGGTGGTCGATGGCGGCCAGCAGGGGATAGAGCTGGGCCGGCCGGCCGTTCTTCATCGGCGTGCCGGAGAGCAGCCAGGCGGCCCGCAGGCGGGGGTGGCGGGCCAGCCGCAGCAGACCGCGGCTGCGGACCGTGTGCAGGTTCTGGGCGAAATGGGCCTCGTCGGCGATCAGCACGGTGCCGGCCGGCGGCAGCGACTCCGGCAGGCGCGCCCAGCTGTGCAGCTCAAGGCGCAGGCCGAGGGCCAGGGCCTCACTGCGCCAGTGATCGTGCAGACCCACCGGGGCGAGCACCAGCACGCGGCAGTCGGCCAGGCGCACCATGGCCCTGGCGGCGGCCAGGGCCGAGAGGGTCTTGCCCAGACCCATGGCGTCGGCCAGCACGGCGCCACGGCGGGCCAGCAGCCAGCGGGCCGCGGCCCGCTGGTGGGCAAACAGGCGGCGGCCATCCGCCAGCGGCTCGGTCAGGCCGGCGGCCGCCACCAGCTGGCGGTGGGGTGGCAGCGGCGGCAGTGGCTGCTCCAGCCAGACCAGCCACTGGGCCAGCTCCGGCTCCACCGGAAACCGGTCCTGGAGGGTGTGGCGCAGAGCGGCGGCCGCCTCCAGGGGGAAATCCCAGCAGCGCCGCTGGCCGTTCCACTGGCCCCGGGGGCGAACCGCCCGCAGCTGGGCCTGGGTGACGGCGTCAAAGGGGCTGATCACCTCGATGCGTCCGGTGGCACCCAGGCGCAGGCAGCAACGAGGCATTGAGACTGCAGCCCCGGACACAGTGCCTCTGCTCGTGTTGCGGCATAACTGTGCCAACCGAGCCACGCGGATGCAGGCCAGGGACAGGGGATCGTTGGGGTCGCTCTCTGCCGGGATGCCGTCCCCGGCCCTCAACGCGGTCTCCCTCGAGGAGCTCTGTCCCAAACTCAAACAGCGGCGCTGGCGCCGCTCCCTGCACGAACTCACCGACCACACCTGCGTCTACTGCGGCCGGCGGTCGGAATCGATCGACCACGTGCACCCGCAGAGCCGCGGCGGTTCCAGCGTCACCGAGAACTGCGTGCCCGCCTGCCTGGCCTGCAATGGCCACAAGGGCGACGGCGACGTGTTCCAGTGGTACCGGCAACAGCCCTTCTACGACCCCCGCCGGGCCATGGCGATCCGCGCCTGGCTGGAGGGCGATCTGCGTCTGGCGATCCGCCTGCTGGAGTGGTCAGCTCCTCACCACACCCGACAGGCCACCGGACCGTTGTGCCGCTGGCAGATCGCCGCCTGATCCTGGGGCCGCTCCGGCGCCAGGGTGGCCGCCAGCAGCACCAGCAGCCCCACGGCCAGCAGGGTGGGCAGTCCCGGGGGCTGCGCTGCAGCCCCGTCCCCCACCCGGTGAGCCCTGGCGGCAAGCTGGGGCTGGACCTTGGCTGGGCGCATGGGGACTGATCGGAGCGACGGCGGGGAGAGGCGTTGCACACCGGGGAGAGAAGCAGCAGAGGAAGAACGGGCCATGGAGCGGCAGCAAGTGGTACAGGTGTACTCATGACCCGGGTGGCTGTCAAGCCGGCGGGGCGCCTGCTGGTGGTGGGTGGCGGTTACACCGGCCGGCGCTTCGCCCTGGCCGCCGCTTCACTGGGCTTCACGGCGCTGCTCACCAGCCGCCAACCCAAGCCCCCGGGGGAGCTGGCCGCTCTGCCGGCTGAATTCGGTTGGCTGCCGTTCGACAGCCAGGCCCCCCGGCTCCCCGAGCCCGGTGACCTGGCGGGCGTGACCCACGTGCTGGTGAGCGCACCCCCGGACGGCGGGCCCGGCGATCCCAGCCTGCGCTGCCTGGCCCCCGTGCTCGCCGATCTGCCCCTGGCGTGGGTGGGCTACCTCTCCACCACAGGGGTGTATGGCTGCACGGGGGGCGCCTGGGTGGATGAAACCGCCCCGCCCCGCCCAGGGGCCCGCCGCAGCCAGGCCCGCCTGGAGGCGGAGGAGGCCTGGCGAGCCAGCGGCCTGCCCGTGCAGATCCTGCGGCTGCCGGCGATCTACGGACCGGGCCGCAGCCCGTTCGCGAGCCTGCGGTCGGGCCGCAGCCGGCTGATCCACAAGCCCGGCCAGGTGTTCTCGCGGGTGCATGTCGACGACATCGTCGGCACCCTGCTGCACTGCCTCACCCTGCCGGCCGAGCGCCGGCCTCCGGTGCTCAACGTCTGCGACGACTGCCCCTGCCCCTCCAGTGAGATCCTGGGCTACGCCAGCCATCTGCTGAATCTCAAGCTGCCGGCGGTGGAGCGCTACGACGCCATCGCCGCCGACCTCAGCCCGATGGCCCGCAGCTTCTGGGCCGAGAACCGGCGTGCCAGCAACCGCCTGCTCTGCACAGGGCTGGGCTACCGGCTGCGCTACCCCAGCTACCGGGAGGGGCTGCGGGCCTGCCTGAGGGAGGAGGAGGCCCTCCCCTAGATGTCACTGACCGGCGGGCAGTCCTCGGGCGAGCCAGGATCGGCCACGAAGGGCAGGCCGAGGTCCTGAAGCATCCGGCCCCAGCGCAGCTCGATCCAGCCGCGGCTGATCCCCGTGCCCATCCCCCACAGCAACGCCAACAGCAACAACCAGCGCACCATGGGCAACGGCAGCGGCAATCCAGGGCCATCCAACTCGACCGCAGGGCGGCTGGCCATCGCCCTGGGCGACCCCGCCGGCATCGGCGCCGAGGTGGTGCTCAAGGCCCTGGCCGGCCCCCTGCCGGCCGGCCTGGAGCCGGTGCTGGTGGGCTGCCGCCGCTGGCTGGAGGCCAGCCACGCCGCCCTGCGGCAGCGCAGCGAGGCGCCCCTGCGCGATCCCGCCAGCCTGGAGATCGTCGATCGACCCCTGGAGCAGCCAGTGCGGCCGGGCGAGAGCGGACCCGCCGCCGGTGCGGCCAGCTTCGCCTGGTTGGATACGGCGGCCGGCCTGGTGCAGAGCGGCGACTGCCGGGCCCTGGTGACCGCACCGATCGCCAAGGCCAGCTGGCATGCGGCCGGACACCCCTACCCGGGGCAGACCGAGCGGCTGGCGGAACTCACCGGCAGCGGCGAGGCGGCGATGCTGTTCACCGCTCGCGCCCCAACGGGCAGCTGGCGCCTCAACACCCTGCTGGCCACCACCCACATCCCCCTGGCCGCCGTAGCCGCCAGGCTCAACGCTGATCTGCTGCACCGCAAACTCGACCTGCTGCTGGCCTTCTGCCGGCGCTTCAATCCCAAGCCCCACCTGGTGGTGGCCGCCCTCAACCCCCACGCCGGCGAAGCCGGCAGCCTGGGCCATGAGGAGCGCGACTGGCTCGAGGGCTGCCTGGACACCTGGCGCAGCGCCCACCCCGGGGTGCGGCTTGACGGCCCCCGCCCCCCGGACAGCTGCTGGCTGGATGCGGCCGCCGCCTGGCATGGGGAGGGGCAGGGTCCCGACGGCTACCTGGCCCTCTACCACGATCAGGGCCTGATCCCGGTGAAGCTGCTGGCCTTCGACGCCGCCGTGAACACCACCCTGGGACTGCCCTTTCTGCGCACCTCCCCCGACCACGGCACCGGCTTCGACATCGCCGGGCGTGGCATCGCCCGGCCCCTGAGCATGGCGGCGGCGATCGAAACGGCTTGGGAGCTGAGCTCAGAGGGGGAGCTGGGCTAAGAGGGGAGCTCAGCCGGGCTTGACGCGCATGAGCACCTGGCCGAACTCCACGGGCGTGCCGTTCTCCACCAGGATCTCCACCACCTCACCGCTCACCTCGGCCTCGAGCTCGTTCATCAGTTTCATGGCTTCGAGGATGCACACCGTCTGACCTTCGCGGATGCGGCTGCCCAGCTCCACGAACGCAGGATCACCGGGGGCCGGAGCGCTGTAGAAGGTGGCCACCATCGGGGCTGTGATCTCCAGCAGATCGCTGCGGTTGGCGGCGGCGGACGGCGGCGGAGCGGAGGGCACCTCCGCCCTGGGGCTGGGCTGGGCCGAGGTC
>SLIG01000086.1 GCA_007135755.1 Cyanobium sp.
CCCGAGCCGGCGCCTGATGGGCCCAGGCGGATGCCCCCGGCCGAGCCTCCTGAGCGGCCGGCCGGCGAGCCCGATGCCGATGCCGGGGCGGAGCCCGCCAACGCTGAGCCGGCCCCCTAGCTGGGCCCAGCGCTAGTAGCGGGCGATGGCGGCGCGGGTTTCCTTCGCCATCTCCTTGCGCTTCTCTTCGTGGCGCTTGTCGTGCAGCTTGCGGCCCTTGGCCAGGCCCAGGGTGAGCTTGATCCAGGAGCCCTTCAGGTGCAGGTTGAGCGGGATCAGGGTGAGCCCCTTCTGCTCCAGGGCCACGCGCAGCTTGTCGATCTCGCGGCGGTGGGCCAGCAGCCGCCGCACCCGCAGGGGCTCGTGGTTGAAGTAGGCGCCGGCGTGGCTGTGGGGGGAGATGTGCACGTTGTGCAGCTGCAGCTCGCCGTTGCGGATCAGGCAGAAGCCGTCGCGCAGGTTGGCCTGGCCCGCCCGGATCGACTTCACCTCCGTGCCCACCAGCTCGATGCCGCACTCGACCGTGTCGAGGATCTCGTACTGGTGCCGGGCGAAGCGGTTGTCGGCCAGCAGGCGCTGGGCCGCGTTGCGCTGGGCTTTGGCGGCGAGCTTCTTGGTGCCGCCCTTGGCCATGGCTGTGATCCCGCTGCGCCTGCTCCACTCCCGACCCTAGGCAGGGGCCGGTACCCTCCACCCATGGCGATCGTTTCCTCCGGACCGCAGAGCCAGGGCCGCCCAGACGCCACCCCGCCGCCGCGCCGGCTGCTGGATCCGGCAGCTGCCGAGGTGCCGGCGGAGCCGCAGGAGCTGGTGGTTCGTGAAGACTCCCTGCGCCCGAAACGACTGGACGACTACATCGGCCAGGGCGAGCTCAAGCAGGTGCTGCGCATTGCCGTGGAGGCCACCCGCGCCCGCGCCGAGGCCCTCGACCACGTGCTGCTCTACGGCCCCCCCGGCCTGGGCAAGACCACCATGGCCCTGGTGCTGGCCGAAGAGCTGGGGGTGCGCTGCCGCATCACCAGCGCCCCGGCCCTGGAGCGCCCGCGCGACATCGTGGGGCTGCTGGTGAACCTGCAGCCCCATGAGCTGCTGTTCATCGACGAGATCCACCGCCTCAACCGGGTGGCGGAGGAGCTGCTCTACCCGGCGATGGAGGACTACCGCCTCGATCTCACCGTGGGCAAGGGCACCACCGCCCGCACCCGCAGCCTGCAGATCGCCCCGTTCACCCTGGTGGGGGCCACCACCCGCGCCGGAGCGCTGAGCTCGCCGCTGCGCGATCGCTTCGGGCTGATCCAGCGGCTGGAGTTCTACGGCCTCGAGGATCTGCAGGCGATCGTGCTGCGCGCCGCCGGCCTGCTGGACGTGCGGCTCGATGCCTCCGCCGCCCTGGAGGTGGCCCGCCGCTGCCGCGGCACCCCGCGCATCGCCAACCGGCTGCTGCGCCGCGTGCGGGATGTGGCGAGTGTGCGCGGCCGCGAGCAGGTGACGGCCGAGCTGGTGCACGAGGCCCTGAGCCTGCACCGGGTCGATGGCCGCGGCCTCGATGCCCACGACCGCCGCCTGCTCACCCTGATGCTGGAGGGCTACGGCGGCGGCCCGGTGGGTCTCGACACCCTGGCGGCCGGCCTGGGGGAGGACCCGGCCACGCTGGAGGCGGTGGTCGAGCCCTATCTGCTGCAGCAGGGTCTGCTGCAGCGCACCCCCCGCGGCCGCCTGCTCACCGAGGCGGGCCGGGCCCACCTGGCCGCCGCTGGCGCGGTGGCCGCCACCCCGGCTTCCGGCGAGGGCCCATGAGCCGGCCTCCGCTGCACGCCGCGGTCCTGCCCCTGCTGGCCCTGCTGCTCACGGCGCTGATGACGCTGGTGCCGGCGGCCGCCGCCGCACCCCCCACCGCCCGCGAGGTCCGGACCCCGCCCCGGCCGCCGCTGCCGGAACTGTTCGATCAGGCCCTGCGGGCCAGCCGCGAGGGGCGCTTCGGCGATGCCCTGCCGCTCTGGAACCAGGTGCTGGAGGTGGCGCCAGACGACGCGGCGGCCTGGAGCAACCGCGGCAACGTGCAGCTGGCCCTGGGGGATCCCGAGGCGGCCATCGCCGACCAGACGCGGTCCATCGCCCTGGAACCCGCCAGCAGCGATCCCCATCTCAACCGCGGCACGGCGGAGGAGGCCCTGCAGCGCTGGGACGACGCCGAGGCCGACTACCGCTGGATCCTGGAGCGCGCGGCGGGCGACCCGCAGGACGCATCCGCCGGCGAGGTGCGGGCCTCAGCCCTCTACAACCTCGGCAACGTGCAGGGCTCCCGCGGCGACTGGCCGGCCGCCCGTGACAGTTTCGAGGCCGCCGCCGATCTGCGGCCCGGCTTCGCCATGGCCCGCTCCAGCGCCGCCCTGGCCGCCTTCCAGCTCGGCGAACTGGAAGCCGCCGAGCGCAGCCTGCGCTCGCTGATCCGCCGCTATCCCCTGTTCGCCGACGCCAGGGCCGGCCTCACCGCCCTGCTCTGGCAGCGCGGTGCCCGCGGCGAGGCCGAGAGCAACTGGGTGTCGGCCTCCGGTCTCGATCCCCGCTACCGCCAGCGAGAATGGCTGCTGAGCACCCGGCGCTGGCCCCCGGAGCCAGTGGAGGCGCTGCAGCAGTTCCTGGCGATCAGCTGATGTCACCCCCGTCCGCCCTGTGACCTCCATCCCCTGCGACCGCGGCGCCCTCCCGCCCCTGAGCTGGCAGGAGCTGAGGCTGGAGCGGGAGCTGGATCTGGTGCTGCCGGAGCTGATCCAGTTGCGCCGCCACCTGCACCGCCATCCGGAGCTGAGCGGCCACGAGCAGCAGACCGCCGCCCTGGTGGCCGGTGAGCTGCGGCGCTGGGGCTGGGAAGTGCGCGAGGGCGTTGGCCGCACCGGCGTGCTGGCTGAACTGGGCCCGCGGCTGGGGCCCGATGGCTTGCCCGCGCCGCTGGTGGCCCTGCGGGTCGATATGGACGCCCTGCCGGTGGAGGAGCGCACCGCGCTCGACTACGCCTCCACCGTGCAGGGCCTGATGCACGCCTGCGGCCACGACATGCACAGCGCCGTGGGGCTGGGGGTGGCCGCCCTGCTGGCGGCAGCGGCCGAGCAGCACCCGGAACGGTTCACGGCCCGGGTGCGGCTGTTGTTCCAGCCGGCGGAGGAAACGGCCGAGGGGGCGGCCTGGATGAAGGCCGATGGCGCCACCGAGGGCGTCGATGCCCTGTTCGGTGTGCATGTGTTCCCCTCGATCCCGGTGGGGCAGATCGGCGTGCGCAGCGGCAGCCTCACCGCCGCCGCCGGTGAACTGGAGATCGAGGTGATCGGCGAGAGCGGCCACGGCGCCAGGCCCCACCAGAGCACCGACGCCATCTGGATCGCGGCCCGGGTGGTGAGCGGGCTGCAGGAGGCGATCAGCCGCCGGCTCGACGCCCTGCATCCGGTGGTGGTGAGTTTCGGCCGCATCGAGGGGGGGCGCGCCTTCAACGTGATCGCCGACCACGTGCGCCTGCTGGGCACGGTGCGCTGTCTCGACCTGGAGCTGCACGACCGCCTGCCGCTGTGGATCGAGGAGACGGTGCACGCCCTCTGCCGCGGCCACGGCGGCGAGGCCCGGGTGCGCTACCGGCGCATCTCGCCGCCGGTGCACAACGACCACGAGCTCACCGCCCTGGTGGCCGAGGCCGGTGTGGAGCTGCTGGGGCCGGCCCAGGTGCAGTGGCTGGAGCAGCCCTCGCTGGGGGCCGAAGACTTCGCCGAACTGCTCGACGGCCTGCGCGGCACGATGTTCCGGCTGGGGGTGGCGGGGCCACAGGGCTGCACGCCGCTGCACAGCAACACCTTCGAGCCCGATGAGGGGGCCCTGGCGGTGGGGGTGAAGGTGCTCAGCCTCAGCCTGCTGCGCTGGATGGAACGCCAGGGTGCGGCCCTGTGACCGGCAAACCGGTGCGCTTCCGCCCCCTCCTCGATGGGCTGCTGGTGCTCTCGGCGCCGCTGCTGATCCTGCTGGCCCTGGTTGTGCTGCTGCAGCGCCAGGGGCGTGACCGCATCCAGGCCGTGCCGGCCCTGGTGATCGGCGGCGGCCTGCTGGTGGCCAGCCGGGTGCGCCGCCAGCGCCGCCGCCGGGCGCTGCTGCTGGCCTTTCGTCAGGAACGGCGCTGATCCAGGCAAGCTGGTGTGATGAGCAACCAGCCCGATCTCCAGCAGCTGCGCGACGCCATCACCTGTGGCGACCCCGGCCGCTCTATGCCTGCCCTGGTGGCCCTGCGCGAGGCCACGGTGGAGGAGGCGGTGCCGTTGCTGCTGGTGGGGCTGGAGCAGGAGGCCTTCCTGGTGCGCTCCCTGAGCTGCGCGGGGCTGGGGGTGAAGCGCAACGAGGCCGGCCGCCAGGCCCTGGTGCGGGCCCTGGAGGGCGACAGCGATCCCAACGTGCGCGCCGAGGCGGCCAACTCGCTGGTGAGCCACGGGCTGGAGCAGGCCTGGTCCCTGCTGCTGGAGGCCTTCCGCCGCGATGAGGAGTGGCTGCTGCGCTGCAGCGTGCTCTCGGCGGTGGCCGAGCACCCCGAGGCCCGGCCGGAGAAGCTGCTGGAGCTGGCCAGCCTGGCGATCGAGGCCAGCGACGGCACCGTGCGGGTGGGCGGCACCGAGATCCTGGGCCGGCTGGTGAAGGAGGGGCGGGAGCCGTTTGCAGCTTCGGCCCGGGCGCTGTTGCAGCGGCTGCAGGCCGATCCCGACCACCGGGTGGTGGGCGCGGCCCTCAACGGCCTGCAGGCCTGAACGGCGCGGCGGCCGAATCCCGACGGCGTGGCTAGGGTTCGGGGGTCACTAGGGGTGCCCGGGGGATGGTTCTCCATCCCGGCCTGGGCTGAGATCACACCCTCCGAACCTGATCCGGGTCATGCCGGCGCAGGGAAGTGAGCCGCCCACCATCCCGGTGAGCGCTGCCACCAGCCTGGCTGTGGCGATCTCGGCAACGCAACCGGAACCCCGACACGGCCGCCGCCCGGCCGTTTCCGTTCCGTTGTTTGCCCCCACTGATCATGCGTAGCGCCTGGATTGAGAAGCGCCGCGGCCACGCCAATGTGAGCCAGATGCATTACGCCCGCCAGGGCGTGGTCACCGAGGAGATGGCCTATGTGGCCCAGCGGGAGAACCTGCCGGAATCGCTGGTGATGGAGGAGGTGGCCCGGGGCCGGATGATCATCCCGGCGAACATCAACCACTCCAACCTGGAGCCGATGGCGATCGGCATCGCCAGCCGCTGCAAGGTGAACGCCAACATCGGCGCCTCCCCCAATGCCTCCGATCTCGATGAGGAGGTGGCCAAGCTGCGCCTGGCGGTGAAGTACGGCGCCGACACGGTGATGGACCTCTCCACCGGGGGTGTGAACCTCGATGAGGTGCGTACCGCGATCATCAACGCCTCGCCGGTGCCGATCGGCACGGTGCCCGTGTACCAGGCCCTGGAAAGCGTGCACGGCTCGATCGAGAAGCTCTCCGAAGACGACTTCCTGCACATCATCGAGAAGCACTGTCAGCAGGGGGTCGACTACCAGACCATCCACGCCGGCCTGCTGATCGAGCACCTGCCGCTGGTGAAAGGCCGCCTCACCGGCATCGTGAGCCGCGGCGGCGGCATCCTGGCCCAGTGGATGCTCTACCACCACAAGCAGAACCCGCTGTTCACCCGCTTCGATGACATCATCGAGATCTTCAAGCGCTACGACTGCAGCTTCTCGCTGGGGGATTCCCTGCGGCCGGGCTGCCAGCACGATGCCTCCGATGCCGCCCAGCTGGCGGAACTGAAGACCCTCGGCCAGCTCACCCGCCGGGCCTGGGAGCACGACGTGCAGGTGATGGTGGAGGGTCCGGGCCATGTGCCGATGGATCAGATCGAGTTCAACGTGAAGAAGCAGATGGAGGAGTGCAGCGAGGCGCCCTTCTATGTGCTCGGCCCCCTGGTCACCGACATCGCCCCCGGCTACGACCACATCACCAGCGCCATCGGTGCCGCCCTGGCCGGCTGGCACGGCACGGCCATGCTCTGCTACGTCACGCCCAAGGAGCACCTGGGCCTGCCCAACGCTGAAGACGTGCGCGAGGGGCTGATCGCCTACAAGATCGCCGCCCACGCGGCCGACATCGCCCGCCACCGCCCGGGGGCCCGCGACCGCGACGACGAGCTCAGCCGCGCCCGCTACGCCTTCGACTGGAACAAGCAGTTTGATCTCTCGCTGGATCCGGAACGGGCCCGGGAGTATCACGACGAAACCCTGCCGGCCGACATCTACAAGCAGGCGGAGTTCTGCTCGATGTGCGGGCCCAAGCACTGCCCGATGCAGACCAAGATCACCGACGAGGACATCGAGGGCCTGGAGAAGGTGCTGGAGCAGCAGAAGGCGGAGCAGGCCCAGGCTGCCGAGGCCGCGGCGGTGTGAGCGGGCGGTAGCTGCAGCCCTCAGAATCTGAAAGCCCGGGCTGAAGTGCCCGGGCTTTTTTTATCCTGATCGCGATGCTGGTGATCCGCCGGGGTCTGCACAGCCTGTCTGAGTTGACCTCCCGCATGGCTGAGACCATGCGGTTCTCAGACCCGTGAACCACAGCTAGGCTTGCGGTGCCCTTGGCCAGATTGATTGCGGCGCAACGATAGGGCGGGAACACCGCCGGGGGCGGCGCTGTGGTTCACGGAAAGGAGAGCCCTGCGGGGAGTGGTTCACGGAAACCACCTAGGAATAAGTTATCCACAAATGCCAATTGCACTTGAACCGAGCGGATTCTACGAATGGTACGCCCCGCTCAATCCGGTTCCGGCTCTTGGCATTGATAGTGCTCGCTTAGATGAAATCGTCGAATACTATTTTGACAAGCCGTTTTTTGGCCTTTTCGGCCACAAATCATTTGGATTTGACCAGACGGACTCGAACTTCCTATCACGCGTTTCAAACGCAAAATACTTATGGCTGTGGGATATTACGCTCGACAACATTGATGGGCTCTGCGAACTCAAGGATCTTGCTTACGTTGGTATTAATCCCAAGCGCCCCGGCATCGACTTTTTAAAGTTCCCTGCCTTACGAACCGTAGTCAATAATTGGATCAAGGCAGACAGTGGAATTTCATGATCCACAATCGCAGACTATTACCTTTGGCACTACAAGCCACGGTCAAAGTCGTTTGCGGGTATTGAGATTCCATCCCACGCAGAAAGGCTTGAGTTTAATTGGGCGAATCCAGCCGCACTGACCGGCCTTCCCAGACTTGACAGACTAAAGCGATTGGAGATTCACTATTGCCGGAATCTCTGTGATCTGTCTGCATTGCCAGAAATCGCACCGAATCTGGAGAGTCTTTCAGTGTCTTCATCGAAACGTGTGGACCCAAGCGCCGGAGTGTTGAACCATCCTTCATTGCGGAACGCATATGTTAACGGTAAAGTGATCGTCGATAATCGTGGATAACAATTGGTTGCAACGGAGCAGGCGACAAAGGGTTTTCGCAATGGTTGCTCACCCGCGCCCGCCCGCTGAACCCGGCCGTTAGGCATTCGCAATGCAGACCCTTGCAGAAAACCAATCAACAACAACAAGCAATCAACAACAAGTCAATGGAATCGACAATGGCAACAGCAATCATTTTCCACGACGTACAAGACGGCGCGGTCTGGGCAAACGCCTGGAAGAAGGGGCCCAACTACCCCAACGCCACCGGTATCTTGGCGGACATCCCCGATATGGCGGCATTCCAAGAACTCCTGCAGTCGGACGAAGGCCAGAAGGCGATGCGGGAGGACGGCCTGACAGTGGAAACTCTAAGGGTGCTGGTTGCGTTCACCCCCGGCACCTCAAGCGAGCGTTGCGAGCCAGTGTCACCCTGGGGTGGGCACCACGGATGGCTGGATTGAACGATGGACGGCAGCGGTGGAGACAGGCTCTTTACGGTGGAGTTCCAGCAGTTCCCGGTGCTGGTGCCGCAGCGGATGGATACGCAGTTCCCATCCGGATTCCTGCGCTGGCGTGGGGCCGCTGCGATTCGCACCTTCACCCTTCAGCAGCACTGGACCGTGGAGCTCCAGGTGGATCCAGCGGGCTTCGATGGCCGCGATTTCAGCGGCAGGATCGTGATTCCGATCTGTTACGCGGGGAAACACACCATCCTTGATGGTGCCTCCGTGCCATTGCCCTGGCTGGTGAGCTTCCTCAGCTTCGGCCTCCTGCGTCCGGTGGGGGTGATGCTCACGGCCTCGATCGTGCACGACTTCGCCTTCCAGCACGGCGTGCTGCCCTACCGGCGCGAGGGGTTTCCGGATCCCGTGGCTGTGGAGATTGAGCGCCACCATGCCGACCTGCTGTTTGCCCGCATGATCACGGAGGTCAATGGGATGCCCCTGGTGGGGTCTGTCGGCTGGTTGGCGGTGCGCCTGGGATGGTTGTGGGTGCCCTACGGCCCCGATCGCCGCAGGAGGGGCGGGCCCGCGCCCTGGCGGGCGTTGGCGGTGCTGGCTGCGGTGGTGGCTGGTGGAGTGGTGCTGGCGCTTGCTGTGGGTCCTTTGCTGTTGGCCACCGTTGGCCTTGCCTTCTACCTTCTGGCCTATCTCCTGCTGGGCCTGCTGGGGCCGCCACGGTCCGCCGCTGTCGGCCCCAGCGAGAGTGGGCACCGGCGCCGTGCGCCCCGGTGATCCACACCGTCACCGGCCCGGTGAGCTGATGGCGATCCGCCAGGATCAAATCCTCGAATCGATCAGTCCCACCACCCGGAGGCCGGGATGCAGAGTCAGCCGAATCCCGAGACGATCCTGCAGACGGGGTTTGCCTTCTGGTCGTCCAAGGTGCTGCTGAGCGCCATCGAGATGGGGGTGTTCACCGAGCTGGCCGGCGGTCCTGAGCCGTTCGATGCCCTCAGCGCTCGTCTGGGCCTGCACCCGCGCTCAGCGCGCGATTTTCTCGATGCCCTCGTGGCCCTCGGCTTCCTGCAGCGCACGGAAGCCAGCTATGCGAACACGGCCGAGACCGACCTCTTCCTGGATCGCCACAAGCCCTCCTACATCGGGGGGATTCTGGAGATGGCCAACCATCGCCTCTATCCGTCCTGGGCCCACCTCACCGAGGGCCTGCGCACCGGCCAGCCCCAGAACGAGCTGAGAAACGGCGGCACCGGCCTGTTCGAAACGCTCTATGCCGACCCGGCCCGCCTGAAGGAGTTTCTGGCGGCGATGACGGGCGTGAGTCGCGGCGCCAACCTGGCGATTGCCCAGAATCTGCCCTGGCAGAACCACCGCACCTTCGTGGACATCGGCACCGCCCAGGGTGACCTGGCGGTTCAGATCGTTCTGGCCAACCCCCACCTGCAGGGGTTCGGTTTCGACCTGCCCGAGGTGGCCCCGATCTTCGAGGACTACGTCAACGGCCTCGAACTGGCGGATCGCCTGTCGTTCGTGCCGGGCGACTTCTTCCAGCAGGATCTCCCCAGGGCGGATGTCGTGCTGATGGGCCACATCCTCCACGACTGGGATCTGCCCACCAAGACGATGCTGATCGCCAAGGCGTTCGCTGCCCTCCCGCCTGGTGGCGCTCTCGTGGTCTATGAGGCCCTCATTGACGACGAGCGGTCCAGCAACGCCTTCGGGCTGATGATGAGCCTGAACATGCTGATCGAGACCCCCGGCGGCTTTGACTACACAGGGTCCGACTGCTGCGCCTGGATGCAGGAGGCCGGCTTTTCCCAGACCCGGGTGCAGCCGCTGGTGGGACCGGATTCGATGGTGATCGGCATCAAGTAGTCCGCGCCCGCCGCCACCCCCCTCTCCCCCAGTGATGGACGCCTTCACCGATCTGGTGGGCCACAGCCTGCGCCTCCACCCCGACGGCTACCGGATGCTCGCCTCCGGCCAGGTGCCCGCCTGGTGGGGGGTACTGATCGCCCTGCTGGCGGCGCTCTCCCAGGGCGTCGGCCATGCCTTCATCCTGTTCGTGAACCGGGTGACGCCGGTCCGCTTTGCCCTCTCCCTGGTGGTGGAGGCGATCCTGCTGGTGGTGGGCTTTCTGTTCTGGGCCCTGAGCACCTGGCTGGTGGCGCGCCTGGCCTTCGCCGTGCCCGTGCCTCCTGCCGCCGTGGTGCTGGCCCTCGGGGTCGCCCACGCCCCCCAGCTGCTGGCCTTCCTCGGCGCCCTGCCCTACCTGGGCGTGCCCTGGCTCACGCTGCTCTCCCTGTGGACGGCGATCGCCTTCGTGGTGGCCCTGGTGGAGGTGGCCGGCCTGGGGGCCTGGCAGGCCTTCACTGCCCTGCTGGGCGGCTGGCTGGTGATGCTGCTGCTGCAGCGCCGCGCCGGGCAGCCCCTGATGCGCCTGGGCCGCGGCCTGCTCAACCGCACCGCCGGGGTGCAGCTGGTGCACGACCGCCGCGCCCTGCGCGCTCTGCTCGCCTCCGCTCCCCCCGGCCGGCCACCGCGATGAAGACCGTGATGAAGCGCCGATGAGGCTCTGGTTGCGCCGCCACCGCCGCTGGCTGCTCGCCGCCCTGGTGCTGCTGCTGGCCGTGGTGCTGCCCGGCACCGGCCTGCTGCTGGTCCTGGCCCGTGGCGCCCTGGTGCGCAGCTTCGGGCTGGCGGTGGATCTGGTCGGCATCGGCCTGGTGCTGTTCCTGCTCGCCGCCTTCCTGGCCCCGCTGGAGGCCCTGGGCTGGTGGGCCGGCTGGTTCGGCGACGCCGAGGAGGGGCCCGCCAGCCTGGGCGAGCTGGCGGTTCCCCTCGCCCCCGAGCGCCCCGTGCGGCGCTGGTTGGTGTATCTCGACGGCATCGGTCAGGCCTCGCAGGAGGCCCTGCCGGAAGGGGAAGACTTCCTGCGCCGCCTGGCGGCGGTCCTGCCGGCCGACATCGCCATCCTGCGCGGGCTGATGCCTTACTCGATCAGCAACCAGCCGCTCACCGAGGGCCGCTGGCTGGCGCGCTTCTGGCGCTGGGTGGAGCTGTGGCGCGTGCGCCGTCCCCTCGCCTGGCTGGGGTTGCTGGTGAACCTGCGCAACCTCACCGTGGTGGCGGTGTCGGCCGACGGCCGCTATGGCCCCCTTTACAACGCCGGCATGGCGGAGCTGATCGTGGAGTCGCTCCTGGCCAACGGCTACCCCGCCGCCGGCGGCACGCCCATCACCCTGCTCGGCTTCAGCGGCGGTGGTCAGATCTCCCTCGGGGCCCTGCCCCACCTGCGCCGGCTGCTGGGCGCTCCGGTGGAGGTGATCTCCCTGGCCGGGGTGTTCGCCGGCAACAACCGTTTCCTGCAGGCCGAGCACCTCTTCCATCTGGTGGGGGCGCGCGACCGGGTGGCGCCGCTGGGCTCGATCCTGTTCCCCCGTCGCTGGCCCGTGCACCACTACTCCGACTGGAACCGGGCGCTGCGGCGCGGCAGGGTGACCCTGGTGCCGCTGGGACCGGTGGGCCATGAACTCCCTGGCGGCGTCATGGACGCCCGGCGCACCCTCCCCGACGGACGTACCCCGATGCAGCAGACGGTGGATCTGGTGAGCGCCATCGTCGCCGCCCCATCCAGCGGGGAGGGTGCGCCCACGGCGGGCGGCAGCAACTACCAGCGCTTCATCGCCAACCCCTGGCACCGCCCCGATGCCGCCCGCGATCTGGCGCCCCTGCCCGATCGGCGCATCCAGCCGCGGCCGCACTGGATCGGCCGCCTGATCCTGCCGGCGGTCGGTGAGCGCGACGGCAGCGTGGGCTTCGAGGTGTTGCAGACGCCGCCGGGCTGGGGTCACTGCCGCGGCCGCATCGCCGCCCTGCGCTGGCGCGATCCCGCCCTGGCCCAGGTCACGATCGACGTGCACGTCAGCGACGAGGCCCGCGACAGTGCCCGCGCCGGCAACCTGCACCCGCTGCGGCTGGACGGCTGGCCCCAGGTGAGCCCGCTCGAGTCGCTGGCCGGCGCCCATCCCCACGACGACGTGCTGGTGCGCCTGGATGGGCCCGTGACCGTGCTCGAGGGCGAGGTGCCCCCCACTGAGACGACCCCGGCTGGGGGGCTGCAGCTGGAGGTGGGCGCCGAGCCGTTGCAGACCGCCGGCCTGGCCCGGGCCCTGGTGCGCTTCCTGAGGCCCCTCACCGGTGACAGCTGGGAGGCGCTGGCCTTCGATCCGGCCCGGGGCGACTTCACGGGGCCGCCGCTGCGCCTGCGGCTGCCCGAGCCCCTGGCCAACCAGGAGGGCATCCTGCCCGCCAGCGCCGAGGGCCTGGCCGACGGAGATCTCAACCAGGAGGGCTGGCTGGTGAGCGGCGTGCCTGATGGCGAAGGCGGCTTCGTGGTGCAGGCCCTGCTGCCGCGGCGGCTGCGCCGGCTGGCCCCCCAACGGGTGATCGCCCACCGGCGCGCCGCCTGGCGCTACGTGCGCCATGAGGCCTGGGCCGACACCACCCCCGGCGCCGCCAGCGCGGTGCTGGTGTCGCGCCGGGCCACGGGCGGCGAGGCCGATGCCCTGCTGGCCGAATGGCAGGAGGGGGACAGGCTGCTGGTGCTGCACGTGTTCGGCGGCATCGGCGGTGAGCAGCGCGAGCAGGCCCTGCGCGGAGGCCTCTGCACCGGCCACTTCGCCTACGGCTTCGGCCGGGTGGTGCGCGAGCCCCTGGCCGGCGGCGAGCTCAGCGTGGCGGTGGACTACCGGCAGGTGTATGCCCACAACCCCGATGGGGTGGTGGCCGGGGCCCAGGACCGCTGGCGCTACCTGGGCGAGCGCCAGTGGGGCTGGCTGGGCAGCCGGCCGGTGGCCGACATCCTGGTGCGTTTTCCTCCCTTCACCGGCAGCTATACCCTCGGGGCCCCGGGGGAGGAGCGCCAGCGCTGCCCGCTCGACACCTTCGCCCGCCAGCTCACGGCGATGACGGCCCGGTACCGCATCGGTGACGGCAGCGGCGGCAGCTTCGTGGGCCCGGCCCACAACTGCGCCCAGGACTCCAACCTGGCCCTGTTCGCCGCCATCCGCGACCTCGACGCCGAGATCCGCGGCAGCGCTCCGCAGCGCCGGCTGGCCTGGGAGCAGCGTCACCCTGAGCAGGCCGAGCGCCTGCGCACCCTGCTGGAGCTGGAGCGGATTCTGCGCGGCCGCCTGCTGCCGATTCCGCCCCTGCGCCAGGACTGGCAGCGGGGCTCGTTCCGGCTGGGCAGCAGCCTCGATGAGCAACCCCTGCGCGATCTGCTCCAGGGCCTGGGTAGCTGGCGCTCGCTGCTGCCGCGCCTGGCCTGTGAAACGATGCTCAGGGTGTTCCTCGACCTGGGCGCCTCCGCCCTGGTGCTGCGCGCCAACCAGGTGGGCGGCCACAACCCGCGCATCGCCCCGGTGGCGCCGTTCACGATGGGCTGTTGATGGCGATGGGCCGTTGAAGGCGATGGGCTGTTGAGCATGGCGCGCTGGCTGGGCTGGGCCGGTTGGCTGGCGCTGGGCTACGGCGGCGCCTGCCTGCTGCTGTTCCTGGGCCAGCGGTCGTTGATCTACGTCCCGCGCTCCGCCGCCGATCCCTCCGGCCGTCTGGAGCTGCAGGTGGAGGGCACGCGGGTGCTGGTGGCCCATCGCTCCCATCCGGGGCCGCGGGCGCTGATCTACTTCGGCGGCAACGCTGAAGATGTCTCCCTCACCCGCGCCGAGCTGGCCGCCCTGCTGCCGGACACGGCCCTCTACCTGCTCCACTCCCGCGGCTACGGCGGCAGCGGCGGCCGCCCCAGCGAAGCGGCCCTGCGCGCCGATGCCCAGGCCCTCCATGCCCACGTGGCCGCGCGCCACAGCGAGGTGACCGTGGTGGGCCGCAGCCTGGGCACCGGGCCGGCGGTGCACCTGGCCGCCACCCAGCCGGTGGAGCGGCTGGTGCTGCTGGTGCCCTTCGACAGCCTGGCGGCGGTGGCCCGCGGCGCTCTGCCCTGGCTGCCGGTGGATCTGCTGCTGCGCGACCGCTGGGATGCGGCCGCCGAGGCGCCCCGGGTGCGCGCCCCCACCGTGATCGTGGCGGCGGCCGTTGATCGGGTGGTGCCCACCCGCCACGCCGAAGCCCTGCACCGTGCCTTCCAGCCCGGCGTGGCCGAACTGGTGCTGGTGCGCGACCTCGACCACAACACGCCGCTCCTCGACGCGCCGGCCTTCCGCCAGGCGTTGAAGGCTGGATACGGAATGTGAGGGCTGCGGCCGCCGCCTGTAGCCATTCGTACGGTTAATGGTGACCAGCGCCATATCCGGGAGAGCAGCCCCATGACCGAGCTTGGCAAGTGCCCCTTCAGCGGCCATGGTGCAGCCACCCTGCCCGTGGCGGGCCGTGGCCCCTCGCCGCGCGACTGGTGGCCCCAGCAGCTCAACCTCGGGATCCTCCACCAGCACTGCCCGGTTTCCAATCCGCTGGGGCCGCAGTTCGACTACGCCGAGGCCTTCCAGCAGCTCGACTACCAGGCCCTCAAGCGCGACCTGATCGCCCTGATGACCGACTCCCAGGACTGGTGGCCCGCCGACTGGGGTCACTACGGCGGCCTGTTCATCCGCATGGCCTGGCACAGCGCCGGCACCTACCGCACCGCCGACGGCCGTGGCGGCGGCGGCACCGGCAACCAGCGCTTCGCGCCGATCAACAGCTGGCCCGACAACGGCAACCTCGACAAGGCCCGCCGGCTGCTCTGGCCCATCAAACAGAAGTACGGCACCCAGATCTCCTGGGCCGACCTGATGATCCTGGCGGGCAACGCCGCCCTCGAATCGATGGGCCTGCGCACCTTCGGCTTCGGCGGCGGCCGCGCCGACATCTGGCAGCCGGAGGAGGACATCTACTGGGGCAAGGAGTCCACCTGGCTGGGCGATGAGCGCTACAGCGGCGACCGGGAGCTGGAGAACCCCCTGGCCGCGGTGCAGATGGGCCTGATCTACGTGAACCCCGAGGGGCCCAACGGTGTGCCCGATCCGGTGGCCTCCGGCCGTGACGTGCGCGAGACCTTCGCCCGCATGGCGATGAACGACGAGGAGACCGTGGCCCTCACCGCCGGCGGCCACACCTTCGGCAAGGCCCATGGCGCCTGCAGCGCCGAGCTGCTGGGCCCGCCGCCGGAGGGGGCGCCCCTGGAGGAGCAGGGCCTGGGCTGGCGCAACCCCCACGGCAGCGGCAAAGGAGCCGATGCCAACACCAGCGGCATCGAGGGCGCCTGGAAGCCCCACCCCACCCGCTGGGACATGGGCTATTTCGACACGCTGTTCGGTTACGAGTGGGAGCTGATCAAGAGTCCGGCCGGCGCCTGGCAGTGGCAGGCCAAGGACGTGCCCGAGGAGCACATGATCCCCGACGCCCACATCCCCGGGCTCAAGCACGCGCCGATGATGACCACGGCGGATCTGTCGCTGCGCTTCGATCCGATCTACGAGCCGATCTCACGCCACTTTCATCAGCACCCGGAGGCCTTCGCCGACGCCTTCGCCCGCGCCTGGTTCAAGCTCACCCACCGCGACATGGGGCCCAAGGTGCTCTATCTGGGTCCTGAGGTGCCCGGCGAGGACCTGATCTGGCAGGACCCGATCCCGCCGCTGGATCACCCCTTGGTGGATGACGCCGCCATCGCCGATCTCAAGGGAAAGGTGCTTGCCTCCGGTCTCAGCGTGGCCGAGCTGGTGGCCACCGCCTGGGCCTCGGCCTCCAGCTTCCGCGGCTCCGACAGGCGCGGCGGGGCCAACGGCGCCCGCGTCCGTCTCGCGCCCCAGAAGGACTGGGCCGTGAACCAGCCCCAGCAGCTGGCCCGGGTGCTGCGTGTGCTCGAAGAGATCCATCAAGCGTTCAACGCCTCCCGCAGCGACGGGGTGCGCGTGTCCCTGGCGGACCTGATCGTGCTGGCCGGGGGTGTGGGCGTGGAGCAAGCCGCCGCGGCCGCAGGTCATCCCCTGGATGTGCCCTTCACGCCGGGCCGCATGGATGCCGGCCAGGAGCACACCGATGCCCATTCCTTCGCGGTGATGGAGCCCCAGGCCGACGGTTTCCGCAACTGGCAGAAGGGGCCGATGAGCGTGGCCGCCGAGCACCTGCTGGTGGACCGGGCCCAGCTGCTGGGCCTGAGCGCGCCGGAGATGACGGTGCTGGTGGGGGGCCTGCGGGTGCTGGGCGCCAACACCGATGGCGTGCCCCATGGCGTGTTCAGCGAGCGGCCGGGGCTGCTGAGCAACGACTTCTTCGTGAACCTGCTCGACATGGCCACCACCTGGACGCCCGTCGACGACAGCGGCGAGTTGTTCCAGGGGCGCGACCGCCGCAGCGGTGCGCTGCGCTGGACCGGCACCCGGGTGGATCTGGTGTTCGGCTCCAACTCCCAGCTGCGGGCGATCGCCGAGGTCTATGCCCAGAGCGATGGCGCCGAGCGATTCGTGGCCGACTTCGTGGCCGCCTGGGTGAAGGTGATGAACGCCGATCGCTTCGACCTCAGGCGCTGATCGCCAGGGGCCGCGCTCGCCATCAAAAAAGCCCCGCCATCGGCGGGGCTTTGCGCTGTACATGGCTGCAGGCCTGACCGGATCAGCCCAGGGCCTTGGCCTTGGCCACCACGTTGTCCACGCTGAAGCCGAACTGCTCCATGCACACCGGGCCGGGGGCGGAGGCGCCGAAGCGGTCGATCGACACGCTGTCGCCCTCGAAGCCGGTGTACTTGTGCCAGCCGAAGCTGCTGGAGGCCTCCACCACCAGGCGCTTGCGGCAGGCGGCCGGCAGCACGCTCTCGCGGTAGGCGGCGTCCTGCTCCTCGAACAATTCCACACAGGGCATCGACACCACGCGCACATTGCGGCCCTCGGCGCGCAACTGCGCGGCGGCCTTGGTGCAGAGCTCCAGCTCGGTGCCGGTGCCGATCAGGATCAGGTCGGGGGCGCCGTTGCTGTCCTCGAGGACGTAGCCACCCTTGGCCACGGCGGCGGCGCTGGAGTTGGCCTGGTTGGCCATCCCCTGGCGGCTGAGGATCAGGGCGGTGGGGCGGTGGCGGTTGGCGATCGCCACCTGGTAGGCGCCGCTGGTTTCGTTGCCGTCACCGGGGCGGATCACCAGCAGGTTGGGCAGGGCGCGGAGGCTGGCCAGGGTCTCGATCGGCTGGTGGGTGGGGCCGTCCTCCCCCAGACCCACGGAGTCGTGGGTGAGCACGTAGATCACCCCCAGCTCGCTCAGGGCCGAGAGGCGGATGGCGCCGAGGGCGTAGCCGGCGAACACGGCGAAGGTGCCGCCGTAGGGGATCAGGCCGCTGCCGTGATAGGCGAGGCCGTTGAGGATCGCCGCCATGGCGTGTTCGCGCACGCCGAAGTGCAGGTAGCGGTTCTCCTCAGCACCCTTCTGGAAGCTCTTCTCCCCCTTGATGTCGGTGAGGTTGGAGTGGGTGAGGTCGGCGGAACCGCCGATCAACTCGGGCAGTTTGGGGCCGATGGCATTGAGGCAGTCGTAGGAGTGGGCGCGGGTGGCCTTGCCCTTGTCCCCGGCGCTGTAGGCGGGCAGGTCGGCATCCCAGCCCTGGGGCAGCTCGCCGCGCAGCTGGCGCTCGAACTCGGCGGCATCGGCGGGGTACTGGCGGCGGTAGTCGTCGAGCAGGTTGTTCCACTCCGCCTCGGCGGCAGCGCCGCGGCTCACGGCCTGGCGCCAGTGGTCGTAGGCCTCCTGGGGCACCTCGAAGGCGCCGTAGGTCCAGCCCAGGTTCTTGCGGGTGAGCTCGGCCTCATCAGCCCCCAGCGCCGCTCCGTGCACGCCGGCGGTGTTGGCCTTGTTGGGGGAGCCGTAGCCGATCGTGGTGGTGACCTTGATGATCGAGGGGCGGTCGGTGACCGCCTTGGCCTCCTCGATGGCGCGGGCGATGGCGACGATGTCGGTGTTGCCGTCGCGCACGTGGATGGTGTGCCAGCCGTAGGCCTCGTAGCGCTTCAGCACGTCCTCGGTGAAGGACACGCCGGTGTCACCGTCGATGGTGATGTGGTTGTCGTCGTAGAGGGCGATCAGCTTGCCGAGGCCCAGGTGGCCGGCCAGGGAGGCGGCCTCGCCGCTCACCCCTTCCTGATTGCAGCCATCACCCATGAGCACATAGGTGGTGTGGTCAACGAGCTTGCAGTCGGGCTTGTTGAAGCGGGCGGCCAGATGGGCCTCGGCCATGGCCAGGCCAACGGCGCTGGAGATGCCCTGGCCCAGGGGGCCGGTGGTCACCTCCACGCCCGGGGTCTCGAAGGTTTCCGGGTGGCCGGGGGTCTTGGAGCCCCACTGGCGGAACTGCTTGATGTCGTCGAGGGTCACCGAGTCGTAGCCGGTGAGGTGCAGCAGCGCGTAGAGCAGCATGCAGCCGTGGCCGGCCGAGAGCACGAAGCGGTCGCGGTTGAACCACTTCGGGTTCTTGGGGTTGTGCCTGAGCACCTTGTCCCACAGCGCGAAGGCCATCGGGGCGCAGCCCATCGGCAGACCGGGGTGGCCGGAATTGCTCTTGTTGATCGCGTCGACCGCCAGGAAGCGGATGCTGTTGACGCACAGCGCCTCCAGCGGGCCGGCGGCGGTGGCGGGGGACGGAGGAGCTGCGACCATCGTGGAAAAGCGGAAGGTGGGACGACTGGGGGCGGTGCCGTGTGGGCGGTGCCCGGGGGGGTGGGTGGTGGCGAGGCGCGGGTCGCGCCAAGCTGGGATCAGGGCTGGATCGGCCGGACGGGTGAGCCTGACTCAGGTCAGCCGCCGGAAGGCCAGGCAGACGTTGTGGCCTCCGAATCCAAAGGAGTTGGACAGCACCACATCGAGCTTGGCTTCCCGGGCCTGGTTGGGCACGACATCCAGATCACAGGCCGGATCCGGATTGCTGTAGTTGATGGTAGGTGGCACCACGCCATGCTCCATCGCCAGGATCGCCGCCACCGCCTCGATGCCGCCGCTGCCACCGAGCAGGTGGCCCGTCATCGACTTGGTGGAACTCACCGGCACCCGGTAGGCGTGATCGCCCAGGGCACTCTTGATGGCGGCGGTCTCGTTGCTGTCGTTGGCCTGGGTGCTGGTGCCGTGGGCGTTCACGTAATCCACGGCCTCGGGCTCCAGGCGGGCATCGCGCAGGGCCAGGCGCATGGCCTCGGCACCGCCGGCACCACCGGGGGCGGGGGCGGTGATGTGATGGGCGTCGCAGGTCATCCCGTAGCCCACCACTTCGGCCAGGATCCGGGCGCCGCGGGCGCGGGCATGGTCAAGGCTCTCGAGCACCAGCACGCCGGCGCCCTCCCCGATCACGAAGCCGTTGCGCTCGGCATCAAAGGGACGGCTGGCGCTGGCGGGGTCGTCGTTGCGGAACGACAGGGCCTTGGCGCTGGCGAATCCGGCCACCCCCAGCGGCGTGATCGCCGACTCGGCTCCGCCGCAGACCATGGCGTCGGCCAGCCCCAGCTGGATCAGGCGGTAGGCATCGCCGATGGCGTTGGAGCCGGCGGCGCAGGCGGTGGCCACGGCGCTGCTGGGACCCTGGGCGCCGAGGGCGATCGCCGTCAGGCCCGTGGCCATGTTGGGGATCATCATGGGCACGCAGAACGGGCTGACCCGGTCAGGTCCCCGGTCGTTGAGCACGTGGGCCTGGGTTTCCATCATCAGCAGCCCGCCCACGCCCGAGCCGATGGCGGTGCCCACGCGCTTCCGGTTGGCGTCGGTGATGCTCAGGCCGGCATCGGCCACCGCCTGCTTGGCGGCCACCACGCCGAACTGGCAGAAGCGGTCCCAGCGCTTGGCCTCCTTGGGCTCCAGCAAGCCCCTGGGGTCGAACGCCTTGACCTCGGCGGCGAAGCGGCAGGCGTGGCGGCTGGCATCGAACAGGGTGATGCCGGCCACGCCATTGCGCCCGCTGCTCAGACCCTCCCAGTAGCTGGGGATGTCGTTGCCGATCGGTGTGAGTGCGCCGAGGCCGGTGACGACGACACGCTGGAGACCCTCAACCATGGAGCGGTTCAGGCCTGCTTCTCTTGGATGTAGTTGACGGCATCACCGACGGTGGCGATGCCCTCGGCGGCCTCGTCGGGAATCTCGATGTCGAAGGCCTCTTCGAGCGCCATCACCAGCTCCACGGTGTCCAGGGAGTCGGCGCCCAGGTCGTTCTGGAAGTTCGACTCGGACTTGACCTCGGCGGCGTCGACACTGAGTTGGTCGGCAACGATCGAGCGCACTTTCTCGAAGATCGCTTCCTGGGTCATGACCGCTGTGAGAATCGAGGCACTCTACGGGTCACCCTGACCACCCCCTCCCGCAGCGCACGGAACGCAGCCCATGGACGGGCCGGCGGCCGGGGCACGTATGAACAACGGTGAAGGGCTCGCCGGGGCCGCGGAAAGGATCCGGACGTGTTGGGTACCTTTGGCCAACGCCGAGTCTCAGCACCTCCGGAGTCCAGATGTCCCACGCCGTCAAGATCTACGACACCTGCATCGGTTGCACCCAGTGCGTGCGCGCCTGCCCCCTCGACGTGCTCGAGATGGTGCCCTGGGACGGCTGCAAGGCCGGCCAGATCGCCTCCTCCCCCCGCACCGAAGACTGCGTGGGCTGCAAGCGCTGCGAAACCGCCTGCCCCACCGACTTCCTCAGCATCCGCGTCTACCTGGGCGACGAAACCTCCCGCTCCATGGGTCTCTCCTACTGAGCCCGCCCTCAGGCCGCTCCTGGCATTGCCCTTCAGCCCCGCTTCCATAAGCTCAGGCCCGGCCGGAAGCCGGGCTTTTTTATTGCCACAGCGCTATGTGCGGGATCGTTGCCCTGATCGGATCGCGGGAGGCCGCTCCCCAGTTGCTGGAGGGGCTGCGCCAGCTGGAATACCGGGGCTACGACTCCGCCGGCATCGCCACCGTGGAGGAAGCCGGCACCCTGCACTGCCTGCGGGCCCAGGGCAAGCTGGTGAATCTCACCGCCCGCTTTGAGGAGCACGGTGCTCCGGGGCATTGCGGCATCGGCCACACCCGCTGGGCCACCCACGGCAAGCCGGAAGAGCGCAACGCCCATCCCCACCTCGACGGCCGTGGGGCGGTGGCGGTGGTGCAGAACGGCATCATCGAAAACCACCGCAGCCTGCGGGAGGAGCTCCAGGCGGCCGGGGTGGTGTTCCGCAGCGACACCGACACCGAGGTGATCCCCCACCTGGTGGCCCGCCAGCTGGAGAGCTGGCAGGCGCAGGGGCGCAGGCCCTCCGGTCAGCTGCTGCTCGAGGCCGTGCAGGCGGTGCTGCCGAGCCTCAGCGGTGCCTATGCCCTGGCGGTGATCTGGGCCGAGGCCCCGGGGGCGCTGGTGGTGGCCAGGCGGTCGGCGCCGCTGCTGATCGGCCTGGGGGAGGGCGAGTTTCTCTGCGCCAGCGACACCCCCGCCCTGGCGGGCTTCACGCGCACGATCCTTCCCCTCGAGGACGGCGAGACGGCCCTGCTCACCCCGCTCGGCATCGAGCTCTACGGCGGCGACGGCGAGCGGCAGCAGCGCACCCCCAGCCTGCTCAGTGGCACTGAGCACGTGGCCGACAAGCGCAGCTTTCGCCACTTCATGCTCAAGGAGATCCACGAGCAGCCGGAAACGGCGGCCCTGTGGGTGGCGCGCCACCTGCCTGAAACGCTGCCGTCAGCAGGGGCGGACCATCCGGGAGAGCAGCCGCTGGTGGCCCTGCCCCTCGATGAGTCCGTGTTCAGCGGCGTGGAGCGCATCCAGGTGCTGGCCTGCGGCACCAGCCGCCATGCCGCCCAGGTGGGGGCCTATCTGCTCGAGCAGCTGGCCGGCATCCCCACCAGCGTCTACTACGCCAGTGAGTTCCGTTACGGTCCGCCGCCCCTGGCGCCGCACACCCTCACCATCGGCGTCACCCAGTCGGGTGAAACGGCCGACACCCTGGCGGCCCTGGCGATGGAGCAGGAGCGGCGCCGGCTGATCGCCGACCCGGCCTATGCCCCCCGGCTGCTGGGCATCACCAACCGGCCGGAGAGCTCCCTGGGCCGGCTGGTGCCCCACCTTCTCGACATCGGCGCCGGCATTGAAGTGGGCGTGGCCGCCACCAAGACCTTCCTCGGTCAGCTGCTGGCCTTCTACGGCCTGGCCCTTGCCTTCGCTGAGCGCCGGCTGGGGCAGCAGGCCGGATTCGGGGAGGGAGGGGGCACGATCACCCGCGAGCGGCTGCTGGCGCTGGTGGGCGAACTGCGGGCGATGCCCGAGTTGCTGCGCCAGCTGGTGCTGGATCACGACCAGCGCAGCGAGGCCCTGGCCCACCGCTTCGAGAGCACCCAGGACGTCATCTTTCTGGGCCGCGGCATCAACTTCCCGATCGCCCTGGAGGGAGCCCTCAAGCTCAAGGAGATCAGCTACATCCACGCCGAGGGCTATCCGGCCGGGGAGATGAAGCACGGGCCCATCGCCCTGCTCGATGCCAAGGTGCCGGTGGTGTCGATCGCGGTGCCGGGCACGGTGTTCGACAAGGTGCTCAGCAACGCCCAGGAGGCCAAGGCCCGCGACGCCCAGCTGATCGGTGTGGCGCCGGCCTGCCCCGACACCGAGATCTTCGATGTGCTGCTGCCGGTGCCGGCGGTGGATGAGCTGCTCAGCCCCCTGCTCACCGTGATCCCGATGCAGCTGCTCAGCTATCACATCGCCGCCCACCGGGGCCTGGATGTGGATCAGCCGCGCAACCTGGCCAAGAGCGTCACCGTCGAGTAGCTCTCGCCCGAAGGCGGCGCCTGGCCTCGTCGGCAGCCGGCCGGTGGCCGGGTACGCCTCC
>SLIG01000164.1 GCA_007135755.1 Cyanobium sp.
CCCTCGACCCCTTCCAGCTCGAGGCGATCGATGCCCTCAACCAGGGCCACTCGGTGGTGGTGAGTGCCCCGACTGGCTCCGGTAAGACCCTGGTGGGCGAGTACGCCATCCACCGCGCCCTGGCCCACGGGCAGAAGGTGTTCTACACCACCCCCCTCAAGGCGCTCTCCAACCAGAAGCTGCGCGACTTCCGCGAGCAGTTCGGGGCCGAGCGGGTGGGCCTGCTCACCGGTGACATGAGCCTGAACCGGGAGGCCCAGGTGGTGGTGATGACCACCGAGATCTTCCGCAACATGCTTTACGCGGAGATCGACCACCCCGACGACGATCCGCTGGCGGGTGTGGAGGCGGTGGTGCTGGATGAGTGCCACTACATGAACGACTCCCAGCGCGGCACGGTTTGGGAGGAGTCGATCATCCACTGCCCGCCCGCCATCCAGCTGGTGGCGCTCTCGGCCACGGTGGCCAACGCCGCCCAGCTCACCGACTGGATCGAGCGGGTGCATGGCCCAACCCGGCTGGTGCACAGCGACCACCGGCCCGTGCCCCTGGCCTTCAGCTTCTGCAGTGCCAAGGGCCTGCACCCCCTGCTCAACGAGGCCGGCACCGACCTGCACCCCAACGCCAAGGTGTGGCGTGCCCCCAAGGGCAACCGGCGCAAGGGCCCCAAAGTCCCGAAGCCGCCCCAGCCTGAGGCGCCGCCGCTGGCGTTTGTCGTGGCCCAGATGGCCGAGCGCGACATGCTCCCAGCCATCTACTTCATCTTCAGCCGCCGCGGCTGCGACAAGGGCGTGCGCGATCTGGGCAAGCTCTGCCTGGTCAGCCCCGACGAGCAGGTCCGCATCCAGGCCCGGATGGAGGCCTTCGTTGCCGCCAGCCCCGAAGCGGTGCGCGAGGGCCACGCCGAGCCCCTGCTGCGCGGCATCGCCTCCCACCACGCCGGCGTGCTGCCAGCCTGGAAGGAGCTGATCGAAGACCTCTTCCAGCAAGGGCTGATCAAGGTGGTGTTCGCCACCGAAACCCTGGCTGCCGGCATCAACATGCCCGCCCGCACCACCGTGATCTCGGCCCTCTCCAAGCGCACCGAGCGCGGCCACCGGCCGCTGATGGGCAGTGAGTTTCTGCAGATGGCCGGCCGCGCCGGCCGCCGTGGCCTCGACACCCAGGGCTATGTGGTGACGGTGCAGAGCCGCTTCGAAGGGGTGCGGGAGGCGGGCCAGCTGGCCACCGCCCCCGCCGATCCGCTGGTGAGCCAGTTCACCCCCAGCTACGGCATGGTGCTGAACCTGCTGCAGCGCTACAGCCTGGCCAAAGCGAAGGAGCTGGTGGAGCGCAGCTTCGGGCGCTACCTGGCCACCCTCGACCTGGCTGACGACCAGGCCCGCATCGCCGAACTGCAGCAGCAGCTCGACGCCCTGCAGTCCGGCAGCGATGCCGAGGTGCCCTGGGATGACCTGGAGGACTACGAGAAGCGCCGCGGCCGCCTGCGCGAGGAGCGCCGCCTGCTGCGCACCCTGCAGCACCAGGCCGAGGAAACCCTCGCCCACGAGCTCACTCTGGCCCTGCAGTTCGCCAGCGAGGGCACCCTGGTGAGCCTCAAGGCGCCGGCCCTGCGCGGCCGCGTCACCCCGGCGGTGATCGTGGCCAAGGTGCCCGGTCCGGGGCAGTTCCCCCTGCTGCTCTGCCTCACCGACGCCAACCTCTGGATCCTGGTGCCCTGCAGCGCCGTGGTGAGCCTGCACGCCGAGCTCAGCTGTCTGCAGGTGAGCCAGATCGAGACGCCGGATCTGCAGCGCCTCGGCGAGCACCACCACGGCACCGAGGCCAGCGCCGGTCTGGCCCTGGCGGTGGCCTCCATGGCCCGCCGCCACGACATGGTCACCCCCCAGTACGACCTGGCCGGCGAGGTGCAGGCCCAGGCCCAGCTGGTGCAGCAGCTCGACGAGGAGCTGGAGCTGCATCCGGCCCACCGCCGCGGCGACCGCCGCCAGCTGCGCAAGCAGCACCGCCGCATCGAGGAGCTCTCCGCCGAACTGGAGGAGCGCCAGCGGCTGCTGCACTTCCGCTCCAACCGCCACTGGGACACCTTCCTGGCCCTGATCGAGGTGCTGCGCCACTTCGGCGGCCTGGCGGGCGCCGAGGGCCTCGAGCCCAGCGAAGTGGGCCGCACCGTCGCCGCCCTGCGCGGCGACAACGAGCTCTGGCTGGGGCTGGCGCTGATGAGTGGCCACCTCGATGGCCTCGATCCGGCTGAACTGGCGGCGGTGCTGGAGGCGATCTCCACCGAGGTGAACCGCCCCGACCTGTGGTGCGGCTGGGCGCCGCCGCCGGCGGTGGAGGAGGCCCTGCACGACCTGCGTTCGATCCGCCGCCAGGTCGATCGCCAGCAGGAGCGGGCCCGGGTGCTGTTTCCGCTCTGGTGGGAGCCTGAGCTCACTGGCTTGGTGGACGCCTGGGCGCGGGGCTGCAGCTGGAGCGAGGTGATCGCCAACACCTCCCTCGATGAGGGCGATGTGGTGCGGGTGCTGCGCCGCACCGTCGACCTGCTGGCCCAGATCCCCTACTGCGAAGCCGTGAGCCAGCAGCTGCGCGACAACGCCCGCCGCGCCCTCAAGGCGATCAACCGCTTCCCGGTGTGCGACCTGGAGGATCTGGCCCCGCCCCCCGCCGATGTCCTGCCGCCGCCGCCGGCCTTCGCCAGTCCCCACAGCGACCTGCCATGAAGCTGGAGCAGCGGCGGCTGTGCCGGGTGGCGGTGGAGCCAACGGCCAGCCCTGAGCGGCTGGCTGCGTTTCTGTCGCGGCCGATCCGGCCGCTGCGCGGCCTGTTGCACCCCGATCGCCTTCACCAGAGCGGCCCCGGCCTCTACAGCTACATCTCACGCCCCTACGGTGTGGCCGGCTGGACCCTGCGGCCCCACGTACGCCTGCAAGCCCTGTGGCAGGACCAGGTGCTGGTGCTGCGCCAGCTGGACACACGGGTGGAGGGCCTGGGGGAGTGGCAGCAGAACCTGCAGTTCGGTCTCGAGGCCCGTCTCACCCCGGTGGCCGCAGGCGATGGGGCCAGTGGCGCCTGCCTGCAGGCCGAAGCCGTGGTGTGGGCGGAGCTGCCGGCGGCGGCCGTGGTGGTGGCCGGCCCGGTGCTCAGCGCTGGACTACAGCAGCTGCTCGATCGCCTTGAGCGCCGCTGCCACAACGGCCTGCGGCGGCGGGCCCAGAGCTGGCTGGCGCGCGCGGCCGCACTCGATCTGGACCTGGCCGATGGCCGGAATGTCTGAGATCGCCGGAGAGCAGGCCGCCATCCCCGTTGCGATGTTGATCAGACTCAACCCCAGCCGTTGTTGCTCCCACCATCTGGACCCCAGCCAGCAATACAGGCTGGTCCTCCAGCAGAGCAGTGCAATCGCTCATCAGGGTCGCGGGAATCACCGCAGCCCAGATCCCGCACCTCCTAGAAGCTCAGCTGCATGCCTGCAGGCATGGCGACCACGGTCTGGGCGCGAAAACAGGCTTTGCCATCCAGGCAGGGGACAAGAGAGGACTGCTCCGCTTCTGCTGCCTGGCTGCACGCGGATGCCATGGTCTCTCGAGTGCTTGCCGCTACGGTGGATTTGATTTCATCGGTCGGTGTATGGCTCTGTCGATGGAGGTGCCCCCGCTGTATCAGGTGCCCAAGCTCCACTCCGGTCTGCGACAACGGTGGGAGACCCAGGTGGTGACCTTCGACCTGAAGGCACTCCAACGTCGCCGAGCCAGGTTTCTCGGCGCGGCCATGACCCTTTGGCGCACCGGCATCATTGTGATCCGAGGCGCCGCCTCCAGGCAGGCTGTCGATGCTCTCGCCACCATGGCTGAACGCACCTGGCAAGACGTTTCGACGTTGATACCCGGGCAGGAACTACCGCACGTGATTCTCAATCGCGGTGACAAACGAGCCGTGCGCGGTTATAATGCGCTTGTGAAAAGCGTTAAGCCGGTGGTAAATTTCAGGCATGGAGAAGACGATGGAATGATGGATGTTTTCCATCCAGAGAATCTTGTCCCGGAACAGCGCCAGCTGATTCTCGGCTGCCTACACGAAGACCTTGTTGGCGACTTGGCCGGGAAAGCTTTTGGCAGGAAGCTTGAAGTCAGTTGCCGTAACCTCTACGTCAACAAAGGGGTTCAGAACACGCGATTTTACCACTGCGATGGCAAGGGGGTCAAGATCAAGTCTTTCGTTTATGTCAATGATGTTGAATCCCTTGATATCGGCCCCTACTGCTACGTTAAGTCTTCCCACCATGATCGGTGGCTGCGGCGCCGAAACCAAGACTTTAATGAGCGCCATGGCTTCAACAAGCATGAGTATCGTTTGTTGAAAGGATGTTCCGCGCTTCCCGTCTTCTGTCGTGCTGGCGACATGGTGGTTTCGGCGCAGCATGGTGCCCATCGCGGATACCCTCAGGAAGCTTCGGCCGCCCGGACTGTCCTCGTTAATGTGTATCAACCCAGTCAGTCGTCCCGTTGAATTGGGCTTGTGATTCAGGAGCGTGTCTGCCACATCCATGCCGGTACTCACAAAACGGCGTCCACATACATCCAGAGTCGCCTGAAGCGGAATCAGTCCTTCCTTCGCCGCCACAACCTGCTCTATCCCCCCCTGCGACGGCATCACCTGGTCCTGGCCAATGCTCTCCGCAAGGGCGAGATGGGGCCTTGGATCCGCCTGCTGCAGAGCGCCATGCGAACAGGACGTGAGCCGCTGGTCTCGGCGGAGATCTTCGCAGAGCTGCTGCATCAACCAGCGCCTTGGGCTCAGTCTCAGCTGTCTGCAGCTGGCTCCACTCTGTTCAGCAATCTGGCGAGCTTTCTAGAGAAGCACAACATGCGACTGCATCTGGTGGTCTTTGTGCGCGATCAGCCCGCTTACCTGAATTCCCGCTACACTCAACTGATCAAACGCTTTTATTTCGACCTTCCCTTTGACCGCTATGTTCGGCGTACGATTAGCCGGGGTGGAAAGGGAGAGTGCGACTATGAAACTTTGTTCGGCGAGGCACTGGCTCATCCGGCTGTTGACCTCAGTGTGCTGCCTTTTCGTTCCGGTGAAGCTGATCCCTGTGATCGCTTGCTGAAGGTCGTCGGCGTGCCCAATCTGCAGCAGCTGCCCCCTCTTCAAAAGCGTTCCAACACCCAGCCCGGTTGGAAGACCGTGTGGCTGGCGCGACATCTTGGCCAGCGCCTCCGTGACAGCGATCCTGTCGCCTGGCGCGATCGCCGTTTGAAGGCCAGGCTGCGTAAGGCGCTCGATCAGTTGGCCATCGAGCAGGGTTGGCCTGCTGAGCCATACCAAGGACTGGATGCGGAGCTGCTGGCCAGCCTGGAGCACCGCTATGCCGCCAGTAACGAGCGCTTTGCGGAGCGGGTGTGGGGATGTTCCTGGCGTGAGATGTTCCCCAGTTCTCAGCCGCGGCAGAGTCCCCAGGCCCCCCGCAGCCCTGATGAACGTCGCCAACTGCAATTACAGGCGGAGAGGTTGCTCGATCAGGTGCTCAACCGGTGATCAGGGCAAGTCGCACCCACTAGGGCTCCCGGACGCCACCGCCCGCACCCGCCAGCTGGGGTCGCCGTCATCGAAGCTGGTGATGCTCACAACGCGCCGGCCACGATCCTCCTTGCTGTTGTCCACCCGGCTGCCGCACAAGTTCGCCTCCGTCCCTTGCCAGGAGATCGCCAAGGCAGCGGTGCGGTAACAGGTGTATCCACTCTGGACAGCCGGGCGAGGGCGGGTGAGCCGGCGGTGGCCGGCAGGCCGGTCAAGACTGACGGCGGCTGAACCTCACCACGAGAGCTTCCTCCCGGGGTTCAGGGGCGCCACAGTAGGTAGGCCGTCATTGCACACTCGTCGTCTCGCTCTCGTCACCCCGCCTGCCTCGCCGCCACAGCTCCCGTTTAGGTTGCTCCATGCCTGACCAGACCCGATCCAGCTTGATGTCTCCGGCCACCGTCATCGAAATGAGACGGGCGAGTAAGCGTCTCCCCGCAGGGGTGAACGAGGTGAAGAAGGCCTTCACTGACATCTCCTTATCTGTCAACCATGGTCATCGCCTTGGGCTTTTCAGTGTCAACAACTACGAGGCCCAGACCCTGCTGGAGTGTCTTGCTGGGGTGGAGAAGCCTGACAAGGGGCTGGTTCTGCACCATGCCACGGTGTCCTGGCCGGTGGGCACCAACCAGGCTTTCCACAACAAGCTTTCCGGCTATGCCAACGCCCGCTTCGCCGCTGAGATTTACAGCCAGCCGGGCCGCATCGAGGCCGACCTACGGCTGATCCAGGAACTAACTGGGGCCGATGATGCCACCTTTCACGAGCCCATGGCCGCCTGGCAGAGTCAGATGAAAAAAGCCCTGGAGCTTGCGGTGTCGCTGGCTTTTGAATTCGACGTGATGGCGGTGGGCAAGATCAACAGTTGGAACCATAAATCCATTCACCCCCGTTCGTTGCGCATCCGTGAGCTGTTCGAGCGGCGTATCGACGGCCGCACCCTGGTGATGGCTGCTCCGGGACAGAACAAGCTTGCCTTGGATTTCTGCGATGAGGGCCTGGCGATTGTGGATGGCCGACTGCTTTACCGCGGTGATCCCGAGATCTGCCTGGAACTGGTGAAGGAGGAGAACCGGCGCCTCAAGTACGAACGGCGGCAGCTCGAGGAGGCCGATATTGCGCGCCTGCTCCAGGAGCACGAGGACGACGAGGTACAGGACGACGATAAAAACGGAGATGAGGAAGGCGGCTGGGGAGGACCCCGTGGGGTGGCGTGATCAGCCCATGGCCCAATCCTCCTTGTGGCGCCAGCGGCTGATCCACGTCGCCATCCACAAGACCGCCACCTTCTACATCCAGAGTCGCCTGGACGTTCTGGCACCCGGTTCCGCTCCGGTGTTGGATCGAGTCGAGGGCAGGGGTATCTCGATTGTGAAGTCCCGCCCTGCGGCAGCCCCCTGGGTCATCACGTTAAGCGGACTGGTTGCTGA
>SLIG01000129.1 GCA_007135755.1 Cyanobium sp.
AACGCAGAGCGCTCCTCTGGATTCCTCATCCATCAGCTCGCTCCCCGCCGACTCTCCGGCTTCCGGGGGCTTCCATCGCTCGCTTCCGGACACCCTTCCAGGTGGCCCTCCGCTCACGACTCCCAAAACCTACAACACCGTCCGCTCAAGCCTTGCTCGCGCTTCTCGGTGACACAGGCTCTGCGCCCTCTCAGGCGCAGCTCCTGACTGTAGCACCTGATACGGAGAGCCGGTCACCGCCCCCTCCGGGACGCGACTGCCCAATCCCTCCGGCGCTTCTAGGGTCGGTGCGGAATGCGCGGCCCGCACCGGAGCGACCTTGCCCATGGCACGCCAGTTCAGCCAGCAACAGCTTCGCGTGCGCCCCAGCTCGAAGGAGGAGGCCGTGGTGGCGGCCGCCCGCGAGCAGTTCGAGCGCACCCTGGTGAGCGTGCGCGGCGAGCTGGTGGGGTCGGTGGCGGCCCTGATGCATCCCCACAAGAGTGACTCCGCCAACTACGGCGAGGTGTTCCTGCGCGACAACGTGCCGGTGATGGTCTATCTGCTGCTGCAGGGGCGCTACGGCGTGGTGCGCCACTTCCTCAGCACCTGCCTCGACCTGCAGAGCACCGCCTACCAGACCCGTGGAGTCTTCCCCACCAGCTTCGTGGAGGAGAAGGGAGAGGTGGTGGCCGACTACGGCCAGCGCTCGATCGGTCGCATCACCTCAGTGGACGCCAGCCTCTGGTGGCCGGTGCTGTGTTGGTACTACGTGCAGCGCAGCGGTGATCTGGAGTTCGCCAGCAGCCAGAAGGTGCAGCGCGGTGTGCAGCTGTTGCTGGACCTGGTGCTGCATCCCAGCTTCGAGGGCACGCCGGTGCTGTTCGTGCCCGACTGCGCCTTCATGATTGACCGCCCCATGGACGTGTGGGGAGCTCCCCTGGAAGTGGAGGTGCTGTTGTACGGGTGCCTGCGCAGCTGCTGCAAGCTGATGGATGTGGCACAGACCCATGTGCGCAGCCGCCTGCTGGAGCAACGGCTGGTGGTGACCCGCAAGTGGCTGCACGACCTGCGCATGTTTCTGCTGAAGCACTACTGGGTCACCAGCAAGACCATGCAGGTGCTCAGGCGCCGGCCCACCGAGCAATACGGAGACCAACAGCACCAGAACGAGTTCAATGTGCAGCCTCAGGTGATCCCCCCCTGGCTGCAGGACTGGCTGGAGAACAGGGGCGGCTACCTGATCGGCAACATGCGCACCGGACGCCCGGATTTTCGCTTCTACAGCCTGGGCAACACGCTGGCCTGCCTGTTCGGCATCCTCACCTCACCGCAGCAGCGAGCCCTGTTCCGCCTGGTGCTCCACAACCGTGACCATCTCATGGCGCAGATGCCGATGCGCATCTGTCACCCGCCGATGGACGTGGAGGAATGGGCCGAGAAAACCGGCTCAGACCCCAAGAACTGGCCCTGGAGCTATCACAATGGCGGCCACTGGCCCAGCCTGCTCTGGTATTTGGGGGGCGCCATCCTGCTGCACGAACAGAGCAATCCCAGCTCCGACGTGCTGTTGACAGGGCAGATGCGCTCCATGCTTGAGGAATGCTACTGGAGTCAGCTCAACCAGCTGCCAAGGCAGCAGTGGGCGGAATACTTCGATGGCCCCACAGGCACCTGGGTGGGCCAGCAGGCCCGCACCTACCAAACCTGGACCATCGTGGGCTTTCTGCTGCTCCACCATCTCCTGCGGGTAAATCCCAGCGATGTATGGCTCCTGGATCTCGATGGCCATCCCCAGCAGCGGCCAGGCACAAAAAAAGCCGCGGCAGCAGCCGCGGCAGCAGAGTGATCGGTGGTGCTCAGAACAGACCCAGGGTGAGGGACTTGTCGATGGGCAGGGCCGCGCCGATGCCGAGGTAGATGGTGAACGCCGTGCCGAACAGGAACACGGCCATGGCAACCGGTCGACGGAAGGGATTCTGGAACTTGTTGAAGCTCTCAATGAAAGGAACCAGCATCAGCCCCAGAGGAATCATGGTCTGAAGGGCGATCCCCAGCAGCTTGTTGGGAACGACCCGCAGAATCTGGAACACCGGGTAGAGGTACCACTCAGGAAGGATTTCCAGGGGGGTGGCAAACGGGTCAGCCTTGTCGCCGAGCATGGCCGGATCCAGCACCGCCAGACCGACGATGCAGCCAATGGTTCCCAGGATCACCACCGGGAACATGTAGAGGAGATCGTTGGGCCAGGCGGGCTCACCGTAGTAGTTGTGCCCCATGCCCTTGGCGAGCTTGGCACGCAGGGCTGGATCGGTGAGGTCAGGCTTCTTGAGGATGTGCATGGCTGAAGGGCCGGTGGACGAAGGCTAGAGGAGGTGCCAGGGGCTGGAGAAGAAAACGCAGGAGAGGGTCACAAGGGACCTGAGATGCCCTGCTTGCGGATCATCAGGAAGTGCATGAGCATGAACACCGCCAGCAGCCAGGGCATCACGAAGGTGTGGAGGCTGTAGAAGCGCGTGAGGGTGGCCTGACCAACGCTTTCACCGCCGCGGAGAAGCTCCACCATGAAGTCGCCTACGACCGGCACGGCGGCCGGGACACCGCTGACGATCTTCACCGCCCAGTAGCCCACCTGATCCCAGGGCAGGGAATAGCCGGTGACGCCGAAACTCACGGTGATCACCGCCATCACCACACCGGTGACCCAGGTGAGCTCACGGGGACGCTTGAAGCCACCGGTGAGGTACACCCGGAAGACGTGCAGAATCAGCATCAGCACCATCATCGAGGCACTCCAGCGGTGCACAGAGCGGATCAGCCAGCCGAAGCTGACATCCGTCATCAGGTATTGAACTGAGGAATAGGCCTCAGCCACCGTGGGCTTGTAGTAGAAGGTCATCGCAAATCCAGTGGCGAACTGGATCAGGAAGCAGACCAGGGTGATGCCACCGAGGCAGTAGAAGATGTTGACGTGGGGCGGAACGTACTTCGCCGAAATATCATCGGCGATGGCCTGGATCTCCAGGCGCTCCTCAAACCAGTCGTAGACGGGGTTGGAAGCGCCTCCGGGAGTGCCAGCGGGAGTGTTCGCCATACAGCTGGATGGGTGGGTTGCGAGAGTCTACGCACCGTCCGAAGCTGCCGTGAGCGCCGCACCCCCTGTGTCCTTCTCCCCGCCGCCCCCGGGCCGACGCGGCGGCCGCCTCCAAGCTGCCACGGCTCTGGCTGTGGCCCTGGTCCTCTGGCTGGGGGCACTGACACCTGCAGGCCTGGCCCTGAGCGACGCCCAGCAGCTGGTGGTGGAGACCTGGCGGCTGGTGAACCAGAGCTACGTGGATCCGGGCCAGTTCGAGCGCATCCGCTGGCGGCGGCTGAGGCAGCGGGCCCTGGAGCAACCGATCAGCAGCTCCGATGACGCCTACCGGGCCATTGAGGGGATGCTGAGCCCCCTGGGTGATCCCTACACCCGGCTGCTCCGGCCCCGCGACTACGCCGCACTGCAGTCCACCAACCAGGGCACGGTGAACGGTGTGGGCCTGCAGCTGGCGGCACGGGAGAGCGACCAGGCGGTGGTGGTGATCGCGCCGCTGGACGAGTCACCGGCGGCCGAGGCCCAGATCCAGAGCGGCAGCGAAGTGCTGAGCGTGAATGGGGTGCCCGCCAGCGAGCTCGGGCTCGATGGCACCGCCGCGGCCCTGCGGGGCCCCAGCGGCACGTCGGTGCTGGTGAGCCTGCGGGATGGGGCCCATGAACCGCGAGAGCTGGAGCTGGAACGACGGCAGGTGGATCTGCACCCCGTGCGCAGCAAACGCCTGCGAGTGGATGGCCACACTCTGGGCTATCTGCGCATCACCCAGTTCGCCGAACCCGTGCCGGAGCAGGTGAGTGAGGCCCTTCGGGATCTCCAGGATCAGGCGATTGAGGGCCTGATCCTGGATCTGCGCAACAACACCGGTGGACTGGTGAGCGCCGGCGTGGCGGTGGCCGATGCCCTGCTGGACAACCGGCCGATCGTGGTGACCGAAGAGCGTGATGGGCTGGTCTCTCCCCAGCAGTCCGGGCCCGGCCAGCTCTTCGATGGCCCGATGGTCACCCTGGTGAACTCCGGCACGGCCAGTGCCAGCGAAATCCTTGCCGGTGCCCTCCAGGACAACGGCCGCAGCCGGCTCGCCGGTGGCCGCACCTTCGGCAAGGGGTTGATCCAGACCCTCATCCCCCTGAGCGACAGCAGCGGCCTGGCCGTGACCGTGGCCCGCTACCTCACTCCCAGCGGACGTGACATCCAGAACGAGGGAATCGAACCCGACCTCACTCTGAGCGAGCCGGAACCGCTCAATCCCGGCGGCGACGGCGACACCTGGCTGGAGCAGGCCGGCAGGCTCCTGGCTGGCGACCTGCCAGGCCAGACCGATTCCGACAGCTGAGGTCTGCGGTGTCCGAGCGAAGCCAGAACATGGCCGAACGCACCTATCACGATCCCCTTCATGGGGCGATCACGCTGGGCCACGGGGAGCCGGCCGAGGCCCTGGCCATCCGCCTGATCGACACGGCGCCGTTCCAGCGGCTGCGGCGGGTGCGCCAGCTGGGGCCTGCCTTTCTGACGTTTCACGGCGCCGAGTCGAGCCGGTTCACCCACTCCCTCGGGGTGCTGCAGCTGGCCCGGCGCGCCCTGGCCCTGCTGGAGCGGCTGCATCCGGAGCTGGCGGCCCACCGGGGGGTGCTCTATGCCGCGGCCCTCCTCCACGACGTCGGCCATGGCCCCCTGAGCCACACCGGCGAAGAGATGTACGGACTGCGCCACGAAGCCTGGTCAGGGCGGCTGATCCTCGAGCATCCGGCCCTGCGGGAGCCGCTGGAGCAGTTCGCCCCGGGGAGTGCCGCGGCGGTGGCCGACCTGCTGGAGCGGGGCCAGCACCCCTGCAGTGCCATCAAGGCCCTGGTGAGCAGTCAGCTCGACTGCGACCGGCTCGACTACCTGATGCGGGACAGCCACAGCACGGGCATGACCTATGGCCACCTGGATCTGGAGCGCCTCCTGGCCGCCCTCACCCTGGCCCCCGACGGCAGCCTGGCCCTCCACCCCAAGGGCCTGATGGCGGTGGAGCACTACCTGGTGGTGCGCAATCTCATGTACCGCAGCGTCTACAACCACCGCCTCAACGTGGTGTGCAACTGGCTGCTGCAGCAGGTGATCCGCCAGGCGCGAAGCCTGGGCCCCACACGGGTGTGGGCCGATGCGGTGATGGCCTGCTGGCTCTGGCGGCAGCAGGATCTCAGCGTGGATACCTACCTGGCCAACGACGACATCCGCACCGGCTACCACCTGATGCGCTGGATGGAGGAGGGCCCCGAGGAGCTGGCCCAGCCCTGCCGGCGGCTGCTGGAGCGGCGGCTGCTCAAGGCCACCGACGTCAGCCACCTGCAGGCCGGTGCTCGGCTGGAGCTGCTGGCCCGGGCCCGGCGGTGGGCTGAGGAGCAGGGCCTGGTGGCGGAAACCTGCTGCGGCCTCCAGCAGCGTCAGAGCCGCGGCTATCACCCCTACAAGGGCGGCCTGCGGCTCTGGGACGGGCGCCATCTCGAGGCCCTCGAGCAGCGCTCCCCCCTGGTGCAGAGCCTGACCCAGCAAGTGGAGATGGCCTGGCTGATCCACCCGGCGGAGGTGGCCCCTAAGTTGCGGCGGATGGTGAAGGGCTGATGCCGGCAGCGGCCAGGGCGGCGATGGTGCTCAGACCCCAGTGGCCCGGGGCACCGGCATGGCTGTTGCTGCCCCTGCCGGGTGGGGAGGCCACGGCGGCCGAGCTGGTGGAGCGGGCTGTGGATGCGGCCCACCTGCTGGACGGGGCACCGGTGCCGGCCAACCTTGCCCTGGTGGCCGGGGAGTGGCAGCTCGGTGTGCGTGCGCTGCGCGCACTGGTGGATCGGCTGGCGGCACGGGGGATCAGGCTGACGGCCCTGTGGAGCGCCGATCCCCGCAGCCGGGTGGCGGCAGCGGCGGTGGGGCTGCAGAGTTACTCCCCAGGGCCCGAGGACCTGGCCAGCGGCCGGGAGGCCAGCCACCGCGAACCCGGCAGCCAGGAGCTCTGCCTGCAGCGCGGCACCCTGCGCTCCGGAGATCACCTCGAAGCCGAGGGATCGGTGCTGGTGCTGGGGGACGTGAACCCCGGCGCCCGGGTGAGCGCCGGCGGCCACGTGCTCGTGTGGGGACGGCTGCGGGGCATCGCCCATGCCGGCTGCCATGGCGATGCCCGGGCCCGGATCGTGGCGCTGCAACTGCGGCCCCTGCAGCTGCGCATCGCCGGTGCCGTGGCCCGCGGCCCGGACGACAGTCCCGCGGCCGGGATGGCGGAGCAGGCGTCCCTGGTGGACGGCACCATCCGCCTGGACCCGGCTCCGCCGATCTGGCCGCTGGAGAGAACACCGGATTCCCCCGGTCACTCGGGGCTGGAACCGGCCGGCCGCGGTTTTGGCCCTAACCTGCCCCGACCTCAGGCTCAGCCGTGACCGCCCAGTCCAGCCGCTTCATCCTGATCTGTTCCGGCAAGGGAGGGGTGGGTAAAACCACCCTGACCGCCAATCTCGGCATCGCCCTGGCCAGGCTCGGCGCCACAACCGCCGTGCTCGACGCCGACTTCGGGCTGCGCAATCTTGATCTGCTGCTGGGCCTGGAGAACCGCATCGTCTACACAGCCCAGGAGGTGCTGGCGGGCAGCTGCCGGCTGGAGCAGGCCCTGGTGAAGCACAAGCAGGAGCCCAACCTGGCCCTGCTGCCGGCTGGCAACCCGCGCATGCTCGAGTGGCTCAAGCCCGAGGACATGCGCCAGATCGCCACGATGGTGGGGGAACAGTTCGAGTACGTGCTGATCGACGCCCCGGCCGGGATCGAGGGCGGCTTCCGCAACGCCATGGCTGCCGCCACCGAGGCCATCGTGGTCACCACCCCGGAAGTGTCGGCAGTGCGCGATGCCGACCGGGTGATCGGGCTGCTGAACAGCGAGGGCGTGAAGCCCATCCAGCTGGTGCTGAACCGGGTGCGTCCGAAGATGATGGCCAGCCAGGAGATGCTGGCCGTGGACGACGTCACCGACATCCTCGCCCTGCCTCTGCTGGGGCTTGTGCAGGAGGACGAACAGGTGATCGTGAGCACCAACCGGGGCGAGCCCCTCACCCTTGGCGACAGCGGCTCGCCGGCGGCCCGGGCCTACACCAACGTGGCCCGTCGCCTGCGCGGGGAAGCGGTTCCCCTGATCGACCCCAGCAAGGAGCGCCAGGGCCTCAGGGCCCGGATCGGCCGCCTGATGCAAACCAAGATCTTCTGAGGCGATGACCCTGCGCGACCTGATCGACAAACTGCTGGGCCGCCAGCCAGCCAGCGCTGACACCGCCAAACAGCGGCTCCGCCTCGTGCTGGCACACGATCGCAGCGATCTCAACCCGGAACTGCTGGAACAGATGCGCCGGGAGATCCTTGAGGTCGTGAACCGCTACGTGGAGATCGACCTGGAGGAAGGCGACGTGAGCCTCGCCACCGAGGATCGGGTGACGGCACTGGTGGCCAACCTGCCGATCCGCCGGGCCCGCATTCCCGAGCCTGAGCTGACCATGGCTGCCGGCACCCCCGAAGAGGATTCCGAGGGCGTGGCAACCCTGGGCTGAGCAGCACGCCAGCCGGGACCATGACCAGCCTGTTTCAAGCCCCGGAGGCCACCTGGGTGGATGGCATCCCAACCATCACCCCAGCGGAGCAGAAGGTGCTCCTGGAGCTTGGCCGGGGACTGAGCAACAAGGGCATCGCCGCCGCTCTGGTGCTGAGCCCCCGCACGGTGGAGAGCCACATCTCCAACCTGCTGGCCAAGAGCGGCTGCCGCAACCGCACCCAACTCCTGCTCTGGGCCCTTGCGCGCGGGCCGGCGGTGGATAATTCAATGGGTCACCACCAGCACGCCGGCTTAGCTCAGCGGTAGAGCAGCGCTTTTGTAAAGCGAAGGCCATCGGTTCAAATCCGTTAGCCGGCTTCCACACGCTCCCCGTGCCCCAGGCCCTTCTCGCTTCAGACACCTGGCAGGGTCTGGGGCAGCTGGGGCAGGGGTGGACGGGTCGATGCCGGCGGACCGAGTGGGGATGGCAGGGGCGGCGGCGGCGCGAGTGGCGCCCGCTGTGATGCCGCCGGCGGGGCGGTGGCCGCAGGCGCGGGTCCTGCAACCCGGGGCGCCGGAGCCGCGAACAACCTGGCGAGCGCCAATTTGCGCTGATCCGGAGGTTCCGGCCCCAGCTTCCAGAGACTTTCGAGGTAGAAGAAAGCCACCCCCAGCCCGGCCTGACGGTTGGCGAAAACCTTCTGCTGAATCAGATCAATGGGGGTGGGGCGGCTGCGCTGGCCGCTGAGGATGGCGATGGCGGTGGGAATGCGCTGGCGGGACTCCTGCACCTCCCGACGCAGCAGATGGGGAGAGTAGCTGGGCAGATCGGCGCGGTAGATCTGCACCAGCAGCTCATCGGCAATGCCACGCCGCACCCAGGTGAGCCAGTCCTGCAGCTGCAGCTTGTAAGCGAAGTCGTAGTAATTCGGGGAGATCGACACGATCGCGCCCGGCCGCCTTGCCCGTACGGCCTTGGTGAGCTGGTCCATGAATGCCGTGATCTTGTCGGCACGCCACTTCACCCAGGCGGCATCTGCCGGATTGGCGGGTGGGTTTCTGCCGGTTTCGCGGCGGTAGAGCGCGGTGGTGAAGGCGTCGTAGCCAAACTCCCGCGGCAGGGTGGTGTGATCGTCGAACTGAATGCCGTCGGCGCCGTAGGTGCCCACCACCTCCAGCACCAGATCGGTGATCAGTTGCTGCACCTCCGGGCGGAAGGGATTCAGCCAGGCCACCTCTCCGGCGGCACTCATCGAGGTCAGCCCGCCGTCCTGTTTCTCGGTGAGCCAGGCCCGGTGCCGTCGGGCCAGGGTGGAATCCAGCGGCGCCATGAAACCGAACTCAAACCAGGGGATCACCAGCAACCGCTGGCGCCGCCCCTCGGCGATCAGCTCACCCAGCACGTCCTGGCCCTGCAGACCCAGGTACGTGAAGTCCTGCAGCCCCCGCTCCTTCACCACGGTGCTGGGGTAGTAGGCCATCCCTCCGTTCCACACCACCGGGTAGAGGGTGTTCAACCCGAGCTCAGCCAGGCGGGTCACGCTCTCACGCATGCGTTCCCGGTCGCGCAGCACCGGCATGTCGTTGGCCGTGAGCCACACCCCCCGCAGTTCCGGCCGCGGCGTCCCAGGTGGTGTGGTCTGCGGGGCAGGCTGGGGCGGTGTCTGGGCCAGAGCCGGCAGCCCAAGGTGCAGCAGCAGGCTGCAGCACCACCCCAGGAGCATCAGGCTCGCCGCAACTAGCCGGCGGCGTCGTGCCATGGACCGAGCGGCAGAGTGCTCGGCACCTTAGTGGTGTTGCAGCGCACCTGAGGTCCTCCCGGACCCAGCGGGAGCACTGTCACCGCCGGGGCAGCAGGGCCGGGCCGGGGTGAACGCGCCCCTGGCCCAGGTGTGGCCGACAGACTTTTCACTCGCGGCCAGCCAGCAACCAGAGCAGGGCCAGCAGGGGCAGCCAGAGCAGCCAGCGGGCCTGAAGCAGGAGGGTGCCCACCTCGATGAAAGGCGTGGCCAGCCAGGCATAGGCGGCCATCGTGATCAACAGCACCAGCACCAGGGCCGCCATCAGCTTTCCAGTTGCAGGTCTGCCGGTAGGAAAGCACCGGCGCGCAGCAGGCTCCAGCGGCCCTGGCTCCCGCTCTCGCCCTCTCGCCAGGCCAGCACGGTGCTGGCCTGGCCACCGGCCGCTGGCCAGGGCAGGGGCGCCAGCACCGGCAGGTGGGGGAAGAGCAGCCGGGCCTCCTCCGCGCTTGTGGCCGCTGGCTGGCCGGAGGGATTGGCACTGGTGGTAGCCAGGGGCCCGCTCAGGCGCAGCAGGTCCCTGGTCTGGTGACAGGCAGGGATGCGCAACCCCAGATCCTGGCCGCCGGGGTGGAGCGCGCGCGCCCCGGCCCCCCGGGCCGGGAGCACCAGCGTGAGCGCCCCAGGCCAGCCTCGAGCGGCCAGCTCCAGCCATTCCCTCCGCCAGGGGCCGCCCAGCACCATCTCGAACTGCTCCAGATCTGCCGCCATCAGGATGAGAGGCTTGTGGGCGGGTCGGTTCTTGAGGGCCCAGATCTGGCCAGCATGGTCCGGACAGGCCGCCAGGGCCGGCAGTGTGTCTGTCGGCATCAGGGCCACGGCTCCGGCATGAAGCCGCCGGGCCAGCTCAGGAGCCGCCAGCAGCGGGCCCATGGAGCTGCCGCCCGTTGAGGTGGCCTCAGGGCGGCTGTCCCGACGGGGGTGGGCTCGTTCAGGCGCAGTCATGGCAGCTGGAGGGGTTACGGGCGGAGGCAAAGCGCCGCACGCCCTGGAGGTCGGCATGGGCCTGCATCTGCTCCAGGCCGGCAGCGGCCAGCAGGGCGGCCACGGCTGAGCTCTGGTCGTGATGGTGCTCCAGCACCAGCCAGCCGCCCGGGGCAAGCGCAGCGCCGGCTCCAGCCGTGATGGCTCTCAACGCCTGCAGGCCATCCGACCCGCCGTCGAGGGCAAGGGCGGGTTCGTGGTCCCGCACCACCGGGTCCAGGCCGCTCCACACCGCCGTGGGGATGTAGGGAGGATTGGCCACCACCAACTCCAGCTGGCCCCACTGGGGCTCAAGCGGTTGCCACCAGCTGCCCGCCGCCAACACCAGCCGATCAGCCACGCCGGCGGCGGCCACGTTGGCGTGGGCCTGGCGCAAGGCCTCGGGGCTCAGGTCGACGGCCACACCACGGCTCTGGGGCCAGAGGCGAGCCAGGGCAATGGCCAGACAGCCGCTGCCGGTGCCCAGATCCGCCCACACAGCGGGCGGCCGGTCCACCAGCTGCTCAGCCAGCTCCACCAGTAGTTCAGTGTCCTGGCGTGGGATCAGCACCCCTGGGGCCACGGCCAGAGTGAGATCCCGCCAGGGGCAGCAGCCCGCCAGGTACTGCAGGGGCTCCTGGCTCTCCAGGTGCCGGCGCCACAGTGCTTCCAGACTGGACAGGGCGCACTGCAGCGGCACACCCCGCTCCGGCGCCAGCCGCAGCCGCTGCAGATCAGCCCAGCGCAGCCCTCCCACCAGATCCAGGAGCCAGTCGAGATCCTCGGCGCGCCCTCCCAGGGCCAATTGGCGGCGGCGCCAACCCAGAAGTGCGTCGCCCTGAAGGATCACCCGGGATTCAGCCACCGCCGGCAGAGGCCATCGGGAGGTCATGGCGGCCACAGCATGGCAGTGGAAGCTGGCTGCAGGCTAAAGCCGCCGCCAGTGCAGGCCAGGCTCCGCCCGCACCAGCCCCGCCAGCTCCAGAGCCAGCAGGCGGGGGGCCAGCCGTCCGGCCGGTTGCTGCAGCTGTCCGCAGAGCTCCTCGAGAGAGGCCCGCTCCCCGAGGGCACGCAGCAGTTCACCATCGCTGGCCGCCGACGCGGAGACCGGGCCGACGGGCCGCCCGCCGCGGCCCTTCGCACGGGCAAGGGGGCCAGGGCCCAGCTGAATCACCAGATCGGCGGGATCGAGCAGCACCGAGGCGCTCTCGCCCAGAAGCCGATTGCTGCCCCGGGCAGAGACGCGGGCGGCATCGGCGGGCACCACCCAGAGCGGCAGCTGCTGCCGCCAGGCCAGGCGGGCGGAATGCAGCGCACCACTGCGCTCAGGGCACTCCACCACCACCACGGCCTTCGACAGCGCCACCTGAAGACGATTGCGAGCGGCGAAGTGTCCAGCGCGCACCGGAGCGCCCTGGGGATGCTCGCTGATCAGCAGCCCCTGCTCAGCCACCTGGCGCTGCAGGGGGCCGTGATGACGGGGGTAGACCCGTTCCAGTGGTGTGCCCAGCACCGCCACAGGCCGCCCGCCCGCCGCCAGGCAGCCCTGGTGGCAGGCGGCGTCGATCCCCTCCGCCAGCCCGCTCACCACCGGCCAGCCGGCCTCCGCCAGGGCCCGGCCCAGGGCCTCGGCCATGGCCAGGCCATGGCGGGAGGGACGGCGGGTGCCGACCACCGCCACGGCCCGGCGATCGGCAAGGCAAGGCCAGAGGCTGCCGCGGCCCCGCCAGTGCAGGGCCAGGGGCGGCCGCTCCAGCTCGCCCAGCTGGTCCGGACAGGCCCCATCGCCGGGCAGCAGCACCTGGCGGCCGTTCCGCACCTGCTGCGCCCAACGCTCCAGGGGCGCCTCGCCCCAGCGGCGGCGAAAGCGATCGAGGCGGGCCAGCCCCTGCCGGCCGGCTGGCAGGGGCGGCAGCCTCTCCAGCGGGGTGTGCCAGGCGGCCTCCAGGGAGCCGGCATGGGCCTCAAGGAGGCGCAGGCTCTCACCCAGCCCAGACCGGGGCAGGACGACCACAACAGCCACCAGAGGCGACGGTCGCGGGACCAGTGGCGGCGCCGGGGCTGGGCGCAGGAGGGGCGGGAGGGCAGCGCAATCAACTCTCCCATTGCACCAGTACATCTGTACTGATTCTATCCTGGTCCGCGTTGCAGGCGCTCGATCGCCAGGGCCAGATCCGGCGGCCACCGGCGCAGCGCACGCCCCGCCCCCGGCCCGCCATCGCCAGCCTCGCGAGCCGGCCGGCAGACCAGCACCAGCTCCACACGCGCACTGGCGGCCAGCTCTCCCGATGGGCCATAAAACCGGCTGCACCAGGGCAGCTTCAATCCCTGGCGAGGCTGCACCGCACTGCGCAGCTCCACCGCATCACCGTGCAGCAGGGCCCGGCGGTAGTCAATGGCCAGGCTCACCACCGGCAATTCCAGCCCCTGCGCCGACAGCTCGCTGTAGGCCAGGCCCGCCTCCGCCAGAGCCTCCACCCGCGCCTCCTCCAGCCAGGCCAGATAGGTCCCGTGCCACATCACCCCGGCGTGGTCGGTGTGCTGGGGCAACACCCGTCGCCGCAGCAACCATTCGCCACACTCCGTCACGGTCTGCATGGTGACGCCAGGCACTGTGCCTCAACCGCCATAGGCTGCCGCAGAGCCCGGACTGGTCCCTGTGTTCCGCAACGTTCTGATCGCCGATTCCGGCAAAGGCCACGTGGAGGAGATGGTGCGCATGCTGCGCGCCATCCCCGTGGTTCGGCAGGCACGCCTCAATCTGCTGCATGTGGTGCCGGAGCAGGCGGGCGAGGATTTCCAGCAGCACTGGCAGCAGGCGGCCGGACTGGTGGCCGATGCGGTGAGCCGCCTGCAACTCAATCCCAGCGAGGTGAACACGATCATTCGTCAGGGCGACACCAAGCAGACGGTGCTGCAGGTGGCCGACGAGCTCAATGCCGATCTGATCGTGATGGGCTCGCGGGGCCTCAACCGCCTGCAGTCGATCCTCGGCAACAGCGCCAGCCAATACGTGTTCCAGCTCTCCACCCGGCCGATGCTGCTGGTGCGCGACGACCTCTACGTGCGCCACATCAACCGGGTGATGGTGACGGTGGACGGCACTGGGGTTGGCGATGACGCCCTGCGCCTGGCCGCCGATCTGGTGCGCGAGATCCCCGGCGGCAGCCTCACCGGCGTGCACGTGACCCGCCAGGACATCACCCCATCCCGCGGAGGCCGCTCACCGGCCGACGCGGTGCTGGACAAGGCCGTGCAGAAGGCCCGCACCTACGGGGTGAGCCTCAAGCCGCTGCACCGCACCGGCGCCGATATTGGCCGCACCGTTTGCGCCGCCGCCGAGGAGATCAACGCCGACCTGCTGGTGATCGCATCGCAGGACCGGCGGCCCGTGGTGGCCAAGGCCCTGGTGGATCTGGATCGGCTCCTTGGCAGCTCGGTGAGTGATTACATCCGCGTGCACGCACCGGCCCCGGTGCTGCTGGTGCGTGAACCGGAAGGGCGTCGCTGAGGGACCGAGCCTTTCTCAGCGAGCCCTCTTCAGCAACAAAGGGGGCTGATCTACCCCCTTGCTCAGCCCCCCTGGCGGCTGCTGGTCTGGATGTAGAGGACCAGCAGGAACACCGTGGGAACCAGGACGAACATCAGGCTGGCAACAAAGCCGAGATCGTTGGTTTCCATGGGGTCGCAGGGAGATCTGGTGGAACGGATGAGCGGAGGGTATCACCGGCGAACCGGCAGCCTTCAGGGCGCTTCATCCCCCGTAGCGACGGCCTCTCCGCCGCCCGGCCCCGTCTTGGACTCCTCGCCCGCGCCTTCAGATTCGGATTCGATCGCCACCGGCTCAGGCCAGCAGATGGGCCCAGGCGGCAGGGGGGAGGCCATGGCGGCACTCACCTGACTGTCCTTGTTGGCCAGACCCAGCTGGGGCCGGGTGATCACCACCAGCGAGTCGTTCACCAGGGCCTGGCAGGCCAGACGCCAGGTGTCGGGACGGCGGCGCAGCTTCAGATCTTCCACGCCGGTGCGGGCGCTCAGCGCCGAAGCACAGCCCTCGGGAATCTCCACGAAGCAGGTGATGCACTGCCCGCAGCCGCCGCAGTTGCCCAGAACTCCCTTCACCCCGTAGAGGCCGATGCCCTCGCGCAGGGCCACCTCGCGGAGGTTCTCCCCCGGGTAGCACGCCACATCGCGGTTCTCGCGCAGAAAGCGGATAACGGGCATGGCTTCAGGGCGGCTGGACCCATTGTGAAGGGGGCCGTTGCGCTCCGTAACCTGGCCCGCCACGCGGGGCAGCCCGACCTTACGATCGCCGCACCCCTCCAGAACTCAGCTCCCCATGGGATTGCCCTGGTATCGGGTGCACACCGTGGTCATCAATGACCCAGGCCGCCTTCTGGCCGTGCACCTCATGCACACTGCCCTGGTTGCCGGCTGGGCCGGATCCATGGCCCTCTACGAGCTCGCGATCTTCGATCCGTCCGACCCGGTGCTCAACCCGATGTGGCGCCAGGGGATGTTCGTGATGCCCTTCATGGCCCGCCTCGGCGTCACCGGCAGCTGGGGTGGCTGGAGCATCACCGGCGAAACCGGCGTGGATCCCGGCTTCTGGAGTTTCGAGGGTGTGGCCGCAGCCCACATCGTCTTCAGCGGCCTGCTCTTCCTGGCCGCCATCTGGCACTGGACCTACTGGGATCTGGAGATCTGGCAGGACCCCCGCACCGGCGAACCGGCCCTGGATCTGCCCAAGATCTTCGGCATCCACCTGCTGCTGGCTGGCCTGGCCTGCTTCGGCTTCGGAGCCTTCCACCTCACCGGCGTGTTCGGTCCGGGCATGTGGGTGTCTGATGCCTATGGCCTCAACGGCCACATTGAGCCCGTGCAGCCGTCCTGGGGGCCCGAGGGCTTCAACCCCTTCAACCCCGGCGGCATCGTTGCCCACCACATCGCGGCTGGCATCGTTGGGATCATCGCCGGGATCTTCCACATCACCACCCGCCCCCCCGAGCGCCTTTACAAGGCCCTGCGGATGGGCAACATCGAAACGGTGCTGGCTTCGGCAATCGCCGCCGTGTTCTTTGCCGCTTTTGTGGTGGCCGGCACCATGTGGTACGGCGCTGCGGCCACTCCGGTGGAACTGTTCGGCCCCACCCGCTACCAGTGGGACCAGAGCTACTTCAAGACCGAGATCAACCGGCGGGTTCAGACCGCCCTCGACAATGGCGCCACCAAGGAGGAGGCCTACGCCTCCATCCCTGAGAAACTGGCATTCTTCGATTACGTGGGCAACAGCCCCGCCAAAGGCGGCCTGTTCCGGGTCGGCCCGATGGTGAACGGCGACGGCCTGCCCACCGGCTGGCTCGGCCACATCTCCTTCACCGACAAGGAGGGCCGGGAACTTGAGGTGCGCCGTCTGCCCAACTTCTTTGAAAACTTCCCTGTGGTGCTCGAGGATCAGAATGGCGTCGTGCGCGGCGACATTCCCTTCCGCCGGGCTGAAGCCAAGTACTCCTTCGAGCAGACCGGCATCACGGCCACCGTCTACGGCGGCGCCCTCAACGGCCAGACCTTCACCGACCCTGCCGATGTGAAGCGGCTGGCCCGCAAGGCCCAGCTGGGTGAAGCCTTCGATTTCGATCGCGACACCTACAACTCCGACGGCACCTTCCGCAGCTCACCCCGCGGTTGGTTCACCTTCGGCCACGCCACCTTCGCCCTGCTCTTCTTCTTCGGGCACATCTGGCACGGTGCCCGCACCCTCTACCGCGATGTGTTCGCCGGCATCGACCCCGATCTCGGGGAACAGGTGGAATTCGGCCTGTTCCAGAAGCTTGGCGACCAATCCACCCGCCGAATCCCGGAGGACTTCGTGCCCCCCGCCGGCACCCCCCTCAGCTGACCCGGAGGTCACCCCATGGAGAGCTTCGCCTACATCCTCATCCTCACCCTGGCCATCGCCACCCTGTTCTTCGCCATCGCCTTCCGCGATCCTCCGAAGATCGGCAAGTGAGTCACAGAGCGGCCTCACGCCCCTTTGCCCCCGGATTCCGGGGGCTTTTTCATGGCTGAACCGATGCAATCCACACCCTCAGGCCTTTTCAGGCAATCATCACCTGCTTAAACTCAGCAAACGCCGCCCGGATGTACGGGGATGCAATGCCCCTCCTGCCAGCACACCGACAGCCGGGTTCTGGAATCACGATCGGCAGACAGCGGCCGCAGCGTGCGCCGACGGCGTGAATGCCTCAATTGCACGTTTCGCTTCACCACCTACGAGCGCGTGGAAACGGTGCCCGTCACCGTGGTGAAACGCAACGGCGCCAGGGAAACGTTCAACCGGGCCAAGCTCCTGCACGGACTGCTGCGGGCCTGCGAAAAAACCGGCCTTGAGCCCGCGCGCCTGGAATCGGTGGTCGATGAACTGGAGCTGCAGCTGCAGCAGCGGCCCGGCCGGGAGGTGACCAGCGCCGAAATCGGCGAGATGGTGCTCGAGCAGCTCAGAGCCATGAGCGAAGTGGCGTATGTGCGTTTCGCTTCGGTCTACCGGCAGTTCCAGAGCGTGAGCGACTTCGTCTCCACCCTCGACGGCCTCAACCGCCGCAGCGATCGCGGACGCAACACCCCATCCGTGGCCGCCCTGGGCTGAGGCTTCCTGGACGCCCGGTCGATGAGCAGCCCCTGCCGTGTTGGTAGATTTGATGGTTCGAACGCGTCTGCAGGCGGGCAGACCGTTGGATCCCCTCGTCCTGCCTCAGGCAGTCCGCCCATCGCCATGACCGTGACCCCTTCCGACATCAGCAGCACCGAGGCCGATCTCGATCTTGCCGCTGAAGCGGCAACCGACCTCGACGACGCCATTGCGGAAGAGGTTCCCGCCGCTGACGACTCCGACAGCCGCCCCGCCAGCCGCGATCTCGACGGCGTGGGCTTCTCGCTCGATGAGTTCGCGGCTCTGCTCAGCAAGTACGACTACAACTTCAAGCCCGGTGACGTTGTCAACGGCACCGTGTTCGCCCTGGAATCGAAGGGCGCCATGATCGACATCGGGGCCAAGACCGCGGCCTTCATGCCCCTCCAGGAGGTGTCGATCAACCGGGTGGAGGGCCTGGGCGACGTGATGCAGCCCGGCGAGATCCGGGAGTTCTTCATCATGAGCGAGGAGAACGAGGACGGCCAGCTCTCGCTCTCCATCCGCCGCATCGAATACCAGCGAGCCTGGGAACGGGTGCGTCAGCTTCAGAAGGAGGACGCCACGATCTACAGCGAGGTGTTCGCCACCAACCGCGGTGGCGCCCTGGTGCGGGTGGAAGGACTGCGCGGCTTCATTCCCGGCAGCCACATCAGCACGCGCAAGGCCAAGGAAGAGCTGGTGGCCGACTTCCTGCCCCTCAAGTTCCTGGAGGTGGACGAAGAGCGCAACCGTCTCGTGCTCAGCCATCGCCGCGCCCTGGTGGAGCGCAAGATGAATCGCCTGGAGGTGGGCGAAGTGGTGCTGGGCACGGTGCGGGGCATCAAGCCCTACGGCGCCTTCATCGATATCGGTGGGGTGAGCGGCCTGCTGCACATCTCCGAAATCAGCCACGAGCACATCGAAACGCCGCACACGGTGCTCAATGTGAACGACCAGATGAAGGTGATGATCATCGACCTCGACGCCGAGCGTGGCCGGATCTCCCTCTCCACCAAGGCCCTCGAACCCGAGCCCGGCGACATGCTCACCGATCCCCAGAAGGTGTTCGATCGGGCCGAGGAAATGGCAGCCCGCTACAAGCAGATGCTGATGGAGCAGGCGGAAGATCACGAGCCCATGGGCGTCACCCTCGACTGAGCCAGCCCCCTTGGCCCGATTGCTGCTGCGGGGCAGACCGCTCCACCAGGGAGAGATCGAGGCGGTGCTGTTCGACAAGGACGGCACCCTCTGCCACAGCGAGCTCAGGCTGCTCGCCCTGGCCAGGGCGCGGGTCAACCAGTGCCAGCGGTTCCTGGAGCAGCGCCATCCCCAGTTGGCGCTCAGCGTCGCCGCTGAACTCGCCCCACGGCTTGAGGCCACCTACGGGGTGCAGGGCAACGGCCTGCACCCTGCCGGCACCACGGCGGTGGCCAGCCGCGAGCACAACCTGATCTCCACGGCCACGGCCCTGGCCCAGCTGGGGCTGGGCTGGCCCGAAGCTCTTGAGCTGGCCGATGCCGCCTTTCAGCACTGCGATCTCACCGCTGACGATGAGCTCTCTGCTGGCTCCACGGCCACCGACGGCGTGCACGAGCTGCTTCAGCAGCTCTGTGGGGCAGGTGTGGCCTGTGCCGTGATCAGCAACGACGATCAGCAGGGCATCGCCGCGTTTCTGGCCAGCCACAACCTCGGCCCCTGCTTTGCGGCCCTGCGCAGCGCCGATCATCACCCGCGCAAGCCCGATCCTGCCGCCGTTGTGGCCCTCTGCAGCGACCTGGGCACCGAGCCGGGCCGCTGCGCCCTGATCGGCGATGCCAACAGTGACCTGCTGATGGCCGAGCGGGCCGGTGTGGCGGTGGTGCTGGGCTATGGCGCCGGCTGGCAGCAACCCCCACCCCTCGAGCCGCGCTTTCCCCAGCTGGCCCACTGGCGTGAACTGGAGGTGCTCCGCACATAGGCTGGTGCGCACTTCTGCCGGGGCCGATGAGCCGCTACGTCTTCACCTCCGAGTCGGTGACCGAGGGGCATCCGGACAAGATCTGTGATCAGGTGAGCGACGCTGTGCTGGATGCGCTGCTCAGCCAGGACCCCGCCAGCCGGGTGGCCTGCGAAACCGTTGTGAACACGGGCCTCTGCCTGCTCACGGGGGAGGTCACCACCACCGCCCGCATCGACTTCAACACCCTGGTGCGCGGTGTGATCGAGGAGATCGGCTACAGCAGCGCCCGCGCCGGTGGATTCGACGCCCACAGCTGCGCCGTGCTGGTGGCCCTTGACCAGCAATCCCCCGACATCGCCCAGGGGGTGGATGAGGCCGACGACCACGACGGTGACCCAATGGATCTGGTGGGGGCCGGCGATCAGGGCATCATGTTCGGCTACGCCTGCGATGAAACGCCGGAACTGATGCCGCTTCCGATCAGCCTGGCCCACCGGCTGGCACGGCGGCTCTCCCAGGTGCGCCATGACGGCTCTCTCGCCTACCTGCTCCCCGATGGCAAGACCCAGGTGAGCGTGGTGTACGAGGACGACCGCCCCGTGGCGATCGACACCATCCTCATCTCCACCCAGCACACCCCCAGCATCGATGGGGTGAGCGATGCCGCACCGCTGCGTGAGCGCATCGCCGCCGACCTCTGGACCCATGTGGTGGAGCCGGTGAGCGCCGATCTCAACCTCCGCCCCAGCCGGGAAGGCACCCGCTTTCTGGTGAATCCCACCGGCAAGTTCGTGGTGGGGGGCCCCCAGGGAGATGCCGGCCTCACCGGGCGGAAGATCATCGTGGACACCTACGGGGGCTACGCCCGCCATGGCGGCGGCGCCTTCTCCGGCAAGGACCCCACCAAAGTGGACCGCTCGGCAGCCTACGCGGCCCGTCACGTGGCCAAGGCGCTGGTGGCCTCAGGTCTGGCGCGGCGCGCCGAAGTGCAGCTCAGCTACGCCATCGGTGTGGCCCGGCCGGTGAGCATCCTGGTGCAGAGCTTCGGCACAGGCGCGGTCAGCGATGCCGACCTCACCGCCCTCGTGCAGGAGCACTTCGACCTGCGGCCCGGGGCGATCATCGAGCGCTTCGCCCTGCGCGACCTGCCCCGCCAGCGCGGCGGCCGCTTCTACCAGGACGTGGCCGCCTACGGCCACTTCGGCCGCAGCGATCTCAACCTCCCCTGGGAGGACGTGGACGCCATCGCCGCAACCCTGAAGCAGGCCACCGCCAGCCGGGTCGCGGCCTGAGTCGCCGGTGGCCCAGGGCTGCCTGGCACTGGGCATCGACCTGGGCAGCAGTGGCCTGCGCCTGGCCCTCATCGACGGCAAGGGCGCCGTGGTGGCCGAGGTGGCTGGCCCCTACCCCGCCCCCTTTGCCCAGCCCCGCGGCTGGCGGGATGGGCTGATCAGCCTCTGCCGCCAGCTGCCGGCCGAGCGGCGCAGGCGGGTGGGATCCCTGGCGGTGGCCGGCACCTCCGGCACCCTGCTGCTCTGCCGTGGCGACGGCAGCCTCGTGGAAGAACACCATGCCAGGGTGAGCCTGGCCGAGGCTCTGCCCTATCACCTGGCCTGCCCGGAGCAGGCGGCGGCGGCGGCGGCGATCGCAGCCGGTGGCCCGGCCAGCAGCCCCAGCGGCAGCCTGGCGCGGGCCCTGCGGCTGCTGGAGGCCGCCGGCCATCTGGTCCCGGCAGAACCCTGGCTGCTGCGCCACCAGGCCGACTGGCTGCTGGGCTGGCTGCTGGGCGACTGGCGCTGGGGCGAGGAGGGCAACAACCTGCGCCTGGGCTGGGATCTGCAGCACGGGCGCTGGGCTGGAGCGATCGCCGCGCAGCCCTGGAGCCAGGCCCTGCCCGTCATCCGTGCCAGCGGCGAGGTGCTCGGGCCGCTCGCTGGCGGGGCGGCGGCCCTGCTTGACCTTCCCCCAAGCTGCCGGGTGGTGGCGGGCAGCACCGATGCCAACGCGGCGGTGCTGGCGGCCGATCCCGGCGACCAGGACGGCGTGTGCGTGCTGGGCACCACCCTGGTGCTCAAGCAATGGTGCGCCGAGCCGATCCAGGGCCCGGGCGTGAGCTGCCATAGGGTTGCCGGACGCTGGCTGGTGGGCGGCGCCTCCAATGCCGGCGGGGGCGTGCTGCGCCGCTTCTTCAGCGATGGGCAGCTGGCGGAGCTCAGCCGCCAGATCGATCCGGCCCACGACAGCGGGCTGGCGCTGCGGCCCCTCAACGGCCGCGGTGAACGTTTTCCGGTGGACGATCCCACGCTCGAGCCGGTGCTCGAACCCCGGCCCGTGAGCGATGCGCTGTTTCTGCATGGCCTGCTGGAGGGCCTGGCCGAGATCGAGCGGGCCGGCTGGGCACGCCTGCGTCAGCTCGGCGCCCCGCCGGTGCAGCGGGTGATCAGCCTCGGCGGCGGCGCCCGCAATCCCCAGTGGCGGACGATCCGCCAACGGCGGCTGGGCTGCACGGTGCTGAACCGGCCCCGGCTGAGCGCGGCCCAGGGCATGGCCAGACTGGCGGCGACCGTTCTGCCGCCGCCATGAACAACAACCTGCGCACCTGGATCTCGATGGCGCTGTTCGTGGTGCTGGCGGGCTATGTGAGCTTCAGCGCCATCCGCCTGGGGGTGCTGCTCTGGCAGCGCTACGCCGGCGCCTGAGGGCCAACCCCAGAATGGGTCGCTCCCCTGCGTTCCCTGGCCATGGCCGCCGACCCCCTCACCCCAGCCGTGAGCGATCGGATCTGCAAGCACATGAACGACGACCACGCCGAGGCGGTGCTGGCCTATGCCCGCCACTACGGCGGGGTGGCCGCCGCCAGCTCAGCCCGCATGCTCGCCGTCGAAGCCGAGGCCATGCGGCTGGAGGTGGATGGCCAGATGCTGGAGGTGCCCTTCGACCACAGCCTCAGCGACAGCGAGGATGCCCACCGCACCCTGGTGGCGATGCTGCGGGCCCTGCCCCAGACCTGAGGCCCGCGGTCTGGGTCAAGGCTCGGGCGGTGGCAATGCTGCAGTCAGCCTGACCACAGCCCATGCACACACGGCCTGCGCCGTGCGGGATCGCCCGCTGGCTGCCCCTGGAGTGGCTGCTGAGACCGCCCCTGCACCGGAAGCTTCAGCTGCCCGCCACGGGCCTGGCCGGACTGGAACCGTTGCCCTGGTGGGCGGCAGGTGCCTATGAGGGGGAGCTGCGCCGCTATCTGCTGAACCTGCGGCGCGATCCACGCAGCCAGCGGCTGGCGCCGCTGCTGAACGCTCTGGTGGTCCGCCTGCAACAGCTCCAGGCAGAAGGCCGAGTGGTTTCAACCCGGCTGACCCCTCCCCTGCTGGTGGCGGTGCCCAGCTGGAAACGACGGAGCAATCCCCTACCCCCGTTGCTGGCCCAGATGCTCGGGCGGCAGCTGGGTTGGGAGCAGGAGCAGGTGCTGGTGCGCAGCCGGCCGGTGCTGGGACAGCACCATCTGGGGCGGGAGCTGCGCTGGCAGAACCAGGAGGGTGCCTTCTGCTGCAAGCAAGCGCCCGCTGGCCGCCGCCGAACGGTGCTGCTGCTCGACGACATCCTCACCACCGGGGC
>SLIG01000003.1 GCA_007135755.1 Cyanobium sp.
AGGAACAGCTGGAGGTGCGACCGTCATGACCCCAGCCACGCTTGGCCCCAGGCCAGGTCTGTCGTATCAGGGTGGAACCTGCTAGCAGCACGCCAGCCACAATGCCGGCATGATCCGTTCCGCCGACTGGCTGCACCAGGCGGTGGAAAAGGCCTTGAAGGTGCTTCACCTCAGCCTCGGCCAGTAGGTATGGGGGTGACTGGAAGCTGGCTGGGGCAAGGAATTTCGCTAAAGCTAAAGTGAGGATTCCTTGCTGAAGCGATCGTCCTTGGCCCTTGCCAAACGCACCAGCAAGAATCAGCTCACCCTGCCGAATGTCACCCCGGTCAACCCCGGGGGAGCCTTTGCTGTGCGCGCTCGCCTGGCTGAGATGGGCATCAGCGACGTTGATGTGGCCGAAGCCGTGAGCTGGGCGCGGCGGGTGTGATCGTGACCCCGATTCAGGCTCCGTCCTGCGGATCGCGAGCGGCTACTCCAGCAGCCCTGCAAGCTTCAGGTGCGGGATCCCAACGATCAGATGTTTCTGGAGTTGGCTCTGGTCGAGGGCACCTCCGTGCTGGTGAGCGGTGATGCCGATCTGCTGGCTCTCCAAAGCCAACTCCAGTCTCTGATCATCCTCAGCCCTGCGCAGTTTCACTCCTGGCCTCTCTGCCCAGTGTCCTGCCCCGCCGCCCGCTCGGCCGCAAACCTGGGGTAGGATCAACCCCAGGAGTTTCAGCCGCCGACGGCGGAGAGATCCCTCCTTTCGATCCCACTCCGCGACTGCGGACCCGAACCATGAACTTCAGAGAACTCATTGATGTGGTGTCCCAAGACACCAAGATCCCCGCTGGCGATGTGCGCAAGGTGAGCGTTGCCATTCTCGAGCACTTCTCCCGTCTGATCGAGGAGCAGCAGAACTTCGCCTCTCCTTTGATCACCCTCACCGCCGGCACCACCCCGGCCCGTCCGGCCGCTGGCGACAAGCCCGCCGTGCCCGAGCGCAAGTTCGCCCGCATGGCCGTCCGCCAGCAGCCACCCGCCAAACCCGGAGCCGCTCCCGCCGAGTCCCAGCCATGACCAGCAGCACCACCAGCCCAGCACCTGCGCTGATCGCCCCCCACGGCGGCAGCCTGGTGGACCTGATGGTGCCGGCGGCCGACCGCGAGGCGGTGAAGGCCAGTGCCGGCCGGCGGATCGAGTGCAGCCACCGCAACGCCTGCGATGTGGAGCTGCTGGTGGTGGGGGGCTTCTCCCCCCTGCGCGGCTTCATGCACCAGGAGGACTACGACGCCGTGGTGGCCGGCCACCGCACCAGCAGCGGCCTGCTGTTCGGCCTGCCGATCGTGTTCGACAGCGACGACGAGACGATCGCTGTCGGCGACCGCCTGCTGCTCACCTACCAGGGCCAGGAGCTGGCCGTGCTCACGGTGGAGAGCCGCTGGGAGCCCGACAAGGCCAAGGAGGCCCAGGGCTGCTACGGCACCACCTCGATCGAGCATCCCGCCGTGCGCATGATCAGCGGCGAGCGCGGCCGTTTCTATCTGGGCGGCAGCCTGCAGGGGCTGGAGCTGCCCCAGCGCGTGTTTCCCTGCAAAACCCCCGCCGAGGTGCGCGCCACCCTGCCGGCGGGCCAGAGCGTGGTGGCCTTCCAGTGCCGCAACCCCATCCACCGCGCCCACTACGAGCTGTTCACCCGCGCCCTGCATGCCGACAATGTGAGTGAGGGTGGCGTGGTGCTGGTGCACCCCACCTGCGGCCCCACCCAGGAGGACGACATCTCCGGCGAGGTGCGCTTCGCGACCTACGAGCGCCTGGCGGAGGAGGTGGCCAACCCGCGCATCCGCTGGGCCTACCTGCCCTATGCGATGCACATGGCCGGCCCGCGGGAGGCGCTGCAGCACATGATCATCCGCAAGAACTACGGCTGCACCCACTTCATCATCGGCCGCGACATGGCCGGATGCAAGAGCTCCCTCACGGGCGACGACTTCTACGGCCCCTACGACGCCCAGGACTTCGCCCGCGAGCACGCCGGAGAGCTGGGCATGGAGACCGTGCCCTCCCTCAACCTCGTGTACACCGAGGAGGAGGGCTACGTCACCGCCGACCACGCCAAGGCCCGGGGCCTGCACGTGCGCAAGCTCAGCGGCACCCAGTTCCGCCAGATGCTGCGCGGCGGCGAGGAGATCCCGGAGTGGTTCGCCTTCCGCAGCGTGGTGGAAGTGCTGCGGGCGGCGGCCTGAGATGCTTCCAGCACCCCTCACCATCCAGGATCTGCTGCCGGTGCTGCGCCGGCTCAGCTGGGACGCCGCCGCCGTGCTGCGGGCCTATGCCCGCGGCGAGCAGCCGCCCTTTGGCTATCCCTCCGCCCTCTCCGTCGAGCACGATCCCAAGGGGCCGGTGTCGGCGGCAGATCTGGCCGTGAACGACCTCCTGCTCAAGGGGCTGGGGAACGCCTTCCCCGCCGCTCCCTGGACGCTGCTCAGCGAGGAGACCGTGGACCAGTGGCCCGCAGGCCAGCCGCTGGACGCTGAATGGCTGTGGCTGCTCGACCCCCTCGACGGCACCAAGGATTTCCTCCAGGGCACGGGCGAGTACGCCGTGCATCTGGCGTTGCTGCGCGGTCAGCGGCCCGTGTTTGGTGTGGTACTCCTGCCCGAACTGCAGCAGCTCTGGATCGGCTCATTGCTGGGCAACACGCCCGAGGCCTGGTGGGAATCTCCCGATGGGGAGCGCCACCCGGTGAGCTTCAGCCAACGCGGCAGCCTGGCTGAGCTGATCCCGGTCACCAGCCGCAGCCACCGCGACGATCGCCTCGAGGCGCTGATGGGTTCCCTCGGCGTGGCCGCCGGCATCGCCCGCGGCAGTGTGGGCGGCAAGGTGGCCGCCATCCTGCGTGGCGAAACCGACCTCTACGTTTCGCTCTCCGGCAAGACAGCCCCCAAGGACTGGGACATGGCCGCCCCCGAGGCGGTGCTCCTCGCCGCCGGAGGCGCCTTCACCCACGCCGACGGCCAGCCGCTGCTTTACAACACCGGCGATCCTCGCCAGGCCGGCTGCCTGATCGCCAGTCACGGCACCAGCCACCAGGCGCTCTGCCAGGCGGCGGCCGCCGCCATGGCCACCATCGACCCCGGTTTCGCTCTCTGAGACCGAACCGCAACCACCTCGCGCGCAGCATCCGATGAGCACCAACATCGTGTGGCACGAAGCTTCCGTGCAGCGCCAGGAGCGTGCCGAGCAGCGGGGACACCGCAGCGCCATCCTCTGGTTCACGGGCCTCTCCGGTGCCGGCAAGAGCACCCTCGCCAACGCCGTGAACCGGGAACTGTTCCGCCGCAGCCTGGCCTCCTACCTGCTCGACGGCGACAACATCCGCCACGGCCTCTGCAACGACCTGGGTTTCTCCGATCCCCACCGCGTGGAGAACATCCGCCGCATCGGTGAGGTGGCCAAGCTCTTCCTGGATGCCGGCGTGATCACCCTCACCGCCTTCGTGTCTCCCTTCCGCTCCGATCGCGATCGCGCCCGCTCCCTGGTGGAGGCGGGCGACTTCATCGAGATCCACTGTGCCGCCGATCTGGCTGTGTGCGAACAGCGCGACACCAAGGGCCTCTACGCCAAGGCGCGGGCCGGTGAGATCCCCCACTTCACCGGCATCTCCAGCCCCTACGAGCCGCCCGAAAACCCCGAACTGCGTGTGGAAACCGGCAGCCAGCCCCTCAAAGCCTGCGTGCTCCAGGTGATCGAGCACTTGCAGGCTTCCGGGATCCTTGAGCCCACCGCCACCGACGTCATGCCTCAAGCATGACGTTGGCCGTGGTCACCCTCTCCGGCTGGATCACCCTGGTGGTGCTGGCGGCCGCCATCGTGCTGTTCGTGGGCGGCTGGCTGGCGCCGGAGATCGTGGCCATCACCGCCGCCGGGCTGCTGATCGCCACCGGGGTGCTGGAGCCCAGCCAGGCCCTGGCCGGCTTCGGCAGCCCGGCGCTGATCACCCTGCTGGGCATGTTCGTGCTCTCCCAGGGCCTGCTGCACAGCGGCGCCCTTGATCGCCTGCGCGAACTGCTCAGCTCCCCCCGCATCCGCAGCCAGCAGCAGCTCGTGGCCCTGCTCGGCGGCGTGGTGGCTCCCCTCTCGGCGGTGATTCCCAACACCCCGATCGTGGCCATCCTGCTGCCGGTGATCGAGGGCTGGTGCCGCCGCCGCGGCGTGAGCCCCTCGCGGGTGCTGATCCCCCTCTCGATCGCCACCATCACCGGCGGCACCCTCACCCTGATCGGCACCTCCACCAACCTCCTGGCCAGTGATGTGTCCGCCAGCCTGGGATACGGCGGCTTTCAGCTGTTCTCCTTCACCGCCATCGGCATCCCCGTGTGGCTGATCGGCGCCCTCTACCTGCTGCTGGCCTCCCGCTGGCTGCCCGACCGCGGCCTCAACGCCAGCGGCACCCTCACCGAGCTCACCCGCGAGGGCTACCTCACCGAGGTGGTGCTCCCCAGGCGCTCCCCCCTCACCGGCAGCACCCTGCACGCCAGCCGCCTCCAGCGCCGCTTCGATGTGGACGTGCTTTCAGTGCACCGCGGCGGCCAGAGGCTGCAGCCGCCCCTGGCCGAGCTGCGTCTCAAGGCCGGCGATCGCCTGCTGCTGCGCTGCACCAGAGGCGAGCTGCTGCGCCTGCAGCAAGACCAGATGGTGGCCCTGGCCGGCACCCTCCTGGCGGCCAGCGACGACAACCCCGCCAGCGAGGACGCCAGCGCCACCAGCCCAGCCGCAGCGACCGCCTCCTCATCCACATCCACATCCATCCGCCTCACCGAGGTGCTGCTACCCACCGGCTCCCTGCTGGCCGGCGCCACCCTGCGCGACCTGCGCTTCCGCCAGCGCTTCAACGCCACCGTGCTGGCCGTGAAGCGCGCCAACACCACCCTGCACGATCGCCTCGGCCGCCTGCCGCTCAAGGCCGGCGATCTGCTGCTGATTCAGGCGCCCCTCGACGCCATCCGCGGTCTGCAGGAGAACAGCGAACTGGTGGTGCTCGACGACCTCGAAAGCGACCTGCCCACCACCCACCGCAAGTGGCTGGCCGTCCTCACCATGGCCCTGGTGCTGCTGCTCTCCGGCCTCCAGGTGATGCCCCTGGTGGCCGCCGTGCTGCTGGGGGTGGGGGTGCTGGTGGTGGGCGGCTGCCTCGATGCCAGCAGCGCCCTGCGCTCGATCCGCTGGGACGTGTATCTGATGCTCGGCGGGCTGTTCAGCTTCAGTGCCGCCCTGCGCCAGAGCGGCCTGGCCCAGCTGGCGGCCGAGGGGCTCCTTGGGCAGCTGCAGGGCTGGCCGGTGTACGGCGCCCTGGTGGCGGTGTATGCCCTCACCCTGGTGAGCACCGAACTGCTCAGCAACGGCGCCGCCGTGGTGCTGCTGCTGCCGGTGGTGGCCAGCCTGGCCGAGGGGCTGGGCCAGCCGCCGCTGGTGTTCATCTACGCCGTGGTGTTCGCCGCCAGCCAGAGCTTCCTCTCCCCCATCGGCTACCAGACCAACCTGATGGTGTTCTCACCCGGCAACTACCGCTTCCTCGATTTCCTGCGCTTCGGCTGGCCGCTCACCGCCATCTACACCCTGGTGATCCCGGCGGTGATCCTGCATGTGATGGGGGGTGGGTGATGGAAGTCACAGGGTGTAGGGGTGCACGATCCCGCCGATGGCCAGGGGAAAGTCGCACACATTCCGCGTGGCGAGAAGCAACCCATGGCAACGTGCCGTCGCCAGGATGATGGCGTCCGGCACCTTGATGCCATGCTCCTGCCGGAGCGGCACCGTTGCGCTGGCGATGGCGTGATCGAGTGGCAGGCAGGGAAAGGTCCGCAGCCATTCCTCCACCGGAGCTGCTTCCCCGGCACGACATCCCACCAGCACCTCGATCCAGCTGAGCACGCTGATGGCGGGCCGCTGCTGCTCCTCCAGCCACACCAGGGCGGTTCTCTCGCCCCGGAGCACATCGATCAGGATGTTGGTATCAAGCAGCAGGCTCAAGGGTCGCTCCACTCGGTCCGCAAGGCCTTCTCGATCGCCAGGCTGTCGAGCGGCCGGTGGCGCCAGAGCCCGAAGACGGCCTGGTGCTGGGGCTGCTGTTGCTCCAGCCAGATCACAAGTGCCTCCCGCAAGGCCTGGGCCCTGGAGATTCCACGCAGCCGGCAGTGTGCGTCGAGCTGATCCCGTTCAGCATCCGGCAGCTCGACAATCGTTCTCCACAACTGCGGTCGGGCGTACAGGCGGGGCAGACTGACGCCGCCCGGCTTTCTGCCCGGATTCCCACCGGAATGGCCCTCACATGAAGGTTCTGGTCACCGGCGGCGCCGGCACCATCGGCAGCCACGCCGTGCGCGCCCTGCAGCGGGCGGGCCGCCAGCCCGTGGTGCTCGGCAACCTCGTCCACGGCCACCGCGCCATCGTGGAGCAGGTGCTGCCGGTGCCCTTCGTTGGGGCCAACCTGGCCGATCGCCAGGCCCGCGGAGGCGCCCCGCTGCCGATCATGCTCTCCTCCACCGCGGCCACCTACGGCATCCCCAGCGCCGATCTGATCACGGAACAGCACCCCACCAACCCGATCAACCCTTACGGCACCTCCAAGCACACGGTGGAGGCGATGCTGGCCGACTACGGCCGCGCCTACAGCCTGGCCTCGGTGATCTTCCGTTATTTCAACGCCGCCGGCGCAGACCCGGGCCTGATCATCGGCAAAGGCTGGGGCTGTCATCAGCGGCGGTGCCAATGACCCGGCCCGCTGGAATCGAGTGCGCCCGGCTCCACATCGTGAGAGCGTTCGAGCGGGCTGAGCAGGTGATCCAAGGCCCGCTTCCGGTCGCCCGCCTACGGAATGTTCTGTATCAGCCCAGTGCCCTGGAGCGGGGCCAGGGCCTTCAGGTCTTCGACGATGGTGCCATTCCTCTCGAGGCCTCCTACTACGACTACGTGGCGGATTTTGCCCGTGAACAGCTCAGCCGCCGAGAGATTTCCTGCCTGCCGCAACCCAGCACCGCTCTTGAAATCGCCGATGTGCAGGGGGATGTGTGCATTCTGGCCAATCTCTTCTCCCGCAACTTCACCCACTGGCATGAGGAACTGCTCAAAGTGGTGGCCATCGAAGCCGCTGAGCTGCCCTGCACCTATGTACTTTCCGGCCTGCCGCCGTTCACCCGCGAGCTCCTCGGGCTGATCGGCATCCCGACGCAACGCATCCTGGAGGTGAACCGCCCACTGCGGTTCAGCTCGGTGCTGTATCCCGCCGCCATCAGCTACGACAATATCTGTGAGCATCCCGCCGTGTTCCATCTGCTCAGGGAGCGTCTGCTGCAAGCCATCACCGATCAGCCCTCCAGCGACACTCCCCCCCAGCTGTGGCTTGAGCGAGGTGCTCAGACAAGGCTTGGGCGTCGGCTGGTGAATGGTGAGGAGGTGGAACGCCTCCTGAAACGGCAGGGCGTGGAACGGGTGGATCTCGGGGCACTGCCGGTGATCCAGCAGCTGAGCCTCGCCCGTGATGCGCAACTGCTGGCGGGGCCCCATGGTTCCGCCTTCGTCCATAGCCAACTGATGCCGCCAGGCTCCGCAGTGGTGGAATGCTTCTCCCCTCTCTATCTCAACCCCACCTACACCAACATCTACCGCCTTCAACGGCATCGCTATTCCCTGGTGGTGGGCACCCACAGCAGGCTGTTTCCCTATCCCCACGGGGAAGACGTCTACGTCGACCTGCCCCAGCTCGAACTGGCTCTCGACACTGCCCGCCATGGATGAGCGAAGGCACCAAGCCAGCAATGCCGTGGTGGCGGGCCTGCTGAAGCGCCTGAAAGAGGAGCAGCCCATCTGGGGCCATCTTCCTGCCCAGATGCGCTTCAAGCAGGAACTCGTGCGGCAGGTGGGGGTGCTGCGGGCATTTCAGGTTGCGGCCGCCAGCTTGCCGGTCCCCGGTCTTCAGTGCCTGGGGAAACGCCGGATTCGTTCTCTGGGGGAAGCCGCTCGCACCGAAGCTCTGGCCTACACGGAACTCTGGGCTGGAGGCGAGGACTTCGAGTCACCGCCTCCGCGCATCCTGGGGCCCAATGATCACGGGCCGTTCCGGGGCATCAGCCGCAGCGCCTACCTGGCCTGCTTTGCCGACTGCCTGGTGCGTGGGCGATCCGCCGTGGTGCTCCGCGAGGATGCGGCACTGGTGGACGTGGAGGGCGAAGAGGGTCGGCATCTTCCCGACAACCCCGCCTACGACCCGGGCATCCTCCACGCCACGCCTCACCATTTCTGGACGATGGAGCCGACGGCGGAAACGCCCATCATCGATGTGGAGGAGGCCTTTCTCCTCTCCGGCAGTCACACCCTCGATTTCGGTCACTGGATGAGCGAGTACCTGCCGAAGCTGGCGATCGCCCGTCTGGCCGGCCTGCCACCGATGCCGGTGCTGATCGACGAACGAATACCCGGCACGCATCGGCAGTCTCTCGATCTCTTCCTGCCCGAACGCACCGCCACCATCCCCATCCCCCATCTCGCAGCTGTGAAGGTGCGGCGGCTCTGGGTGGCCTCCAATCCCATGTTCATGGGCTTCTATCCCACCACCTGGGATGCGGCGGCCTGGGAAGCCTCCGCCACCCATCCCGGCAATTTCGCCCGCCTCTACCAGGAACTGGGGCGTTGCCTTGAGCGGCAGGGGCTGTCTGATCCAGGTCGGCCTCGGGTGTACATCGCCCGCAAAGGCAGCCGCCGCAAGAAGCTCCTCCAAAACCACGCCGAGATCGAGGCCTTGGCTGGTTTGGCGGGCTTCCATCGCATCTACCCGGAGGATCTGCCCTTCGCCGATCAGGTAGCCCACGCCCTCCATGCCACCCATCTGCTTGGGCCGGAGGGGTCGAACATGATGCTGGGCTTTTTTGCCCGGCCAAGGACACGCCTGGCTGTGCTCACGTCTCCCCACACCTACCCCTTGGCCGATCTCCATGGAATTCAGCAGGGGCTGGGGGTCGATTACACCGTGGTGACGGGCCCGTTCGCGGGAGAACAGGATCCCGACTGGCTGTTCTGGACGGACTATCGGATCGATCCTGAGGTGTTCTCAGCGTTCCTGGGCGACTGGGCAGCTTCAAACTGATCGGCTCAGCACGGCTCCAGAGTGAACAGCGCAGACGCCAGAATCAGAATTCGACCCTTCGCCGGGAGCTGCGGGCTCCACGTGGTGCATGAACTCCTCGCCCGAGCGCTCGCCTGCGAGAGCCACCGCGACTGGGCGGGCGCTTGAGTCAGGCTTCCGCTTGCCATGGAGGTCGCCTGGGTTGAGATCAGACCATTCACGCAGTGGCAATCCGTCTCTTCCTACCTCTGCTTCCTCATTCCCAACCGGGTCCGGTCAGAAACTCTGGCTATGGCTCTATCCCATGCAGGAATCGGCTGGAGTCGCTAGAATAGCTGAAGACTTCACCAGCAATCCTCCTGTCGCGACTGGCAGGCTTGCTGCATCATGAACACGGATAAGCTGGCCTGGCGATTGCTCGGACTGGCGATTGCTCCTGATCTGTCACCGCAAGCCATCGGGGGAATTGCCGACGTGATGCATAGCTCCCTGTTCTGATCGTTATGCGACTCGCGGCCCACATCGGCGTGAAGGACGAGATTGAACTCCTTCCCCACTGCATCGCGCATCTCCGCGCGATTGGTGTGGAAGAATTCATCGTCTGCGACATGGCCTCCACGGACGGAACCCTGGAGTATCTGCAGGAACAGGAAGGTGCTGATTTCCGTATTCTCCATTCTTCCAACGCAGAGCCTGCAGAACGGTGGAGAGAGCGCAACGCGGCAGCAATTCGGGAATGCTCAGCCGATTGGGTGCTGACGATGGATGCCGACGAGTTTCCACTCACCGCGTCCGGAAATCTCAAAGAAGTTCTTGCGGGAGTAGAAGCCGACGTGCTCAAGATTCCTCGTTACAATGTGGTTCTTGGATCACAGGGTGCCTGTCTACCTTTCCCATGCCCTCCGTCGTCCTTCAATGAGATCCAGCTCATCGCGAAGGCCCCTGAACACTTTTATCAACAACTGGCAGAAGATCCCAAACTGCCCTGGATACGCATCGTTCCCCTGCCCAAGGTCGCTGTTCGCCCCTCGATAGTGGCCAGCATCGAAGACGGCATGCACGATATTGTTCCGGTCGATGGCAAAGTGCCAAAGCGAGCCACTACTGAAACCATCCTGCTGGCACACGTGGCGTTGTCAACCTTCTCCCGGTTCCAGCAGAAGCTACGAAACATACGAGAAGTTTTCGATCAACACGAAGGAAAGCTCGCCCCAGAATTCGGGTTGCACTGGCGGAGATGGGTCGAGCTCGAGAACAACGGGCAACTGTACAGCGAGTTCAAGCGCAGCATCCTTGAACGAACAACCTTGGAAGAGCTGCGAAGACAAGGCGTTGTTCTGACAGCCAAACAGATGCTCACTGAGTTCGGCTCGGATCGATCACGAGGTGTCCCCATCGTTGCAGAACGACTGGACAGCCCAGAACTGAACAGCTCCGGTGCGAACAACGCTCAAGCCAGACTCGGGGTTCGACACTTCGTTGTCAGCTACGGGCCTCGCGTGGTGCATGAACTCCTCGCCGAAGCGCTGGCATGCGAGAGCCACTGCGACTGGGCGGGCGCTGTGGAGCATCTGCGCGAGGCTCATCGCCACGACCCCTCCCGTAAGCCCTTGATTGCGGCCATGGCCCAAGTGTTGGTGCGCCTGGGGCGGCTCGAGGAGGCCGGTGCTCTGCTCCAGCAGGAGCTGGACGCCAATCCCGCTTCGGTTCCCGCCCGACTTGCGCTGGCTGCACTCCTTGAGCGGCAGGGAGACGATGCCGGCGCCCGCCAGGCCTATCACACCGTTCTCGAACGCTGCCCCGATCACCTGGGAGCGACACTCGCCTCGGCAGCACTGGGGGGAGCGGATCCTTACCCGCGGCTGTTGTTGGTGCTGGGGATGCATCGCAGCGGCACATCCGCGGTGGCCGGAGCCCTCTGTCAGCTGGGCTGCCGGCCTCCCGCCTCGATGCCATCAGCCGATGCCAACAATCCAACCGGCTACTGGGAGCCGCTGGAGATCGTGAAGCTGCACACCTCGTGGCTGGAGGAATCCAGGTCGAGCTGGGACGACCCCTTCCTATCGAGGGAACGCTGGTCCGCCCAACATTTGGCCAGTGCACAGAACGCGCTCGAGACCGCTCTTAGGGAAGAGTTTCCACATGGCGAATCCCAGGGCCAGTGGTGCCTCGTTAAAGATCCTCGTCAATGCAGGCTGCAGCCGTTCTGGAATCACATGATTGATCAACGTCGCATCCATGTCGCCGCAGTGTTGGTCAACAGGCACCCGCTGGCTGTGGCTGCGTCACTGCGCAAGCGCAACAACATGCCGACGAACCGGGCTCTGCTGCTCTGGGTGCAGCATCTAATCGAGGCAGAGCTCCACACACGTGGCATTCCCCGCCGACGTATCACTTACGAAGACTTTCTAAAAACTCCGGCAAGAACCCTCCAAGACATCGCCGACCTACTCGGAAAAGATAGCCTTCGCTCTTGGGATACAGTCCAGGGCATGACTGCTGTGCGGCCCGAGTTAAATCACTCAGCACCAGAGCACATGGATTGCAGCATGGATATAGATGAGGATCTACTTGGTCTTGCACTGGACCTCTACGATGCTCTCCAGATGTCAGATGAATCAGCGATGATGTTGCAGGCAGACAATCTTCGCGACGAGCTGGAGAGTCATCTGGATCGGCTTCGTTCACAGCTTGGAAGGCTAGTCACTCTCCAGCTGTTCTGGAAGTCGGAGGATGCGACTGAGTTCTCAGAATCACATTCACTTCATAAAAGCATCATCGTTGATCGGACGGTGACGAGCTATACTTTCATCCTGCCTCAGCCGCCAGGGCCGATCAGTGCTCTTCGCTTAGATCCAGCGGAAACCCCTTGCCTGGTGAAGATCCGGAGGCTGGCTTTATACAATGGATCTGGCCGCTCACTGTGGCAATGGTCTTGTAAAGATAGCGCTCATCAGCAAAATAGAGCCACTCCGTTTGAGCCCGGCAACATCGAAACACGTCTACTTAACAACGACGAAAAAGAAGTGCAGGATGTCTGCATAGTCTGCGAAGGTCACGACCCCGCTTTGCTGCTCAACTTGCCAGATGAGTCACTGCGGGGGATCGACAGCGGCAGCAGGCTGTCCATCGAGGCGAGCTGGGAGCTCCTGAGCAGCGACCTCAGTCAGCTTCTGGCTTCCCTTACGGCCAGACCATGAATTCGCCACTGGGCGACGGCACAATCCCGGTCAACCGCCCGTGCCTGCCACCGGCCGAGCGGATCCTTCCCTATCTGCGCGAGATCGACAGCACACGCCGATACAGCAACTTCGGGCCACTGCATAGCCGCCTGGAGATCCGTCTGGCCGAGCATCATGGAGTGCATGCCGGGAATCTGGCTCTGGCCAGTTCGGGCACTGCTGCCCTGGTGGCCCTGATCCAGGCCCTGATTCCCACTCAAGCTGAGAACAAACGTCTGTGCCTGTGCCCCTCCTACACCTTCCTGGGCACGGGTGCCGCCGCGCGACTCTGCGGCCTGGAGCCCTTTCTGCTCGATGTCGATCCCATCACCTGGGCACTGAACCCTGACACCCTGGAACAACATGCAGAGCTTGAATGGGCGGCCCTGGTGTTGGTGGTTGCTCCCTACGGCAGGCCGCCTGATTTTGTGCGCTGGGAGGAATTCAGCCAACGCACCGGGATTCCGGTGATCGTAGACGCAGCAGCCTGCTTCGATGCGATCGATGCATCCGCGGTGGTACGAGGAACCATTCCGCTGGCCATGAGCCTGCATGCCACGAAAACATTCAGCACGGGAGAAGGGGGAATGCTGCTGGCCGCCGATCCAGCCCTGATTGATCGGGCCTCCCGGGCGCTCAATTTCGGCTTTCAAAACGACCGCACCAGCGTGGGGCCCTGCTTCAACGGCAAGATGAGTGAGTATCACGCCGCTGTGGGGCTGGCTGAACTCGACGGCTGGGCAACCAAGCGTGAACAGTTCATTGCCGCGGGTCAGGCATACGCTTGCCACGGTGAACGTCAGGGCTGGAATCAGGCTCTTCATGTCCGTGTCGATCGCGCTTCTCCCTACGCCTGCTTCCTCGCTCCAACCCAGGAGCAAGCCACAACCCTGGCTGCGGCCCTGTCCCGGAAAGGCATCGGCTGGAGGCGCTGGTATGGCGGAGGCCTGCACCAGCAACCCTCCTTCCGCGACTGCCAGGCTGACAGCATGATCAACACCGATGAGTTGGCCTGGCGCTTGATCGGGCTGCCGATGTTTCCTGGCCTCTCGCCACAAGCTGTAGCGACGATTGCCGACGTGATCCAAAGCTCCCTGCTGTGACCATCATGCGACTGGCTGCCCACATCGGCGTGAAGGACGAGATCGAACTGCTGCCCCACTGCATCGCCCACCTGCGAACGATTGGAGTGGACGGCACACGGGAGTATCTGCAGGAACAGGAAGGTGTTGATTTCCATGTGCTCCACTCCTCCAACGCGGCGGCGATCCGGGAGTGCTCCGCCGACTGGGCGCTGGCGATCGATGCCGACGAGTTTCCGCTCACCAGCTCTGGGGATCTCCGCGAGGCTTTGGCGGGAGTGAAAGCCGACGACGTACTGCGGATCCCCCGCTACAACGTGGTGCTCGGCCCCCAGGGCCCCTGTCACGCGCTCCCCTGCCCTCCCCGTCGTCCTTGGGTGCGGTGCACCTGATCATGAAGGGCTCGGATCAGTTTCGGCAACGACTGGCCGAAGATCCCGAACTGCCCGGGATCCAATTCGTTCCCCTTCCCAAGCTGGCCGTTTGTCCCGCGATGGTGGCCAACATCCAAGACGGCATGCACGACATTGTGCGGGTTGAAGGGCAGGACCCAAAGCGAGCCACAGCAAATAATCTCCTGCTGGTACATGTGGCGTTATCAAGGTTCTCCCGCTTCAAGCACAAGATGCAGAATATTTGGGAGGCTTTTGATCATCACGAAGGAAAACTGGCCTCAGGATTCGGATGGCATTGGCGGCAATGGATCGAGCTCGAGAAGAGCGGCCAGCTTCAGAATGAATTTGAGCGCAGCATCTTTAACACAAACACCAGTGAAGAACTACGGAGACAAGGTATAGTTCGCACAGCCAAGCAGATGCTCGCAGGGTTCAACTAGGTCATGACTGGTCCCGTGGTTGCAGTCATGCAGCCCTACTTTTATCCGTATATGGGTTACTACCGCCTCATGGCCTGCGCCGACATCTTTGTGATCTTCGACTGTGTGCAGTTTCCTCGACGAGGACGCGTTCACCGCACGGAGATACCAGGAACAAAGGTGCAACCAGAATGGCTCACATTACCGCTGAAGCGCGCAGATCGCCATACCCTGATTAAAACCATTCAGCTATCAAGCCAGGCCGACAAGCTTCTACAGGAGAGACTAGCTGGATATGGCTGGTATCATTCAGCCAATGGCCCTTTAGCAGAATGGGTCAGAAGGAATCTCCAAGAACCGGGCGAGTCTCTTCTCCCACTATTAACCAGACAATTGGCTTTTGTACGCGATCAACTAGGATTCACGTGCAAGATCATTCACAGCTCACAACTGGAGTTGGAGGCCGAGCTAAGGGGTCAAGACAGAGTCCTGGAGATCGTGCGAAGACTGGGTGCGTCAACCTACATCAATTCTCCCGGAGGCAAGCATCTCTACAACAATGAGATGTTTGAAAAGAGTGGAGTGGCCTTGCAGTTCTTGTCAACTTATTCAGGACAACATAGACATGGTATGAAGGCTTTGGTCTCAGAAGCACCCGAAAGACTTCGCGAGGATGTTCTGTCGTCCATAGACATGGAAACCATGTAAAAGAGATTTGTCCACTTATCTCGAGACATCCCGTTTCCAGGCATAGGCAGTATACTCATAGAGCCCATAGTCAGCGCGTAACACGATATTCCTACCTGCCAGTCGATGAAGGAGTGCAGCGACGTGATCCATTGGAACATGAAAAAGATCGTCACGCTCCCAATCCACAGCTTTAGACATTACATTGAAAGCGATTCCACAGCGAACGACAGGCCACACGCGAGTGATCGTCTCTTCGAGAAAACGCCACATAGCATCCTGACTCAAATTCCATTTCACAGTAAAGAGACCATTGCAAATCAAGAAATCACAACTGAGTGGTGAAAGGTCAACGCCCGAAGCGCTCACATCCATTTGGTGAAAAGGGACAGCAGGGAACTTCTGACGTGCCAGACGAATGGCCAGACGGGAACGGTCAACACCGATATAGCTAAAGTTTCCATCATACATTTGCTTGAGATATCCGTAAAACCCGCCTGTGCCACAGGCTAGATCACAGAAGACAGGACACGAAGGAAGGGGAGATTTGATGACCTCAAGCATGACTTGATAGCGTTTAAGCAGGTCAGCTTCATTGGGCCAATGAGCACCCTGAATCGTATCTCCATGGAGGCGCAAGGCCTCGTCATAATGTCGCAGGATATAATCTCCAGCGTCAGCAGACATGGTCAGCGAAAACGATTGAAGACTTAGTCGGCATGGCAGACATAGATCTGCTTCCGTGATGATTTGTTGAAATTCGAAGCGTCCAAGTCACCGTAAAGATGGGAAACACTAAAACCGGTCTTGGCAAGACACGACTGAACAAAGGTTGGATCATGCTGCCACATTGTAAACTGAGTTTTGCGCATGAGCCCCTGACTCTCTAGTGCAGGGTCAAGCAAGCGCCAAGTGATCGACAGCAGTGAAGATTCTTGATCGAATTCGGTGTCCTCACGTATCTCAAGTGGCGTATCATTAACACGCGAGATGGTACGCGCTAATCTATTACACTGAGGGGCGCTCAAATACTCACGGTTAGGATTATAGATATCAAAAGAAAATACACCGCCATCCTCAATGACTGCTCTGATGCAGCGAAAGGCAGCCTCAAGACCATCAGCATCAAGGTGCTGAAGCGTGTTGTACATGCAGACACCGAGCTGATACCTCTCGCTTAGGTTGAAGTTGGATAGATCCGCTACTTTCCAGGTGATGTTGGGGCAACGAGCAGAGGCCACACCAATCATGCCCGGAGCCACATCGATACCTGCCACACGTGGGCATTCTGAAGGGGATTGTCTTCTCAGAAGGTTCGCAAGCTCTACCGTGACCAGACCTGAGCCACAGCCAAAATCAACAAGAGAGTCAAGTCCGGGCGAGAGTAGTGATGAGTAAAACTGAACATACTCATCTCGATCGCCCATCATCAGATCATAGTCCTTTGCAATGTCGTCGTAGCCAGTATCGCTGCAGAACGGGTCCACATTTCTGGGGCAGGGAGAATAACCATAGATGTTTTAGCGGTGATTGGAAAGTACGATATTCGAATCCAGACCTGTCTAGCTAGGCATGACGCCCACTGTTGTTGTCGCCACGGTTTCGGATTCGGATCGGTGGCAACAGCTGGCCGAGCTCAGCGGCTGCCCTTCCCATCGCCTCTGCCATGGTCAAGCCTTGGCAGCGTCGGGACTGAAACCAATGCTGGCCGCAGTGATCAGCAGCAACGCTGGATGGCTGGTGATGCCGATCTACTGCAGAGCCTGGAAGGGCACTGTAGACATCGCCACAATCCCTTGTGTATCTGGAGCACGATGCTCTGGACATGCAACCCCCCTTCTTGAAATCTGGCATGACTATGCACGCAATCAAGGGTGGATCTGTGGATATCTGCAATTCGATCCCCTTAGCAACCTTGATGGAGTCGAAGGATCAAGACAAGGTAGTGCTGTGTGGATTCACAGACTTGAAAATGATATCGAGCCCTTGGCAGACGCTTCAAAGATTATCCACAGAAAGATAAGAAAGACGGCCCACGCAAAAGCCAACCTTGAGCAGGATCGAAATAGATTGGCAGATGCGCTGTGCGAGCTTTATCCTGAATCAATGAAACGAGTTGGAGCGCATCCAGCTTATCTGTACACAGACGATAGCCTGCGCCATTGGGCACTCAACCAGCAGAACCTGGTGATTGGCGTGTCGATCGAGGACTGCATTGCAGGGATCGTTGTATTTCTGATCAACGGTGATGATGCAGACTTCCATATCGGCGCCTACAGCCTCGCAGGCCGCGCGTGCAGTGCATGGCTGATGAATGCAGCTCTTGAAATCCTAAACGATTCAGGAATCAGATCGGTGAACCTGGGAGGAGGCATTGCCTACGGCGACGGCCTTTATCAATTCAAGCAAAAGCTTGGAGGCATTGAGCACCATCATGCAATCATCACGCAAATCTACAACCAATCAATATATTTGGATCTGTGCAGCCACCTTGGCGGCGACCTTTCAACGGGTAGGTTCCCCCCGTACAGGCCGCAATAAACCATGAAGCCCCGCAAGGATCATGGTCCGCAGGCGACTACGATACCTGGGTCATCCCCAGGAAACGTGATACAACTGGCTGCACAGGCCCACCGTGCATGCCTACCCAGCCCTCCGGCACCCACGCCCAGCGCCGCGGCATCATCCTGGCGGGCGGCTCCGGCACCCGGCTTCACCCGATCACCCAGGCGGTGAGCAAGCAGCTGCTGCCGGTGTACGACAAGCCGATGATCTACTACCCGCTCAGCACCCTGATGCTGGCCGGCCTCACCGAGATCCTGGTGATCTCCACCCCTCGGGATCTGCCCCAGTTCCAGGCCCTGCTCGGTGACGGCAGCCGCTGGGGCATCTCCCTCTCCTACGCCGAGCAGCCCAGCCCCGACGGCCTCGCCCAGGCTTTCCTGATCGGCGCCGACTTCCTCGATGGCCGCCCCGCCTCCCTCATCCTCGGCGACAACCTCTTCTACGGCGAAGACCTCAGCACCAACCTCCAGGGCGCCAGCGCCCAGCCCAGTGGCGCCTCGGTGTTCGCCTACCGGGTGGCCGATCCCGAGCGCTACGGCGTGGTGGGGTTCGATGGCGAGCGCCGGGTGGTGTCGCTGGAGGAGAAACCCAGCCAGCCCGCCTCCAACTACGCCGTCACCGGCCTCTATTTCTACGACCAGCAGGTGGTGGAGCTGGCCCAGCAGGTGAAGCCCTCTCCCCGCGGTGAACTGGAGATCACCGATCTCAACAAGCTCTATCTCGAGCGCGGTGATCTGCGCGTGGAGCTGCTCGGCCGTGGCATGGCCTGGCTCGACACCGGCACCTGCGACTCGCTGCACGAGGCCGGCAGCTACATCCGCACTCTCGAGCACCGCCAGGGTCTCAAGATCGGCTGCCCCGAGGAGGTGGCCTGGCGCCAGGGCTGGATCAGCGACACCGAACTGGAGGCCCTCGCCAAGCCCCTGCACAAGTCCGGCTACGGCGCCTACCTCGAAAGCCTGCTGCAGGAGGCGGCCTGATGAGCGCCGACCCAGGTGCCCCAATCCTGCTGATCGGCCGCAACGGCCAGGTGGCAAGGGCGTTGCAGCGCCAGGTCGCCGCTGGGGGCAACCCCCGGCCGCTGCTGGTGGTGGGCCGGCCCGAGCTGGATCTGGCCGCCGCCCTCGGTGAGCCCCAGCAGCTGCTCGCCCAGCTCAGCACCCTGCTGCGCAGCCACCGGCCCGCCCTGGTGGTGAACGCCGCCGCCTACACCGCGGTGGACAAGGCCGAGAGCGAGCCGGAGCTGGCAGGCGCCATCAACGGCACCGCCGTGGGCCTGCTGGCCCGCACCTGCGCCGCCAACGCCATCCCCCTGGTGCACATCTCCACCGACTACGTGTTCGACGGCAGCGGCAGCGAGCCCTGGCGGGAACACGACCCCACCGGCCCGCTCGGCGTCTACGGCGCCAGCAAGCTGGACGGTGAGCAGGCCCTGCGCGCTTCCGGCGGCGATCACCTGCTGCTGCGGGTGAGCTGGGTGTTCGGCCAGGAGGGCGCCAACTTCGTGCGCACCATGCTGCGGGTGGGCCGCGAGCGCGACAGCCTGGCGATCGTGGACGACCAGATCGGCGGCCCCACCAGCGCCGAAGCCATCGCCCGCACCGTGCTGGCCCTGGCCGAACCCGCCATCGCCGGCCGCTCCCCCCTGGAGCCTGCCAGCCCCTTCCCCTGGGGCACCTACCACTTCGCCGCCCAGCCGCCCGTGAGCTGGCACGGCTTCGCCACTGAGATCTTCCGCCAGGCCATCGACCTCGGCCTGATCGAGCGCGCGCCCGAGCTCCGGGCGATTCCCACCAGCGACTACCCCCTGCCCGCCGCCCGGCCGGCCAACTCCCGCCTGGCCTGCGACCGCTTCAGCACCAGCTTCGGCCTGCCCCTGCCCGACTGGCGCGAGGATCTGCGCCACTGCCTGCAGGCCTGGGCAGCAGCCACCCCCACCCACTCCTCCGTACCCGCGAACCAGCCATGAGCCCAGCGCCCCGCCATCTGCTGATCACCGGCGGCGCCGGCTTCATCGCCGGCAACCTGGTGCACCACTGGGCCGCCGCCCAGCCGGACGACCGGATCGTGGTGCTCGACGCCCTCACCTACGCCGGCAACCGGGCCACGATCGCGCCCCTGATCGACAGCGGCCGCATCACCTTTGTGGAGGGCGACATCGGCGATCGCCAGCTGGTGGACGGGCTGCTGGCCGAGCACGCCATCACCCACGTGGCCCACCTGGCGGCCGAAAGCCATGTGGATCGCTCGATCACCGGCCCCGGCGCCTTCCTGGCCACCAACGTGAACGGCACCTTCACCCTGCTGGAAGCGTTCCGGGCCCACTGGCTGGCGGCCGGCTCGCCCGACCACTGGCGCTTTCTGCATGTGAGCACCGATGAGGTGTTCGGCAGCCTCGAGCCCTCCGATCCCCCCTTCTGCGAAACCACCCCCTACAGCCCCCGCTCCCCCTACGCCGCCAGCAAGGCGGCCAGCGATCACCTGGCCCGGGCCTGGCAGCACACCTACGGCCTACCGGTGCTGGTGAGCAACTGCTCCAACAACTACGGGCCCTATCACTTCCCCGAGAAGCTGATCCCGCTCACCCTGATCAACATCCTGCTGGGCCGGTCGATTCCGGTGTATGGCGACGGCGCCAACGTGCGCGACTGGCTGTATGTGGAAGACCATTGCCGCGCCCTGGAGCGCATCCTGCTGGCCGGTGAACCGGGCCGCACCTACTGCATCGGCGGCTGCAACGAGGTGGCCAACCTCGATCTGGTGCACCTGCTCTGCGCGCTGATGGATGAACTGGCGCCACAGCACGGCGTGGAGCTGCCGGTGGCCCCCAGCGCTGAGCTGATCCGCTTCGTGGCCGACCGGCCGGGCCACGACCGCCGCTACGCCATTGACGCCTCCCGCATCCGCAGCGAACTGGGCTGGGAGCCGCAGGTGACCGTGCAGGAAGGCCTGCGCCGCACCGTGGCCTGGTATCTCACCCATCGCAGCTGGTGGGAGCCGCTGCTCTCGGCTGAGTATGCCAGCTACCTCGAGGGCCAGTACGCCGCCCGCCTCGCCTGAATCCCCCATTCCCCCCATGCACATCGTTCCCCAGTCCATTCCCGACGTGCTGCTGCTCAAGCCGAAGGTGTTCGGCGATGAACGGGGCTTCTTCGTGGAAACGGCCCGCCAGTCGCTGCTCGATGAGGCCGGCATTCCACCACTGCTGCAGCACAACCAGTCGCGCTCCCGCTGTGGCGTGCTGCGCGGCCTGCACTACCAGCTGGTAGATCCCCAGGGCAAGCTGGTGCGCTGCTCCCGCGGCAGCGTGTTCGATGTGGCGGTGGATGTGCGCCGCGGCTCGCCCAGCTTCGGTCAGTGGGTAGGCGCCGTGCTCGACGACGTGAACCACCACCAGCTGTGGGTGCCGCCCGGCTTCGCCCACGGCTTCCTCGTGCTCAGCGACGTGGCCGACTTCTGCTACCTCTGCTCGAACTACTACCACCCCGCCTCTGAGCAGGGCATCGCCTGGGATGATCCGGAGCTGGCCATCGCCTGGCCGGAGCTGCCGGATGGCGTGGATCCCCAGCTGTCGACGAAAGACCTGGTTTATCCCACTCTGGCCGAACAGGAAGGGGAGCGGCTGCCACGGTACTGAGCAGCCAGACCTTGAACCTCATCAGACAAAATCCCCCGGACTTTGTCAAGACCAGGGGATGGGCGGATTCAGACAGCAACCATATCCTTTTAGACGGAGACCAGCTCCTGCTCCTGGATGGCGGAAAGCTTCTGCTTCAGGAATGCGGGCAGCTGGCGGGCGAAGAGGATACGCGGCAGATCGATCTCCTCGATCGGTTGATCCTCACCGTAGAGATGGATGTACTCGGCGTAGTTTTCCCAGCTCGCGCGAGGAAGGATGTCGTAGTACGACTCCACCGGCAAGCCTTCAGCACTGATGATGGAGTGTTGATCCAGCTCTACGTTGTAATAGGCGATTCGATCACCGGCAGCCCACTCCTCAAGACTGGTGCGGCGGATGGTGGAACCATTGATCAGTACGGAGGCTTGCACCAGATGACCTTCCACAAGTACCGCGTGGCCTCCGGACACGAAGAGATTACGGCGCGGCAGACCGTCTCCCAGTGCCCCGGCCTCGATGCAAACCGGAAGTGAATCGAGCGACCCCAGCGAGTAGTGGTTGCAGCACACAAACTTCACAGGCTTGGCGCCACCATCGGTCATCACCAGATCACCAGGGCGGAGTGACTCCACTTTCACCGCCCCTTGCGGGGTATCAATCAGTGTGCCTTCGAGGAAGCAAACCTCAACCGGGGTATCATCAAGACTGTTAAATGCGAAAGTTACACTCCCAGCAGGAGGAGCATCGCTAATCAGATACGGAATAGCATTGATACCATTGTTGTCTACGGGAGTGAATACATAGTATGTCTCTCCACCAGATTCGAAAAATCCACGGTAGAAGAGAGTTAGCGAGGTTGCGCCAAAGGAGACAGTATACTGATCCCCTTCAAGTAGTTCGAAAGGATCGGGACTGGGAGGTATAGAAGCTACGGTGACTGAACCGGCACCGGAAGCATCCGTGGCGGTGGAAACAGTTCGATTGTTGCCAGCGCCAGCCCCGATGAAAACAGAATCAAAAACGTTGCTCACTGGATCAGGACCAAAGATTTTTAAACCTCCTAGCGCCTCTGACACTGAAGCGCAACAAAGAGGGGGCGACTGCCAGCATTAGAATTTCTTATGCACCCGAATCCACCCCCGCCCATGGGACCAGGGGGATCAGCAAAGAGCTTGTACGTGTGCAAAAGCAAACATTCCGCCTCATCAACTAAGCACGCCCGCACTCACACCACTGAATTAATGTCTCCAGGAATACAAATCTTTTGTAGCTTGTACTACAGTTGGATCCAGGTCGGGGCGCAGGGCCTATTAGAAGTAGCCTGAGGGCGTCTCCGCCGCTGGTCTCCAGCCCAGCAGCCTCAGCAACCCCTTGATGTCGTGAGCCAGGGCAGCGATGCCCTCGGTGATCGACCAGATTCCTTCCAGCCGCAGGGCATTGATTGCCAGGCTGCGCAGCGTAGCCAGGATCTGAACACCGTTGTCCTCCC
>SLIG01000032.1 GCA_007135755.1 Cyanobium sp.
CAGCACCCGCACGGGCGGTCGGGGCCGCAGCGGGGCCGCAGGCGGGGGCGCCAGCCGGCGGGCAGCGGCGAGCGGCAACGCTGAGCCCGCGGTGACGGGCATCGCCCTGGGCATGATCGAGACCCGTGGCCTGGTGCCGGCAATCGAGGCCGCAGACGCCATGACCAAGGCCGCTGAAGTCACCCTGGTGGCCCGTGAATTCGTGGGCGGCGGCTATGTGACCGTGCTGGTGCGCGGCGAAACCGGCGCGGTGAATGCCGCCGTGCGCGCCGGCGCCGATGCCTGCGAGCGGGTGGGCGACGGCCTGGTGGCGGCCCACATCATTGCCAGGCCCCATACGGAGGTTGAACCGGCCCTGCGCGCCAGCGGCGCCACCCGTCGTCTCTGATGCCCATGGACGCCGTGCACCCGCGCGTCCTCGGCTACCTCGGACGCGCCCTCAGCCTCGAACTCAGCGCCGTTCAGCAGTACATGACCCAGGCCTCCCTCACGGAGCACTGGGGTGACGCCGACGCCGCCCAGCGCTTCCGCCAGGAAACGGTGGAGGAGATGCGCCATTCCGAAGCGATCGTGAAGCGGATGCTGGCCCTGGGGGTGGCTCCCGCCTCCTCCCAGCTGCGGCCGGCCGGCCACGGCCCCAACCTGGAGGCCCTGCTGCGGCAGAACATGGTGCTGGAGGAGGAGCTGGTGAGCCTCTACGGCGAGGCCGTGCGGTTCTGCCTGCTGGTGGGCGACCCAGAGAATGAGGCCTTCTTCCGCCAGCTCTGGAGCGACGAGCAGCACCACGCCGAGGAGCTGGCGGGCTGGCTGCGCAGCCTGGGACGTTGGCGGGAGCGCCACCTGGAGCGGGCAACGTTTTAGGGCCAACGGGCCCGAGCATCGCCTGGACATCGGGTCACGCCCTTAGAGTCCGGCCCCAAACCTGTATCCATCAGCACCCTCCCGGCTTCTGCCCTTGCCCGCTTCCCTGCCCCTGTCGCTGCAGCTGGCCTGGCTGATTCCGTTGTATGGCTTCAGCGGACTGCTGCTGGCCCTGCCCTGGGCCTGCGGGCTGTTCCGCCGCAATGGTCAGCGGCCCGCCGCCTACCTCAACATCCTCGTCACCCTGGTGGCGGTGGTGCACGGCAGCCTGGCCCTGCGCGACGTGTGGCTGAGCGGACCGCACCACATCAGCCACTCCTGGTTTGCGGTGGCCGATCTGAATCTGCGCATCGGCCTCGACCTCTCCCTCTACAGCCTGGCGGCCCTGGAGCTGGTGACGTTCATGAGTCTGCTGGCCCAGGTGTTCGCCCTGGGCTACATGGACAAGGAATGGTCGCTCGCCCGCTTCTTCGGCCTGCTGGGTTTCTTCGAGGGGGCACTCTCGGGAGTGGTGCTGAGCAGCAACCTGTTCCTGAGCTATTTCCTGCTGGAGATGCTCACCCTCTCCACCTACCTGCTGGTGGGCTTCTGGTACGCCCAGCCCCTGGTGGTCACCGCCGCCCGTGACGCCTTTCTCACCAAGCGCGTGGGCGACGTGCTGCTGCTGATGAGCGTGGTCGCCCTGGCGGCCTGGGCGGGCTCGATGGAGTTCACCGATCTCTACAGCTGGGCCTCTGAGGCCAAGCGCAGCGGCAGCATCAGCCCCCTGGCCGGAACCCTGCTGGGGTTGGGGCTGATCGCCGGGCCGATGGGCAAGTGCGCCCAGTTCCCCATGCATCTCTGGCTGGATGAGGCGATGGAGGGCCCCAATCCGGCCTCGATCCTGCGCAATTCGGTGGTGGTGACGGCCGGCGCCCTGGTGCTGATGAAGCTGATGCCGCTGCTGCAGCTGTCGCTGATCGCCAACGACGTGCTGCTGGTGGTGGGCACGATCAGCGCCCTGGCCGGCGCCCTGGTGGCCATCGCCCAGGTGGATCTCAAACGCGCGTTCTCGTACTCCACCACCTCCTACATGGGGCTGGTGTTCGTGGCCATCGCCCTGCAGCAGCCGGCCATCGCCCTTCTGCTGCTGCTCTGCCACGGGCTGGCCAAGGCCCTGCTGTTCATGAGTGTGGGGGGTGTGATCGCCGCCACCAACTGCCAGGACCTCACCGAGCTGGGGGGAATCGGCCGGCGCATGCCCGCCACCCTGAGCGCCTATGTGGTGGCAGCCGCCGGGCTGGTGGGACTGCTGCCCCTCGGCTGCTACTGGTGCTACGGCCAGATGGTGGAGGCCCTGAGCCCCACTGCCCTGCCGTTCGCGGTGGTGTTTCTGCTCACCAACCTGCTCACGGCCGCCAACCTCACCCGCGTGTTCCGCTCCCTGTTTCTGGGGGCCCCGATGCCCAAGACCCGCCGCACCCCGGAGGTGAACTGGCTGATGGCCCTGCCGATGGTGAGCCTCACGGTGGTGGTGCTGCTCACGCCCCTGCTGATGCAGCGCATCGATCCGGTGCCGGGCATCGCCTCCTTCTCCCTGCCCGTGGGGCTGGCCGTGGCGGCCAGCGGCCTGGCCGGTGTGCTGGCGGGCGGGCTGATCCCCCTCAACCGCTTCCGCGCCCGGCCGATCGCCGATCCCCTGCGCTCTCTTCAGAACCTGCTCTCCTACGACTTCTACACCGGGCACATCTACAAAGCCACGGTGGTGGCCTTCGTGGCCGGGGCGGCCCGCTTCACCGACTGGCTGGACCAGCGGCTGGTGAACGGCCTGGTGAACGGCATCGGCCGGCTATCCCTGCAGAGCGCCGAAACCCTGCGGCTGAGCGTCAGCGGCCAGCTGCAGTCGTACGTGCTCACGGTGGTGCTGGCCATCCTGCTGCTGCTCTCGGGCCTGAGCTGGTGGGGCGGCCTGCCGCCGCTGCTCCCCGGCGGGCTGGCCGCGGCGGCCACGGAGGTCGCGGGATGAGCCTGGCCGAGCTGCCCCTGCTGTCGCTGCTGCTGGCCATTCCCCTGGCGGGCAGCCTGGCGATCCTGCTCTGGCCAGGCACACCCCTGCCGGAGCAGCTGCGCCGTGTGGCGATCGTGGTGATGGCACTGCAGATCCTCGCCAGCCTGCTGGTGCTGGTGCCGTTCGATCCAGGTGATCCTGAGCTGCAGCTGCGCGAGGTCCACCGCTGGGTGCCCGGCATCGGCCTCGACTACCGCCTGGGAATCGATGGCCTGTCTCTGCCCCTGGTGCTGATCAATGGCGCCCTGACGCTGGTGTCGGTGGTGTGCACGCGGGAGTTCAGCCGCCGGCCGCGCCTCTACTTCTCGCTGCTGCTGCTGATCAGCGCGGCGGTGAACGGAGCCTTCCTGGCCGACAACCTGCTGCTCTTCTTCCTGTTCTATGAACTGGAGCTGATTCCCCTCTGGCTGCTGATCTCGATCTGGGGCGGTGCCGGCCGGGCCTACGCGGCCACCAAGTTTCTGATCTTCACGGCCATCTCCGGGATGCTGATCCTGGGTGCCTTCCTGGGGCTGGCCCTGCTCACCGGCACGGTGGACTTCAGCCTCACGCCCGTCACCAGCGAGCGGCTGGCCATGGGCAGCCAGCTGGTGCTGCTCGGGGCCCTGCTGGTGGGCTTCGGCATCAAGATGCCGCTGGTACCGTTTCACACCTGGCTGCCGGATGCCCACACCCAGGCCTCCACGCCGGTTTCGGTGCTGCTGGCCGGCGTGCTGCTCAAGCTCGGCACCTACGGCCTGCTGCGCTTCGGCATGGGACTGTTTCCCGAGGCCTGGTCACGGCTGGCCCCGGCACTGGCGGTCTGGGCGGCGGTATCGGTGCTGTTCGGATCCCTGGCCGCGATCGCCCAGCGGGACATGAAGCGGATGGTGGCCTACAGCTCCGTGGGGCACATGGGCTACGTGCTGCTGGCCGCTGCCGCCGCCACGCCGGTGGCGCTGCTGGGCGCCACCTTCCAGATGGTGAGCCACGGCCTGATCTCGGCCCTGCTGTTCCTGCTGGTGGGCACCGTGTACCGGAAAACCGGCAGTCGCGATCTCGAGGTGCTGCGCGGGTTGCTCAACCCGGAGCGCGGCCTGCCGCTCACCGGCAGCCTGATGATCCTGGCGGTGATGGCCAGCGCCGGGCTGCCGGGGATGGCTGGCTTCATCTCCGAATTCCTCGTGTTCCGCGGCAGCATCAATGCCTTCCCCCTGGCCACGCTGCTGTGCATGGTGGGCTCCGGTCTCACCGCCGTGTACTTCCTGCTGCTGGTGAACCGGGCCTTCTTCGGCCGGCTGGCGATCACGCCGGTGGACGACCCCCTGCGCCACGCCCGCCTGGATGTTCAGCTGCCCAGCGTGGCCAGCCGCGAAACGGTGCCGGCCATGGCCCTGGCAGCTGGGGTGGTGGTGCTGGGCCTGCTGCCCTCGATCCTCGGCGAGCTCAGCGAAGCCACCAGCACGGCCATGGCCCAGGTGCCGGTGCTGCTGGCCGCCATCGGCCAGGGAGGGGTGAGCTGATGCCGGTGATCCCCGCCGAACTCACCATCGACGGCGGCATGCCGGCGGCCGGGGAGCTGGTGCAACGGCTGCTCAGCGGTGAAACGTTGCTGGCCGACTGCCCCGATCACGTGCTGGAGGTGGTGGGGGTGCTGGAGAGCTATGGGGAGGTGCTGGATGCCTACAGCATCAACCTCATCTACCAGGCGGAGCGGCAGTTTCTCAATCCCTTCCCCGTATTCAAGTATTTCAATGGCGAGATCACTCCGGAAAAGATCTGGCGCTATCTCAACCACGACCGCATCAATTTTGAATACGCCGAATACTGCATGAAGGCCATGCTCTGGCATGGCACCGGTGGGCTCGACGCCTATCTCGACAGCGACGACTTCGCCGCCAGCTGTCAAGCGATCATCGCCTGCAAGTGCCGCCGGGATCCCCTCCTGGGCCTGCTCCATCCCCTGGCTCCCAGCTTCCTGCCGGAGCTGATCCGCAGCGCAGCCACCACCCACGCCCTCGGCCAGTTCTGGCGGGTGATGAGTGATCTGTTCCTGGATCTGGCCGGCGCTGAACGCGACGGCCGCGTGCGCTCCATCCCGGCGGTGGTGGCGTTCATCAAGGACGGACTGGTGGCCGCCGCCGCCGATCCGATCACCTACGCCGTGGAGATCGGCGGCCAGCGGCACTGGGTGCTGCCGCCCGAGGCCGGCCTCAGCTTTCTCGTGGATGTGGCCGTTCCCTACGTGGAGGCGGTGTTCCTGCGCGGGATGCCGTTCTTCGGCACCGTGAGCTTCAACGCCCAGGCTCGCCAGATCTCCACCGACCAGGGACGCTTCGCCTACGGGGCCCTCTACGCCGATCCCCTGCCCACCATGGGAGCCGGCATTCCCCCCAGCCTGCTGATGCAGGACATGTTCCGCCACCTGCCCGCACCCCTGCACAACTGGTATCGCCAGCGCAGCCGTGGCGAGGGGGATGTGCGGGTGAAGATCTGCCGCAGCTTCCAGAAGTCGATGTTCTGCGTCACCAATGCCGCCATCAACGGCACCATGCCCCACCCCCTCGACACCGGGGACCGCGACCAGCAACAGGCCAACCGGGCCCACGCCGAGGCCTGGGCAGCGCGCCTGGCGGTGGCCCGCACCGACTGCCTGGGGGGCGACCGCGACCCAGTGCTGGCCTAGGGTTTAAGCATGGAGCAGCCCTGGACAGCACGCCCCAAGCCCGAGCAGCCCGAGTGGCTGGAGCGGCGCCTGGAGTTCACGGACTACGCCGGCACCCGCGGCTTCCTCGAACGGCTCAACGCGCTGTCGGAAAGCGAGGGGCGCTTCCCTGACATCAGCTTCGGCCGCACCTACGTGAACCTCACCCTGCGGCCCGAAGCCGAAGGCGGGAGCGTGGGGCCGCCTGAACACGCCTTCGCGGCCGCCATCGATGCCCTGGTGGGCACCGCCCCACGACCATGAGCACGGACCCGGCGCTGCACTCCAGACCCGCCGAGTCGGTGGATCTGCGCCAGGAGTACGAGCGGGCGGGGGTGCAGGCGGTGCTTGATGAGCTCGATCGCGAGCTGGTGGGACTCAAACCGGTGAAGGCCCGCATCCGCGAGATCGCGGCTCTGCTGGTGGTGAACCGGGCACGGGAGTTGGTGGGGCTGGACACGGCGCCCCCCAGCCTGCACATGTCGTTCACGGGACGGCCCGGCACCGGCAAGACCACCGTGGCCGAGCGCATGAGCAAGATCCTGCACGGACTGGGCTACGTGCGTCGGGGCCATGTGGTGACAGCAACCCGCGATGACCTGGTCGGGCAGTACATCGGCCACACCGCTCCCAAAACCCGGGAGATGCTCAAGCGAGCGATGGGCGGCGTGCTGTTCATCGATGAGGCTTACTACCTCTACAGGCCGGAGAATGAGCGCGATTACGGTGCCGAGGCGATCGAGATCCTGCTGCAGGTGATGGAGAGCAACCGAGACGATCTGGTGGTGATTTTTGCTGGCTACAAGGAGCGCATGGATGTGTTCTATCAGAGCAACCCAGGCCTGTCCTCGCGGGTGGCCAATCACATCGACTTCCCCGACTACAGCGCCGAGGAATTGCTGGCGATCGCCCAGCTGATCCTGGCCGACGAAAACTATCGGTTCAGCGATGAGGCCATGGCCGCCTTTGCCGATTACATTCAACGGCGCATGCAGTTGCCCTTCTTCGCCAACGCCCGCTCAATCCGCAATGCTATCGACCGGGCCCGCATGCGCCAGGCCAACCGCCTGTTCAGCCGCCTGGGCTCTGCGGTGGCCAAGCTGGATCTGATGACGATCGAAGCCGAAGACATCACCGCCAGCCGGGTGTTTCAAGGCGAAGTGGAGGGGCTGGATCCCGCCAGACCGCTGATCTAGTGTCCCGTCCCGGAAATAACAGCTAGAATCAGGAGTGTCTCCGAGGTGCTCCGTGGCGCTTGGTCGTCCGATGCCACCGCTGGTCCTCAGTGAGGACGAGGTTCAGCAGTTGCAGGC
>SLIG01000027.1 GCA_007135755.1 Cyanobium sp.
GCCACCAGGGCCAGCATCACCGGCACCTCCACCAGCACCCCCACCACGGTGGCCAGGGCGGCGCCGGAGCGCACGCCGAACAGGCTGATGGCCACCGCCACGGCCAGCTCGAAGAAGTTGGAGGCGCCGATCAGGGCGCCGGGGGCGGCCACGTCGTGCTGCTGGTGGCAGGCGCGCATGCCCAGGGCGGTGAGCAGGAAGATCAGCGCCGTCTGCAGGATCAGCGGGATCGCCACCAGCACGATCAGGGCGGGGTTCTCGACGATGCGGCCGGCCTGGAAGCCGAACAGCAGCAGCACCGTGCCCAGCAGGCCGACGATCGCCCAGGGCTTGAGCACCCGCTCCAGGTGCTCGATGGCCCGCTCGCTGGCCAGCAAGCGGCGGGTGAGCCAGCCCGCAGCCAGGGGGATCACCACGAACAGCCCCACCGACAGCTGCAGGGTGTCCCAGGGCACCACCACCTGGCTCACACCCAGCAGCAGGGCAGCGATGGGGGCGAAGGCCACCACCATGATCAGGTCGTTCACCGCCACCTGCACCAGGGTGTAGGTGGCATTGCCGCGGCAGAGCTGACTCCACACGAACACCATCGCCGTGCAGGGGGCCACCCCCAGCAGGATCATGCCGGCGATCAGTTCATCGCCCAGCTCCGGCGGGATCCAGGCCGCGAAGATGCCGCGGATGAACCACCAGGCCAGCAGGGCCATGGTGAACGGCTTCACCAGCCAGTTCATCCCCACCGTCACCAGCAGCGGCTGGGGGTTGCGGCCGATGCGGCGCACGGCGCCGAAGTCCACCGCCAGCATCATCGGGTAGATCATCAGCCAGATCAGCACCGCGATCACCAGGTTGATCTGGGCGATCTGGATGCCCCCCAGCCGCGTGAACAGGGCAGGGAAGGCCTGGCCCAGGGCAATGCCGCCGGCGATGGCCAGGGCCACCCAGAGACTCAGCCAGCGTTCAAAAATTCCCATCTCAGTCGCAGCAGGGGGTGGCTGGAGTGGTGCACTGGCGGGTGAGCGCCGCCAGCCAGCCCTGCAGGGCCTCGAGAGCCTCCGGCCGCAGGCGGTAGTACACCCAGCGGCCGCTGTGGCGGTCGCTCAGCAGTCCGGCATCGCGCAGCACCTTGAGGTGGAATGAGAGTCGCGACTGGGCCAGGCCCAGGCCGGTGGTGAGATCACACACGCAGCGCTCGCCGCCGGCAAGGGCTTCGAGCACCTGCAGCCGGCAGGGATCGGCCAGAGCCTTCAGCAGCGCCCGCGCCTGCTCGCTCTCCCGGGCCAGCGGGGCGACGGCTGCTTGGGCCACGGTTGCCGGCGAAAGGGCTGGGGGGGCATCTCTTAACCCGTTCATAAGATCCATCAAGCGCTGTTGATGTGAGAGTACTGCCAGTTGCTCTGGCGCTGTGCGCATCGGCATCAACGGCTTCGGCCGCATCGGCCGCCTGGTGTTCCGGGCCCTCTGGGGCCGCCCCGGCATCGAGGTGGTGCATGTCAACGACTGCGCCGGTGATGCCGCCACGGCTGCCCACCTGCTGGAGTTCGACTCGGTGCACGGCCGCTGGGGCCACCCGGTGACGGCCCAGGCCGACGGCTTCACGGTGGAGGGCAGCGCTGTGGGTTACTCCCAGGTCAGCCACCCCGCTGTCGTGCCCTGGGCCGATGCCGGCGTGAGGTTGGTGCTGGAGTGCAGCGGCAAGGTGAAAACGCCTGACGCCCTCGCCGCCTACTTCTACGAGGACGACATCGCCAAGGTGATCGTGGCCTGCCCGGTGAAGGGCGATCTCGACGGCGTGGAGATCCCCAACATCGTGTTCGGCGTCAACCACGCCACCTACCAGCCGAATCGCCACCGCCTGCTCACCGCCGCCTCCTGCACCACCAACTGTCTGGCGCCGGTGGTGAAGGTGGTGCACGAGGGCTTCGGCATTCGCCATGGCTCGATCACCACCCTGCACGATGTCACCAACACCCAGGTGGTGATCGACAGCTTCAAGAGTGACCTGCGCCGCGCCCGCTCCTGCCTGCAGAACCTGATCCCCACCAGCACCGGCTCGGCCAAGGCGATCGGCCTGATCTTTCCCGAACTGCAGGGCCGTCTCAACGGCCATGCCATCCGTGTGCCGCTGCTCAATGCCTCGATCACCGATGCGGTGTTCGAACTGGAGCGCAGTGTGAGCGCCGAGGAGGTGAACGCCGCCTTCGAGGCCGCCGCCAACGGACCGCTGCAGGGGATCCTCGGCTACGAAACCCGGCCGCTGGTGTCAAGCGATTTCCGTGGCGATAGCCGCAGCTTGATCGTGGATGCCCTCTCCACCCTGGTGGTGAACGGCACCCAGCTCAAGGTGTACGCCTGGTACGACAACGAGTGGGGCTACAGCTGCCGCATGGCCGATCTGGCCTGCCACGTGATCGCCCAGGAGGCCGGCTGATGCGCACGCTCTCACCGGTTCAGCAGTACAGCATCATCACGGCCAACAACTGGGCATTCACCATCACCGATGGTGCCCTGCGCATGCTGGTGGTGTTCCACTTTCTTCAGCTGGGGTTCACCACCCTGGAGGTGGCCTTTCTATTTCTCTTTTATGAGTTCTTCGGGATTCTCACCAACCTCTACGGCGGCTGGCTGGGGGCCCGTTTCGGCCTCAAACTCACGCTCTGGATCGGCACGGTGCTGCAGATCGTGGCCCTGTTGCTGCTGGTGCCGGTGGCGGACACCTGGCCCAGGCTGCTCTCGGTGGTGTGGGTGATGGTGGCCCAGGCCCTCAGCGGCATCGCCAAGGATCTCGAGAAGATGAGCGCCAAGAGCGCCATTCGCGTGGTGGTGCCTGAAACCCCCGACGATCACAGCCGCGGCGAGGGGCAACTGTTTCGCTGGGTGGCCATCCTCACCGGCGCCAAGAACGCCCTCAAGGGCCTGGGCTTCTTTGTGGGCGGTGTGTTGCTCACCACCGTGGGCTTCAACGCCGGCGTGGTGGTGCTGGCTGGCTGGCTGGCGGTGGCCTTTCTGGTCACCCTGCTGCTGCCGCGGGACATCGGCAGGATGAAGAGCAAACCCGCCTTCAAGTCCCTGCTCTCCAAGAGTGAGGGCATCAATGTGCTGTCGCTGGCCCGTTTCTTCCTGTTCGGTGCCCGAGACGTGTGGTTCGTGGTGGCCCTGCCGGTGTTTCTGCAGGCAAGCCTCGGCTGGGACTTCTGGAAGGTGGGCGGCTTCATGGGCCTGTGGGTGATCGGCTACGGGATCATCCAGGGTTCAGCCCCGAGCCTGCGCCGGGCCTGGGGCAGCGACCAGCCGCCCGGTCCGCCGGCCGTGCAGTTCTGGGCGGCCGTGCTCACGGCGATTCCGGCGCTGATCGCCATCACCCTGTGGCGTGAGGTGGGCAACCCCGGCATCGCCGTGGTGGTGGGGCTGATGGTGTTCGGGGTGGTGTTTGCCATGAATTCCTCGATTCACAGCTACATGATTCTCGCCTACACCGAAGCCGACGATGTGAGCCTGAATGTGGGCTTCTACTACATGGCCAATGCCGCCGGCCGCCTGCTGGGCACCCTGCTGTCCGGGGCCCTGTTCCTGGTTGGCGGTCTGCAGGCCTGTCTGTGGGCTTCCTGCCTGCTGGTGGGGCTGGCCTTCCTCTCCGGCAGGCGGCTGCCCACCCCACCGCGGCAACTGCAGCCCGCCGGCGTCTGATCAGCGATAGCCCTCCTTGCGGGTTTCATCAAAGCTCTTGCGCAGGGCTTCGCCGATGGTGAGGCCGACCGGCAGATCGCCGCCGAAGGAGGTGCCGAGGATGTGGCGGTAGAGCTTGGTTTCCACCAGCCGGTAGGTGTCGGCTGGCAGGGGGATGTAGCCGGCCTCCTCCACGAAGCGCAGGCCGTTGCCCACCGTGAAGCCCACGAAGCTGCGGATGGTGTCGTCGTCCCGCACTGCTTGTCGTTCACGTAGATGAACAGGGGCCGCGACAAGGGCTTGTAGGTGCCGTCCTGGGCCGTTGCCACCGACGGGGGCACGGCGATGCCGTCAGGGCCGGCGATCGCCAGGGCCTTGAGGCGCTCGCGGTTGGCCTGGTAGTAGGCGAAGCCGAAATAGCCCATGGCATTGGCATCGGTGGCCACACACTCCACGATCACGTTGTCGTCTTCGCTGCCCTCGAAATCGCTGCGGGAGTTGGCCTTGTCGCCGTTGATGGCCTCGTTGAAGTAGTCGAAGGTGCCGGAGTCGTCACCGGGGCCGCAGAGGCGCAGAGGGCGATCAGGCCAGTCGATGTTGATCTGCTGCCAGGACTTGATCGTGCCCTCGGCCTCCTTCGACCAGGTGCGTGAGAGTTCCCTGGTGCTGATGGCGCTTGCCCAGTCGTTGCCCCCGTTCACCACCACGGTGAGGGCATCGAAGGCCAGGGGCAGTTCGATGAAGGTGATGCCGTTGTCGGCGCAGGCCTTGAGCTCGGCGCTGCTGATCGGCCGGGAGGCGTTGGCGATCGGAATGTTGCCCTGGCAGAACTCCCGCAGACCGCCGGTGCTTCCCACCTCGGAGAGCTTCACACGCACGTCGCGGCCGCGTTCGGTGGTGCCGTAGGCCTCAATGGCCTTCTCGATCACCGGAAACACGGTGCTGGAGCCACTGATGTTGAGGGTGGGGCCAGCCGCGGTATCGCCGCTGCCGGGGGCACGATCGCCACAGCCGCCCAGCAGGGCCAGAGAAGCGGTGAGCAGGAGGGCGGAGCACTGGCGGTGGCGAGCCATGGGGGGAGATCACACAGATCAAGCCTGATTGATCAAGGTTTTTTGTTGGTTAAGGGCAGGTCATGGTTGACCGTTTGCAAGGAATAAAAAAAAGGGGCTGCTGGCCGCCCCTTGGATCTTGCGTTTGGATCTGGCGTTCAAAGTGCAGCCAGCTGGCTGTGGCCGCAGCCAGTGGCCAGCCGCTTACTCCTTGATCTTCTCGATCTCGTCCAGGGCACGCTTGCGCAGATCACCCGTGATGGGCACGTAGCCCAACTCGGCGGCGGTGGCCTGGGGACCATCCTGCAGGGCCCAGGTGAGGAAGGTGCGCACGGCCTCGGCTGTCTCGGCGCCCTGGCCGCTCTGGTAAGCCAAGATCCAGGTGAAGGCCACGATCGGGAAGCTCTCGGCACCGGCAGGGTTGCAGTCTTCACCCCCCAGCCGCTCGTCAAGCACCACCTGGTTAAGGGCGGCCGCGCCGTTCTCGGACGTCGGCAGTACGAAGTTGCCGTCCTTGTTCTGGAGTGCCGCCGCCTTGATGTCGCCCCGCACGTACGCCTGGTTGACGTAGCCGATCGAGCCGGGGGTGTTGCTGATCACACCGGCCACGCCCTCGTTGCCCTTGCCGCCCACGCCCACGGGCCAATCGACGGCCTTGCCCACGCCCACCTTGTCCTTCCACTCCTCGGAGAAGCAGGCCAGGGAGTTGGTGAAGCCGAAGGTGGTGCCGGAGCCGTCGCTGCGGTGGGCCACAGTGATCGGGCTGGCGGGACAGCCGAGATCACTCCAGTTGGTGATCTTGCCCAGGAAGATGTCAGCCACCTGGGCCTGGGTGAGCTGGAGGTCGGGGCAGTCGGCGTTGTTGTAGGCCACCGGAATGGTGCCGCCCAGCATGGGGATCTGCACGGCGCCGCGCTGACCGGCTGCGTCCTTGCTGAAGTCTTCGTCGGACAGTTGTTCGTCGGTGGCACCGAAGTCCACTGAGCCGGCCAGGAACTGACGCACACCGGCGCCGGAACCCACCGACTGGTAATTCACCTGGTTGCCCGTTTCGCTTGCATAGTCGCCAGCCCAGCGCTGGTAAGCCGCTGCAGGAAAGGAAGCCCCGGCACCGTTGATGGTGGGGAGAGACTTGATCTCACCGCCGCCCCCTCCACAGGCTGTGGCCAGAAGGGACAGCGACACCACCCCTCCGGTGATGGCCAGGGAGGAGCGGCGGCCTGGCAGGCGCTGCTTCAGCTTGGTGGAGAAGTGATTGAGTTGCATGATCTGGCTTTTTGGACCGCCGCCTACATCTACCGGAGGCCGGGGATGGTGGGCTTAAGGGGTGTTTATGGGGAGGTTAAGTGCCTATTGATTGTGTTGATTCCGCCATTCTCAATGGGCAGCGAAGGCGACGGCAGAGCGTGGGGGGAGGTGCCGTTGGCGGACGCCTCCCCGGATCCACGTGCTGGCCGGTATGACCAGCGTCTATTGACCGATCCGACCAACAGCGGCCTGGGCCTGCTTGAGGATATTGCCCTGGAGGGGCACATAGCCAAGGCCGGAGGCCTGGTTCTGGGCCGCGGGGCTCAGCAGGTGGGTCAACGCGGTGCGGATCTGCTGGGTCTTGGCGCCGTTGCCGCTGCGGTAGGCCAGGATCCAGGTGAGGGTGGAGATCGGGTAGCTGGCGGCGCCGGCGGGGTTGGGGTCCTCTCCAGCCAGGTTGGCATCGAGCTTGATGTTGTTCAGCGCAGCCGCACCGCTCTCGCGGGTGGGCATCACGAACCTGCCGGCCTTGTTCTGCAGAGCAGCCGCCTTGATGTTGCCCTTCACGTAGGCCTGGTTGAGGTAGCCGATGCTGCCGGGGGTGTTGGTGATCGTGGCGGCCACGCCCTCATTGCCCTTGCCGCCCACGCCCACGGGCCACTTCACGGCCTTGCCCATACCCACCTTGCTCTTCCATTCCGGCGAGAAGGCGCTCAGGGAGTTGGTGAAGGCGAAGGTGGTGCCGGAGCCGTCCGAGCGGTGCGCCACGCGGATCGGGCCCTTGCCGCACTTGAGCTGCTCCCAGGTCTTGATCTTGCCCAGGAAGACATCGGCCACCTGCTTCTGGGTGAGTTGGAGCTTGCTGCAGCCAGGCTGGTTGAAGGC
>SLIG01000071.1 GCA_007135755.1 Cyanobium sp.
CCGGCCCGCGCACCACCTCGGAGGTCACCGCCTTGGGATCGGCCGCGGGGGTGGCGGGCTGGGCAGCGGCGGGGGTTGGAGCGGGCTCAGCGGCGGCCCCGGCCGGAGCCTCGGCGGGCGCTGCGGGCCTGGCTGCCGGAGCTGCCGGAGCGGCGGGAGCTGCAGGCTGAGCGGGAGCAGCCGGCGCGGCGGGGGCGGCGGGAGTAGCGGGCGTCTGGGCCCGGGCCGGCCACCAGGCGACCAGGCCGATCAGCAGCGCCAGCGACAGGGCCAGGGCGGCGGCGCGGGAAAGGCGGGGCATGGAACCAGGCGGCAGCGCCCCCAGGATGCCGCGCCGCAGGGCCTCAGGTGCCGAGAGCGCCGAGCACGCCCACCAGGGCCATCACCCACAGCACCATGCTGGCCAGAAAACCGATCCCGAAGCCCGGCCCGCGCTTCTCGGGGGCCTGCAGATAGCCGGCGGCGTAGGCCACCCGGGCGCCCACCCAGATGAAGCCCAGCAGGCTGGCCCACGACTCACTGGACAACAGGGCCGCCAGCCACAGCGAAGGCAGGAAGAACACCAGCTGCTCGAGGGTGTTCTGCTGCACGCGCAGGGCACGCAGGAAGGGCTCGGGGCCGTCGCTGGCGGGCGGCTTGATGCCGTGGCGGAAGCGGGCCCGTCCCACCAGCATCACGGTGGCCAGATAGAGCAGCAGGGCCAGCAGCGTGACCAGCGCCGGCAGGGCCGGCACCAAGGGCGGCAGCGACGGCAGCACGGGCAGGGGGATGGGCATGGCGGGGGTCACGAAGAGACCGACCATGCCGATCCCACGGACCACAACTTAAGCCGAGAGGTTGCCGGATGAAAGGGAGCTGAATAGCGATGGTTTTGGTGATAGTCATTGGGTGCGCAGCGAAAGGAGACGTGCTGGCCTGATATCACCCAAGACCAATCGTCTCTATCACACGCTCGGCCGGCGGTGAATTCGACACCGACCCTCCGGCAACAGACATGCAAGACTTCTTGCTAGAAGGCGTCGATGGTTTGGAGATGCACCCATCAGATTCGCTCACAACACCAATCGGGAAATAAATACAAGATTGCACGTAATTTCCCCCGCGATGCCCGCAATGACGTCATCACCCCCCCCACTACACGCCAAAGGATCCAAGCCAAGGTGGCGCGAGCTTCGACAAGAGCCGCGAAAGCATGACAGTCGAGGCAAAAACAGGCATCGCTATCATCACCTACAACCGGCCGGATCATCTCAGGCAGTGCCTTGAAAGCGTACTGGAATTTACGCAGGCCTACCCCCATGCCCAAGTGGCCGTTTTCGATGATTGCAGCGATTACGACATTGACAATACCGTGCAAAACAGGTGTCCCGTCAAGAAGAGCAGTTCCAACTTAGGCGCAGTAAGCACCAAGAATAGAGCCCTATTCTACTTCGCTAAAACTATCAAGACCAGAACTATCATCCTCCTCGAGGACGACATGATAGTGACCTCCAAGCAATGGCTGCCAACATGGGAGAAGGCCTGCAAGATACATGGCCATATCAACTACACGGCGCCTTGGTTCTTCTCCAAAAAACTTAAGCAGTACTTTCAGGGCGGCAGCGGTTCACCCAAAGACCCCCATCGATTCGCCATCGTAACGGGACAATGCTCAGCGGTAAAGCGGTCGCTCGTCAGGAACACCGTTGGCTACCTCAACCCTCGCTTCAAAGGGTACGGCTTCGCCCATGTGGAATGGACCGACCGCCTGATTTCACTTGGTCATGGAGGAAAAGTCGTTCCAGGCAGAAAGACATATTTTTCAATCAACGAGGGAATTGCGCCACTGCAATCTGAAAGCCTAAAAGATCCAAACGAGCTGAGAGCAAACCATCAAACCTTCAAAGCCATCACCTCCGACCCAAGCCAACAATTCATCAGCAGGCCCTGGCTGAACAGGATGGAGAGATCTGTGTTCCTACACGATCAAGAGGACGCCGTGAGTACGCCGAGTGCCACGAGTTAGCCGGCCCATCCGGCCCAGCAGGAGGTGCTGCTGAACGGTGGGCGACGCTTCGAATTCGGGGATCAGGTGCCGATAGAACTCCCGGGCCGCAGCGTTTTCGGCATGCACCAGAAGCCCCGTTTTAACCCTAAGTACTTACAGAGAACCGCATCAGCCGCAAGTGTGGAGCTCCACCATCCCCTCCAGCGCCTCCCCCAGCGAACGCCTCGGGGTTGCCTGAGATCCAGCCCGGTTGGCCGAAGCCCACGAGCAACGGATGGGGTGGCACAGCCATGCCGCCACCGCCCACCCTGCTGATCGCGCGCGAGGTGGGCTTCGAACCCAAGGAGGGGGCGGGGAAGGAGGCCTGAGCTGCCAGTAAGGACAGATTGCCTTACCATCGAAGGGCCGCCAACACTCTGCCGTGCCAACCCTCACCGTGACCAGCAAGGGGCAGGTCACCCTGCGCAAGGAGCTGCTCGGGCACCTGGGCGTGAGCCCTGGTCAGCGGGTGGACGTGGAGGTGCTTCCGGGCGGCCGCATCCAGATCCAGGCGGAACGCCCCCCGGGCACGATCGAGGCGTTCATCGGGCTGCTGGCCGGCCAAACCGACCGCACAGCCACGCTGGAGGACCTCGATGCGGCCGCCGCCGAGGGCTGGGCGGGTGACTGTGCTGGAACGGTGCAGGCCCCATGAAGATCACGGCCGACACGAATCTGCTGGTGCGGGCAGTCGTTCAGGACGACCGACATCAGGCTCGGCTGGCCGTGGATCTGCTGCGGCAGGCCGAATTGATCGCCGTGCCGGTGCCGGTGCTCTGCGAATTCGTCTGGGTGCTGAGGCGGGTGTATGGATTCACGGCACAGCACTGCATCGCCGCCATCGAGGCCCTGATGTCCTCTCCTCCGGTGAGGCTCGATCGCCCCTGCGTAGAGGCGGGTCTTGCGATCCTGGCCGCCGGGGGTGACTTTGCCGATGGGGTGATCGCCCATGGGGGCCGTTGGCTTGGCGGGGAACGGCTGGCGACCTTCGATCGCCAGGCTGCCGCTCTGCTGGAAGCGCAAGGCGAGCCAACCATGCTGCTGAACGGATCGACGCGGGGCTGATCCAGACGGTGCGCGGCGCGGGCTTCATGCGCAAGGCTCAAGAACCCGGGGCTTGGGCGTCGGTGACATCAATCCTTGCCAGGTGGGCCGTGCTGGCTCCAGGCACGAGGTCCACCCTGATGCGCTGATCAAAGCTCACGAACCGGCCACCATGGGCTACGGCGAGCGCGAGCAGATAGCCGTCGGTGATCTGGCGAGGCCCCAGGAGCTGTTCCCAGCGGATCAAGCCTGGATCCAGGAGGCTGATCGGATCGGGCCAGAAGGCATGGCTGGGGTGGCTGCACGCCTCCGCAAGGCGCCTGGCCACCACGGCCACAGGGTGGTGGTTGGGATAGGCAGGCTGCGACAGGATCCGAACCACCCCGTTCTCGGTGATCGGGCAGGTGGCCCAGCCATGGTGGACCTCACGCTCCATCCAACGGCGGGCAGTGGCGTGCATCACATGCCCCGGATCCAGAAGCGCGATGATCACGTTGATGTCGAGCAGGGCCCGCATCAAACGCCTGTCTGATCACGAAGCTGGTCGATCAGGTCGTTGGTCACCACGTCGGCGCCAGCAGCGTGGAACGGGCGAAATCCCGCGACAGGCTCCTCCGGCTCGGCGTCCACCCCCGGCTCGATCCCGCCCGACAACGCGGACCGCAACAGCCGCGAGACCACCTTGCCGGCCGAAAGCCCCTGCCTCCTGGCCAGCTCCTTGGCCGCGGCCAGCACGTCGTCTTCGATGTCCAGCGTAGTACGCATCATCACACCGTAGCATCAACGCATCAGCCCAAGGCCGCCCTGAAGCGGAGCCTCCGGCGTGATCAGCTGCAGCCCGGGAAACGCCTGCCGGTAGCGCCGGGCGTCGCGCGTCAGCAGCAGGCAGCGTTCAATCAGGGCTCGCCGCGACAGAGCGCCAGGATGGCCTCGGTGCTCAGCCCCGGACGGGGCCGGTGGGCCCGCAACCTCTTCAGGGCCTCCTCGCCCCGCTGCTCGGCCTGGCCCTCCGCCTTCTCCAGCACCACCTGCCCGTCCACCAGCCGAAACTGCACCTCACAGTTGGGATGCAGGCCGGCCCGCTCACGGATGGCCTGGGGAATCGTGACCTGCCCCTTGCTGGTGATTCGCATACCGATCTGCCATGGCGCGGTAAGAATCTTACAGGCGACCGCGGCGTGATCCCGAAGACAACTGCATGGTTTCGAACCACCTCGGCGGGCGGCGCTTGATTGGAGCCGCGTGTTCCGTTTGTGGAAACCATGTTTGTGATCGAAGCGCTGCATCCCGACGGATGGCGCCCCCAGGGGCGGGCGAATCTGGAGTACTGGGCTTATCAGGAAGCGCAGACGCGTTGCTGCTCCGATGGCCGCAACTACCGGATCCTCAACGAAGACAGCAACGAGATCGTCGCCCTGATCAACACCAGCAGCTGCCGGGTCAGCGGCCAGCCCGCTGCCATGCGCCAGCGCAGCCCTGTTTGAACCCGGCACGGGCCAGCAGGCGCTCATGCGCATCCCCGCGCGCGTCTGGGATCTGGTGCTGCTCGACTGGACCCTGCCGGACGTCAGCGGCGTGGAGGCCCTCGACGCCGGCGCCGACGACCTGCTGGATGTGACCATCCGCTACCTGCGTCGCAAGCTCGAGCTGCCCGGTGAGGCCAAGCTGATTCAAACGGTGCGTGGTGTGGGCTTCGTGCTCAAGGAGGGGGCGGGGAAGGAGGCCTGAGCTGCCAGTAAGGACAGATTGCCTTACCATCGAAGGGTCGCCCAAAATCTGCCGTGCCAATCCTCACTGTGACCAGCAAGGGGCAGATCACCCTGAGCAAGAAGCTGCTCGGGCACCTGGGCGTGAGCCCTGGTCAGCGGGTGGACGTGGAGATGCTTCCGGGCGGCCGCATCCAGATCCAGGCGGAACGCCCCCCGGGCACGATCGAAGCGTTCATCGGGCTTCTGGCCGGCCAGACCGACCGCACAGCCACGCTGGAGGACCTCGATGCGGCCGCCGGCGAGGGCTGGGCGGGGGCCTGTGCTGGGCCGACGCAGGCCCCATGAAGATCACCGCCGACACGAATGTGCTGGTGCGAGCAGTGGTTCAGGACGAGCGACACCAGGCTCGGCTGGCCGTGGATCTGCTGCGACAGGCCGACTTGATCGCCGTGCCGGTGCCGGTGCTCTGCGAATTCGTCTGGGTGCTGCGGCGGGTGTATGGATTCACGGCACAGCACTGCATCGCCGCCATCGAGGCCCTGATGTCCTCTCCTCCGGTGATGCTCGATCGCCCCTGCGTGGAGGCGGGCCTTGCGATGCTGGCCGCCGGGGGTGACTTTGCCGATGGGGTGATCGCCCATCGCGGGCGTTGGCTTGGCGGGGAAAGGCTGGCGACCTTCGATCGCAAGGCTGCCGCTCTGCTGGAAGCGCAAGGCCAGCCAACCATGCTGCTGAACGGATCGATGCTGGGCTGATCAGCCCGGCAGGAGCTGGATCGGACATTCGAGGCCAGGGGCCGCCACCACAGCCGACGCATCCGCCACGATCACCGCTCCTGCCGGCCAGCCGCCAGGGCTTCGGTGATGGCTGAGGTGGGCACGGGCAGGTCGGGCAGAGCGTCGAGGAGGGAGGCGTTGTCGGCACGGTGGGACGCCTCGATCAGCTCCCGCACGGCAAAGAAACTCACCGGCAGACCCGCCAGGGCGGCAAGGCGCTCCAGGCTCCGCACGGCGTCGTGGGGAACATTGCGCAGGTAGAGGGTGCGCATGCGACCAACCACAGCCTGCAACAAGCAAGCTTAGGGCAAGCAGCCCGGCGTGATCAGCTGCAGCCCGGGAAACGCCTGTCGGTAGCGCCAGGCGTCGCGCGTCAGCAGCGGGCAGCGTTCGATCAGGGCATGGGCGCCGATCAGAACGTCCGGCAGGATGATCTGGCGGCTGCCACCTCGATCGCGGTAGCTGGCATGGGCACGGGCCGCCAGGAAGGCGGCTTCCCTGGGAATCGGCCAGTAGGCGTAGAGGTGGCGGGGCAACACCTCCTCCACCGCCTCGATCCGCTCATAGGCAAACGCCACCTCGCCGTAGATGAGCGGATTGATCGCCACCGGGCCGGCGATCAGGCAGCGCCGCAGCTGCTCGGCGCTCCAGGATTCCCACTGCGGGTCTGCGGTGATCACATCAAGCAGCACACACGAATCCACCATCACTGCAGCCGAACCGGCGCTCGCCATCAGGGCTCGCCGCGGCAGAGCGCCAGGATGGCCTCGGTGCTCAGCCCCGGACGGGGCCGGTGGGCCCGCAACCTCTTCAGGGCCTTCTCGCCCCGCTGCTCGGCCTGGCCCTCCGCCTTCTCCAGCACCACCTGCCCGTCCACCAGCCGAAACTGCACCTCACAGTTGGGATGAAGGCCGGCCCGCTCACGGATGGCCTGGGGAATCGTGACCTGCCCCTTGCTGGTGATTCGCATGCCGTTCGGCCATGGTTCAGTAAGAATCTTACCTGCGCCAACGGCCTGATCCCGAAGCCACCTGGTGGGTTTCGATTCACCCCAGCGTGCATCGCTTGAGTGGCGCAGCGTGTTCCGTAGGCGGTAGCCATGTTGGGGATCGAAGCGCTGCATCCCCAGCGATGGCGACTCCAGGAAAGCGCAGACACGCTGCTGCTCCGGCTGCCGCAACGACCGGATCCTCAAGACACCAACAAGATCGTTGCCCTGGTGACCACCAGCAGCTTGCCGGGACAAAGCCCAGCGGGCCGCTGAGCGCCAGCACAGCCGTGAGGGTAGACCTTGGAGTGTGGACGTGAGCTTGGATAAGCCTTTGGTCAAACCGGGTACAAGGTTCACCCGTCACCGGAATGAGCTGCTGGCCTGCCGTGCGGCAGAGCGCTGAAGAGATCAACAGCTCAGCGGCTACTTCCAGCATTGACCAACGAAACGGCCACATTTCCCAGAGCTAGTTCATCATTGGCCATCAGTTGGCCGATCCAACGCTCAACAAGGCCGGGGTTTTTCTCACGGGTGAACCAGCTGTGGTTCCCGCCGATCCTGCGGATCATCCGCATGCCTGCAGGAACAACCGCTCGCAAACAGTCTTGATAGGCCTCGGGGAAGTAGTCATCCAGCCCACCATAGCTGAGAACGGTTTTTTCAGGAATTGTGTTGAGCGCGATCATCTGACTCAGCTCTCCAAGCGTTCGATTCATGTCATTCCATCTGTTGCCCCCCAAACCGCCAAGCGTCGCACCATCTGCAATCACACCCTTACACCCAGGCTCCTTGATGGCAGCCTCCGTCGGCGCGATGTAATCAGCCCCAAGAGCCAACACTGCCGTTGCACCGAGAGAGCGAGAAACAACAACATAACTGGCACGATCTAGGCGTTGAAGACCAGAATAACCTTGGTCCTGCTCGATGACAGATTGCGCCAACCAGGCTGCTTTGATCCAACGATGCAAGTGCTGGGGTTCAGACGAAGAACCGTAGCCATACTTGTAGGGATCATAGGGCAATAATTGCCATCCTGGCGCAACAACACGGTAGCCTGAGCGTGCCAATTGAGCGACTAAAGCATTCGTTTGGCCTGGCGGGAGGAGAGTTGACGCACCGTTGAAGAAATACACGGTGCCAATGGTCTTCGCGGCTGTATCCACAACCACATTGGCCGCTATTTGAAAGGCCTCAACAGGATCACCAAGCCAGCGATGGGCGGGGTGGTGTTGTGACAGATTAAAGAGAACTGGTCTCACTGTAGACATAGGAACAGGACCCTAGTTTTGCGCGTATGTCACTGGCATTAAACGCAAAGGAAAGCCCTCCTCCAAGATAGCGATATCCCCAATCTCGGAAAGAACTGCCATTTTGCGAGCGACCATTAACCCTGAGTGCATAGTGAGCTTGTGGGAGAAACACCACATCACGTTGAACGACCAGATGTTCATGAGACCAGACTCCAGACAAAGGATCTTTGGCCGCTCCAGTGCTTCTAGCGACCACCCTGATGCTTTCGCTTCCTGGATTGATGCGATCGCCTGGCCCGCAGTAGTGAATACGCATCTGGCCTGCATCCGGCGGCGCGCGAAACAGACGCCTGGACGTCGCATCATGCGACTGTGCGTCGTAGTAAATTGACCCGTCGGGGCGCCTTACTTGGACGCGAAAGCGTGATGATGTGCCGTTAAAATTAAACATGAATACGCGGCGTCTAAGGCTGGAAACATCAAACCAATTGGTCGTTCTGACTCCAGATCCAGGCTCAAGGTCAGTTGATGTACTACGACTGAGAATTTCTCCCGGAACACTTCCGGGCCAGATCTCAGGATTGCTTGCAGCATCGTTCACCACGGCTTGATCGAAGGGCAAGCAATAATCGGCCATTGGACTGTATGCCGAAAACTCTGCGGGATTGGAGAGGCCGCCAAAGGTGGTGGCAAGATGCCGGCTGCCATCGTTCTGGCCGTGCTCGATCAACGGGAAGTTAAATTGCATTAGTTGCAACGCAACATCGTAGACGCGTGCTTCCGCATTGGCGTTTGCATGGCGCAACAGCAAGTGAATGGTGCCCTTGAGCACTGTGTGTATCGGCTTTTCGCCAATGTACCGCCACACAAGAAATCCATACTCGTTTGTTATAACCGGCGCAAAGATGGGAAAGCTTATCGGTGTGTCGTGGAGAAGCACGCGAGGCGATATTGGGATGGCTCGAAAGGGGGCTGCCTGGAACGGCGTTACATCTTGATGGGTGATCATCGGTGTCCGCGGAGCCACGCGTGCCAGTCCCAGCTCTGTGGGCAACTGGAGAGCGCAGGTTGCAAGACTGATGGCCGCATTCTGAGTATTTTGGCGGCTTTCAGAGATCATTGAATTGCTCCCGACTTAACGAACGGCGCGACAATCAAACGAGGCTGGCAAATTTCCTGATGTCGGCGGCAGCCAAGCAAAGGCTCCAAAGCTCAGCAGGATCTTATTTTATTGCTTGCGCGCTATGGATGGCCGTTGGATTCATGGATCTACACGCGGGTAGTGGAGATCACATCAACAAACAACCCTACTCTCCCAATGACCCGCTGTTCATGAGTCCGCTCTGATTGGTGGGCTTGGCATGATCAAGGCAATGAGGAGATCCAAGGCGCATCCCTTGCTCACATTGAGCAGCGTGGCTTGCAGGTGCTGTTTGATGACAGAGTTATTGCCACCTTGCGCCGTAGCAGGCAGAACGAAGGCACACATTTGAAGAGGAATGCCTTGGCTGAGCATGTAATCACGCCGCTTCATGCCTACAGTTTCGACCTTTCCCACGCAGAGCATCAAGCCCGTTATGACGACTTGAGCCGTGATGGCTATCGGCTGGTGATGGTAGACGGCTATCGCTTTGGTGCTCAGCTGTTGTATGGAGGGATTTGGATAAGGGATCAGAAAGCTGTCATCACCAGGGGTCGTCATGGCATGACTTCATCTCAGTATCAAAGCGCCTTCGACACACTCCGCGAACAGGGGTATGCGCTGCGTTCGGTTAGTGCCTTAGGCTCACGCCAGTTTGCAGGCTCTGCAACTTTTGCTGCGGTATGGACTGACGGATGTTGGCGTGATTATCGGGCTCACCACAACATGACGGCGGGGCAATACCAGCAATTAAGTCGGGACTATTTACGAGATGGCTATGCTGTCATCAGTATTTCTGGATATGCTCTGGGCAACCAGACCCGATATGCGGCGATCTGGTCGAGACGCAGCACAAAGCGTCGACGCACGCATCACGGGTTGACCGAAACGGATTACCAGACCGTCTCAGATGCCATGAAGGAGCAGGGCTATCACGTTGCTCACCTCGACGCTCACACCGTGGGTGGCCAGACGACTTTCGCGGGGATCTGGCTGATCCAGGCTGGTTATGTGTCACACAGCCGGCACAACATGGACCTTGCGACATTCAGGGAGCAGTGCGTGACGTGGATTAACGAAGACCAACGGCTGGTGTGCTTTAGCGGCTACGGGCTCACTGGAGCGAAACGGGTCGCGGCCGTCGCCGTTCCTGAAGTTCGCCGTTGGGTTGCGACGGGGAGTACCCACCCTGAGCTGGCTCGCTTCGACGACGCGGTCAAGGAGCTGATGCAGGCCGGAACCATCTCCAGCGGCTCGTTGGCGATCGCTAGAAACGGGGCATTGGTGCTGGCGCGGGGTTACGGCTGGTGCACAGAGGAAGAGCCACCAGCGCAGGCAACATCCTTGTTTCGACTCGCCAGTATCAGCAAGACCTTCACGGGCACGGCGATCGTGCGTCTCATCGAGGAAGGAAGGCTGACGATGGCAGACAGATTGGTGGATCTGATTGCCATGCCTGGCGCCATCGTGGACGCCCGCATGAACGCTGTATCGGTTGCGCATTTGCTGCATCACGTGGGCGGCTGGGATCGCACACATTCACATCGCTTCGACCCCATGCGTGCGGATCTGACGATTGCGCAGGCATTCAACATCCCTCTGCCAATTACGAAGGAAGCCATCGTCAGCTTTACCAATGGGCGCAATCTCGATTTTCCACCTGGCCAGATTAATGGATACAAGTATACAAACTACGGCTATATGCTGCTTGGACTGATCATTGAGGGAGTGACGGGCCAGCCCTATGAAGCGTACATACAGGACACGCTCTTTCGGCCACTTGGCATTCAGCGCTTACGCCTGGGCCGAACCCTGCTTCGTGATCGGCTGCCAGGCGAAGTGCTGTATCACAATGGCAACATGTCCAGCAATGGGCATACTCTGCGTAGGAATGTTGTTTTGCGCGATGCCCCTGTGAATGCATCCAGCACCTATGGCGGCACGCGCAGCCTGGAAAACCTGGCAGCTGCTGGAGGTTGGGTGGGCACAGCGGTGGATCTGGTTCGGTTCGCGTCTGCGTTCGATGATCCTGAGCATTGCCCGATTCTTTCGAAGCAGTCGGTCTCGACCCTCTTTGCTCCCCATGCCTATGGCGACATGCCTGCCAACAACAACACGCACTATGCATGCGGGTGGCGAGTCCGTCGAGGCGCCAATCCTGAACAGTTTCACACCGGCACCTTGGAAGGCACCCGTACCCTGTTGTGGCGGCGTCAAACAGCGGCAGGTGATCGTATCAATGCTGCGTTGCTGTTCAACAAGAACTCAGAAAACGTTTCGAACTTAACCAGCTCCTTGCGCAACATGATCATGGCTGACGGCCCCTGGCCCAACGTCAGAATCTGGGACCAGTATTTCTAAGAGCACCCAGCCGCCAATGAACCATCCGCAAATCCCGGCGTGATCCCGAAGACAACTGCATGGTTTCAACTCATCTCAGCGGGCGTGGCTTGATTGGAGCCGCGTGTTCCGTTGATGGAAACCATGTTTGTGATCGAAGCGCTGCATCCCGATGGATGGCGCCCCCAGGGCAGGGCCAACCTGGAGTACTGGGCTTATCAGGAAGCGCAGACGCGCTGCTGCTCCGATGGACGCAACTACCGGATCCTCAACGAAGACAGCAACGAGATCGTCGCCCTGATCAACACCAGCAGCTGCCGGGTCAGCGGCCAGCCCGCCGCCATGCGCCAGCGCAGCCCTGTTTGAACCCGGCACGGCTTCTTCAAGCAGGGTTGCGGCGCCAGCGGCTACCGGCTTGTTGGCAAACAGACTGGGGCCCTGGAGCCCCCCTGCCCGCGAGCCCGCCACCACCCCCCAACATGCTGATCGTCGACGACGCCCCGGAGCTGCGCGGCTTTCTGCGCGGCGAGCTGGAGGCCGAGGGCCATGGGGTGGACACAGCGAGCACGGGCCAGCAGGCGCTGACGCGCATCCGTGAGGGCGGCCTGGAGCTGGTACTGCTCGACTGGACCCTGCCGGATTTCAGCGGCCTGGAGGGGTGCCGGCGCATGCGTGCCAGCGGGATCCGCACACCGGTGCTGATGCTCACTGCCCGCGATGCGGTGAGCGAGCGGGTGGAGGCCCTCGATGCTGGCGCCGACGACCACCTCACCAAGCCGTTCTCGATCGAGGAGCTGCTGGCGCGGGTGCGGGCACGGCTGCGGCGCAACGGCAATGGCGATGAGGGGACCAACGAGCTGCTCAGCTTCTCCGACCTCACGGTGAACACCGCCGCACGCGAGGTGCGCCGGGGCGGCCGCGCGATCCACCTCACCGTGCGCGAATACGACCTGCTGCTGCAGCTGCTGCGCCAGCCCAACCGGGTGCAGGAGCGGCTGGCGCTGCTGGAGGCGGTGTGGGGCAGCCCCTTCATCGGCGACGACAACCTGCTGGATGTGTACATCCGCTACCTGCGCCGCAAGCTCGAGCAGCCCGGCGAGGCAAGGCTGATTCACACCGTGCGCGGTGTGGGCTTCGTGCTCAAGGAGGGCGCCGCGGGTGGTTGATCAGGGCAGCACCTGAGCCGCAAGCCGCTGCAATCGTTGATCCGCCGTGAGCAGAGCGGCGGCTTCCCATCGTGCCAGGGCCAGGTAAAGGCAGTCGTAGACGGGGTGATCAAGATGGCAGGCCAGGGCCAGGGCTTCCACCTGCAGGTGACGATCAGGCTCGATCTGGTCCACCAGATCGCGGGCATCGGCGAGCAGCAACTGCGGATCCAGCTCCCCGAGGCTGCCGGCGCGCTGAAGCTTCCAGAGGGCGTTGGCCACCTCGGTGAGCATCAGCTCTGGCGCCATCACCAAGGGCGCTTCCTGCAGCTGCCGAGCCCAGGCGGTGCCCATCGGGTCATGGGTGATCACCCGCAGCACCGCTGAAGCATCCAGCACACAGGTGGCCGTCATCAGCGGTTGCGATCGGCGCGGATCAGCTCTTCCGGCGCCTCGGGCCAGTGCACCGCCGGGCGCTGCTGCCAGTGTTGTTCGATCCGCTCCAGTGCCTGCTGGCGTCGCTGCCGGGGGTCGCCACCGGCCAGAGTTTCCAGGTCTGCAAGGGCTTGCTGACTGAGACTGCGCTTGTGCAGGCGGGCTCGACGCTGCAGCAGGCGATGCAAGGGCTCCGGCAGGTCACGAATCTGCAGGGAGGGCATGGAGCCTGGCGCTGATCACTGTCGCCAACCTACTCTTGAAACATGCAGAGCGCATGCACTCTTAAGGCCCTGGGGGAACGATCGAGACAGCCGGAAGGCCCAGAACCCAAGCATCGTGAAAACGGAAGCGCAAGGCAAGCCAACCATGCTGCTGAACGGATCGGCCTGAGCAGCAAGGCGGGCCTCTTCGCTCACTCGGGTCACCCTGTGGGGCTGATCCAGACGGTGCGCGGTGTTGGCTTCGTGCTCCAGGTGCATCTGGCGGATCGCCATCAGCCCCTCGAAGGCACGAAGGTGAGGAGGCAATGGCGCCAGCGCCGGGGCGTCGCGCGTCAGCAGCAGGCAGCGTTCGATCAGGGCTCGCCGCAGCAGAGCGCCAGGATCGCCTCGGTGCTCAGCCTGGCCCTCCGCCTTCTCCATCTCCACCGGCATAGGCCGCGGCCGTGCCCGCCGCAGACAGCGGCGTGATCCCGAAGACAACTGCATGGTTTCGATTCACCTCGGCGGGCGTCGCTTGATTGGAGCCGCGTGTTCCGTTTGTGGAAACCATGTTTGTGATCGAAGCGCTGCATCCCGACGGATGGCGGCCGCAGGGCAGGGCCAACCTGGAGTACTGGGCCTATCAGGAAGCGCAGACGCGCTGCTGCTCCGATGGACGCAACTACCGGATCCTCAACGAAGACAGCAACGAGATCGTCGCCCTGATCAACACCAGCAGCTGCAGAACCAACGTGCAGCCAGCCGCTGAGCGCCAGCGCAGCCATGCGGATGGTGCGTCGATGGTCAACTGAAGGAGGCGCTGGCCAGATCGACCATCCCCTCCAGCGCCTCCCCCAGCGCCCGGGCCAGGTCGGCGCCATCGAACAGGGGCCCCGCCACGGCCCGCTCTCGCCGCTCGACCCGCCCGGCCCGAAGCGTGGGCAGATCGGCCGTGAGCTCCCGGGCGATCGCCGCGAGCGCTTCGGGGGTGTCGGCGATCCAGCCCGGCTCGCCGAAGCCCTCCAGCACGGCGGTGCTCATGCGGCCGGCCAGGGTGGCGCCGCGGATCGCCAGCAGCGGCGTGCCCATGGCCAGCGCCTCGAAGGCGGTGGTGGCGCTGCTCCAGGGGGTGGCGTCGAGGGCCAGATCGATGCGGTTGTAGGCGGCCATGTGAGCGGCCCAGTCGGCGGCCCAGCCCTCAAAGCGCACCCGGGCTGGATCCACGCCGGCCGCCGCCAGCGTGCCGGTGATCCGCTCGCGCACCTGCGGATCGGCAGTGTGACGGTGCTTCACCAGCAGCTGGGCCTCGGGCACCGCATGCAGGGCCGCCGCCCAATAGGCCAGCGTTTCCGGCCCGAGCTTGGCCACCTGGTTGCAGGAGCCGAACACCAGCGGCTCAGCGGCCGGCAGGGAAACGGCTGGTGGCAGCTCCGCCGGCGGCGTGTAGGCCGCCCAGGGGCGCGGCAGGCGCCAGATGCGCTCACTGAACTGCGGCTCCAGTTCCGGCGGCAGCAGCACCGGATCGGCGATGAACCAGTCGAGGGTGGGCAGGTGGGTGCTGGCGTGAAAGCCCACCCAGTGGCACTGCACCGGCGCCAGGCGCTCCGCCAGCAGCGGCAGGCCGCTGGCGGTGGTGAACCCGGAGGTCTCCACGATCACCTGGTAGCCGCGCTCGCGGATCAGGGCGCGGCGGGCTGCCAGATCGGCCTGGGGCAGCAACAGGGAATCGTGGGCCAAAGCCCGCAGGCTGCGGTTGCGCTCCTCCCAGCGCGGCTGGGTTTCGATCAGCTCCAGCTGCAGGCGGCCCCGGTGGTGATGGCGCAGGACGGACTCGAGGAAGTGGCCCACCGGGTGGGTGCCCAGCTCGGCGGTGAGGATGCCCACGCGCAGGGGGCCGCGAGGTGCCGCCGGCAGGCCAACTGCAGCAGCTGCGCTTGGGCCGGCGCCCAGGCTCTCCCAATAGGCAGTGGCCACCTGCCGTCGCCGCACCAGCCAGGTCGCCCCGGCGGTGGAGGCCACGAACAGCAAGGCTTCGCGGAGGCGCGGATCCCGGGGAGCGTCCGCCAGCAGCGCCTCGAGCTGGCCCAGGCAACTCTCCGCATCGCCGCGCCGGTGGAGGGCGAGAGCCCGCTCGATCCGGGGGCCGAGGGAGCTGGGCTCCAACCGCGCCAGGGCCTCGTGGTGCGCCGCGGCCTCGCCGATCCTGCCCTGCTGGTGCAGCAGGGTGGCCAGGCTGCGGTGGGCCTCCACCAGCTCCGGATCGGCGTCGAGCGCCGCCTCGAGCGCGGCGATGGCGTCGGCGGGCTGCTCCAGCTCGGCGTAGGCCAGCCCCAGCTCCAGCAGCCGCGGGGGCTGGTCGGGGGCAAAGGCAAGCGCCAGGCCGGCCTGCAGCAGCACCTGCTCAAAGCTGCCCCGGGCCGCCTCCTGATCCCCCTGCTGGCGCTGGATCTGACCGATGGCGATGCGGGGCCGGGCATCGGCGGGGTCGGCGTCCAGGGCCCGCTCGAACCAGGCGATCGCCTCGGCCCAGCGGCCGGCGGCGCGCAGCACCTGGCCCTGCAGGGCCGCCACCTCCGAGGCGGGCTGCTGCTCCCAGAGGCTGTGCAGCAGCGTTTCCGCTCCGGCCAGATCGCCCTGGCCGAAGGCCCGCAGCGCGCGCTCGAGCATGGACCCAGGCAGCAGAAGCCACCAGGTTGCCCTGGCTACCGCTCACTGGAGATGCAGCCGGCAGGTGGGAAGACTGACGCTCAGTAACGTTGCACCGATGGCCGCCCCCTCCCAGCTGCTGATCGTCGACGACGATCCCGAGCTGCGCCACTTTCTCAGCGGCGAGCTGGCGGCGGAGGGTTACGGGGTGGAAACGGCCCGCACCGGCCAGGAGGCGCTGACGCGCATCCGCGCCGGTGGACTAGAGCTGGTGCTGCTCGACTGGACCCTGCCCGATTTCAGCGGCCTGGAGGTGTGCCGGCGCATGCGCGCCAGCGGCATCACCACACCGGTGCTGATGCTCACCGCCCGCGACGCGGTGAGCGAGCGGGTGGAGGCGCTTGATGCCGGCGCCGACGACTACCTCACCAAGCCGTTCTCGATCGAGGAGCTGCTGGCGCGGGTGCGGGCGCGGCTGCGGCGCAACGGTGCCGCCGATGCCGACGCCAGCGAGCTGCTCAGCTTCGCCGACCTCACGGTGCACACCGCGGCGCGGGAGGTGCGCCGCAACGGGCGCGAGATCCAGCTCACCGTGCGCGAATACGACCTGCTGCTGCAGCTGCTGCGCCAGCCCAACCGGGTGCAGGAGCGGCTGGCGCTGCTGGAGGCGGTGTGGGGCAGCCCATTCATCGGCGACGACAACCTGCTCGATGTGTACATCCGCTACCTACGCCGCAAGCTCGAGCAGCCCGGCGAGGCCAAGCTGATTCACACCGTGCGCGGCGTGGGCTTCATGCTCAAGGAGGGCACCAGCGCCGGCAGCAGCAGCTGAAAGTCGGCGCCGCCGCCGGGGCCATCGGCCACCTGCACCGTGCCGCCCATGCGCTCCATCAGCAGCCGCACCATCGCCAGGCCGATGCCGCTGCCGCTCACGGTGGCGAGCGGAGCGGCCGAGCCGCGGCTGAACAGCTGGAAGATCCCCTCCCGTTCCTCCGGCGCCACGCCGGGGCCGTGGTCGCGCACGTGCAGCACCACGGTGTCGTCACGGCGTTCCACCGCCAGCTCCACCGGCGTGGGAGCGGGGGCGTACTTGAGGGCGTTCTCCACCAGGTTGGTGAGGCACTGGCCGAGGCGGTCGGGATCGGCGCACACGCGCAGATCGGCGTGGGCAGCGGGTGCCCGCAACACCAGCCGGCCGGCGGCCAGGGTGTCTAGCCGCTCGTACGTTGCCAGCAGAACGGCGCCGGCATCCAGGGGCAGCAGCTGCAGCTCCAGGCGATCGCCATCACGGCGGGCCAGATCCAGAAGATCGCGCACCAGCCGCGTCATCCGGTCGGCCTCGGCATGGATGGCCCGGCCCGCCTGGAGCAGTGGGGTGGCTGCGACCTCAGGCGCGGCGGCCAGCAGCCGCTCCAGGCGCTGGGCGTTGCCGCTGATCAGGGTGAGCGGCGTGCGCAGCTCATGGGCCACGCCGTCGATGAAGGTGCGCTGCTCGTCGCGGCTGGCCGCCAGGCGGCGCTGCAGGGCATTGAAGGCATTGGCGATCGGCCGCAGTTCGGCGGGCTGCTCGGCCACGGCGATCCGCTCCGGCTCGGCGGCATCGGGTTCGGCGGCGGCCAGGGCCTGGCTGAGCCCCTCCAGCGGTTGCAGCAGGCCGTTGCGCAACACCGGTCGCAGAAGGGCGCTGGTGAGCAGGCTGGAAAACCCCGCCACCGCCAGCAGCAGAAACTGGCCGCGACGTTCGGACTCCAGGGCGGCGGTGATGTTCTGGCGCACCTCCAGCCCGCTCCGGGCACACACCAGCCAGCGCTGCGAGCCGATCCGCTCGATGCGGGGACCCCGCGGACTGGAGGGGGAGACCCGCCGCACCTCATCGCCACCGGGCAACCGCAGGGCTCCGCTGACGGGCAGCTCCAGGCGGCCGGAATCGAGCTCCTGGCGCACCACCGCCACCAGTTGGTCGTGGGCGGCCCGGCGCTGCAGCGCTTGCAGCCCCTGGTTGAGCAGCAGCAGCACGCCGTAGCCGGCCAATACCGCCAGGAAGGTGGTGGACTGCAGGCGCTCGCGCAGGGAGCGGGGGGGGCTCATGGGCGCTGGCTGTGGCTTGAGGGCCTGATCCCCAGCATGCTGGGCTGATCAGCCGCCTGCACGTTGGAGCCCACACCATCCGTTCGCTCCTGGTTCGACTTTCTGCAGCTGAAGCGGCCCCTGCGCTGCCTGGATGTGGGCGCCCTGGCGCTGGCGGGCGAACCGGAGCCCTGGGTGCGCTGGGCAATTGAAGGCTGCGCCGAGGTGATCGGCTTCGAGCCGCTGGCGGAGGAGTGCGAGCGGCTGAACCACCAGGCGGCTGCGCAGGGGGGCGCAATCCGCTATTTGCCGTGGGCCTTGGGCGATGGCCAGGAGCACACGCTGCACGTCACCAATGTGCCGATGACCTCCTCGCTCTACCCGCCGGCACGCGCCACCATCGATCTCTTCCCTGCCCTGGGGGAGCTGATGCAGGTGGAGGGAGAGGTGGCTCTGCGCACCCGCCGGCTCGATGATCTCGAAGACGCCAGGCCGGCAGACTTCCTCAAGCTGGACGTGCAGGGGGCCGAGCGGATGGTGCTGGAGCACGCCACCGAAACCCTCAGGGATGTGGCGGTGCTGCAGAGCGAGGTGGAGTTCGTGGAGATCTACGAAGGCCAGCCCCTGTTCGCCGATGTGGATCGGTTGCTTCGCAGCCAGGGCTTCTGCTTTCTGCGCTTCGCCTACACCATGGGCCGGCCCTTCCGGCCGCTGCGGCAGGCGGCCAATCCCAACGCGGCCCTCAGCCAGCTGCTCTGGGCTGACGCGATCTACGTGCGCGATTTCCGCCAGCGCCGCCGGTGGAGCGAGCGGCAGCTGAAGGCAGCGGCATTCCTGCTCCATGAGCTTTACGGCGCCTTTGATCTGGTGGCCCTGCTGCTGGGTGAGCTCGACCGCCGCCAGGCCAGCGCCTGGCAGGACTGCTACCTGGGCTCGGTGCTGCTCAGCCGCCCCGACCTGGCCCTCGAAACCCCAGCCCCGGCCTAGCTTGAAACCACGCCCAGCACCCCGATGACCAGCACCCCCGCCACCCTCACCGTCACCCTGGTCGACGGCACCCAGGTGGTGGTGCCCGACTCCCTCGAGCAGATCACCCCCTACGTGCTGCAGGAGCAGGGCGACTGGTTCGAGGACGAGATCAAGTTTCTGCGCCGCCTCGTTCAGCCGGGGCAGACGGTGATCGACATCGGCGCCAACGTAGGTGTGTATGCCCTTTCTCTGGCCCGGCGTGTCGGCCCCAGCGGACAGGTGTGGGCCTTCGAACCAGCCTCGGCCACGGCCGATTTGCTTGAGGCCAGCATTGCCGCCAACGGCACCCCCTGGCTTCACCTGCAGCGACAAGCTCTGTCCGATCACACCGGCACCGCCTGGCTTCAGATGCCAGGTCAATCAGAACTCAACAGCCTGGCCGCCGATCAGCAGGGCCCTGGTGAGGAGGTGCCCCTCACCACTCTTGATGCCTGCCTGGAGACGTTCGGCTGGAAGCAGGTGGATTTGCTCAAGATTGACGCAGAGGGCGCGGAGGAGTGCATCCTCGCCGGCGGCCGCCTCTTTTTCTCTGAGCTTTCACCCCTGGTGATGTTCGAGGTAAAGGCCGGCGCCGAGCTGCACCTGGATCTGGTGGAGCGCTTCCTGCAGCTGGGCTACGACTGCTTCCGGCTAGTGCCCGGCCTCGATGCCCTGATGCCCTTCGATCCGGCAGCCGGGGTGGACGGCTACCTGCTCAACCTGTTCGCCGCCAAGCCCGATCGAGCAGCAGGCCTGGCAACCGAAGGCTGGCTGGTGCGCACGGCGAGCCCCGATCCCCCCGAACTGGCGGAGCTTGAGCCCTATCACTGGCGGAGGGTGCTCACACAGCTGCCCTACGGCCATGCTCTGGCGACCAGCTGGGAAGAGCAAGCGAATTGTGATCCAGAACCCGCCACTGTTCCGTTGGCCCTGTGGGCCTACGCCCAGGACTGCGGAAAGCAAGTCGATCTGCGCCTTGGTGCACTGCAACTGAGCTACACACTCCTATGTGAACATGCACGTAATACGCAGAGGCTTACAAGCCTCAGTAGCCTCGCCCGTGTGGCCCAAAACATCGGGTACCGAACGGACGCGCTACGCGCTCTGGGCATGCTGATAACTGCACTGCAGGGTGGTTCACCACTGGAACTAAACAATCCATTTCTCGCCCCTCTTGGGCGCTACGACAATCTAAGTCCGCAAGGTCGCCTGCCTGAATGGATTCTCTCCGGGTGCCTGGAGGCAGACGAAATCCTCAGCGGGCATTCAGGATTCTATCTAGGAGAGCGCAGCAGGGCGAGGCTGGAAAGCCTTCTTGATCTGGGCTTTTCCACTTGTCTAGGGGCCATGGCACCGCGGCGGCGGGAGCTATTGGATCGCCGTTTTCCCAAGCTACCCCGAGGCAACCCTGAGCAGGCACAACGAAACGAAGATCAGCTTCGACTCAGCAGAATAGCCTATGGACTTCTGCAGAGCCGTAATACGCCTGAAGGCACATCCTTGCTCAAAGAAGCCATGCAGATGGGCATCGACTGCCCGTCATCGCTTCACTACATTGCAAAATGCCTACTTGGCATTGGAAACATCTCAAAAGCCATTTCCCTGCTGCAACGGGCTGTGGAGTTAAATCCCGACGATCCCTCTCTGCTAGTGGAACTAGGCATCACTCTGCGCGACGGGGCAGAGCCCCAAGCTAGCGAAGCAGTATTACAGCAAGCGGTGTTTCTATACTGCTTCAGGCTAGGCAGCACAGATGCAAACTCGGCCGACTTCTCCAACCTTGCCATTGCCTATGATGCCTTAGGCGACAATATCAATGCACTCGCCTGCCTAGAGAAGGCCCTGCAGCACGATCCTGGCAACGAACAGGCCATGCTCCGCAAGGCATCGATACTCTGCAGGAAGCCGGATCAACACGAAGAAGCTGAGGCTATCTGGAATGAGCTAATGCAGCAGAAGGATGGCCACTTAGGTGCGCTGGCAAACACCGTGGGGCTCCTAACCACACAAGGGTATCTCCACGAAGCAGAGCTGCGGGTCCAAGAACTTCTGGCCGCTGACCCAAGCAACAACAACGCGCATCATCAGCTCGCCTTCCTGCACTCGATCTCCGGCGAAGCTTCAGTAGACGACCATCTCAGCCATCTCCACGACTACTGGTTGCAAGTGCGCTCGGAAGAAAGATCAAAATCAAACCCAACTTCAGGACTGACGCTCCCTCCTACACAAGGTCGCCTTAATGTGGGAATACTTACAGCCGAAATTAGCGAGCATGTAGTAGGAAGATTTCTTGAGCCATTCCTCCGCTATTATGACCGGAACCGAATCCAAGTTGAGCTAATCGAAGCAAAGGAACACCAGTCGCCGCGGGCTGATCAACTCAGAGCCCTCGCCGATGCCGTAATTCCACTTGGTGGCGTTGATCGGAAAGAAGCGCGCAGACGCATTCAAAGCAGAGCCTACAATATAATAGTTGAAACATCCGGCTTCACTGCTGACAGCTGCATAGAAATCCTCGCAGAACGCTGCGCCCCAGTACAATGCCATTACATCGGTTTCCACGCGAGCACAGGGCTAAATACCATCGATTGGTTTATTGGCGACGAAGTTACCGCGTCGCCAGAGCTGGAAACTCAGTACGTGGAAGGGCTTTGGCGCCTGCCCCGGCTGTGGCTGGCGAGCAGCAGAATTTCAAACCTACCGAAAGCGACGAGCGTGGTGGAGCACAGCCAAGCAGTTGTGCTGGGCTCCTTCAACCAGTTCGGAAAGGTACGTAATGAAACACTCGACTACTGGGCCGAGGCTCTGCGCCGCATTCCTGGGAGCACATTACGGCTGAAAAGCGCGTCGAGCGATTCAGCCGCACCACGCCAAAGAATCCTGCGGGGTCTTGTGAGCCGAGGCATAGACCCGGAGAAGGTGGATTTCCTACAGCGCACCACCACGTTTGAGGACCACCTCTGTTGTTACAACCAGATTGACATTGCTCTTGATGCTACCCCCTGGGCCGGGGCTACCACGACTTTTGAGGCACTGGCGATGGGAGTTCCGGTGGTGGGCATCCTCGGCGGCACCACGGCCGGACGGATGACCTGCTCAATCCTCCACGCATTTGGCCATGACGACTGGATCGCCCGTGATCCAGCCCAGTTCGGCCAGCTGGTTGTTGACCTCGCTGGTGACGTTGTCAACCTCAGGACTGACAAGGCCTCACTGCAACAGCAGGCACTGTCCAGCTCCCTATTCGACGGAAAAGACTTAGCTAAGCACCTTCAGGAGGCCCTATGCAGCATGGTTCACCTGCAGGGACTCACTGGAACCAGAAGAACATCCAGGCTCTCAGCGAACTCTCAGCAACAAACAACACCACCCTCATGACAGCTGCTCA
>SLIG01000140.1 GCA_007135755.1 Cyanobium sp.
CATTCCAGAGCTCCTGAACCGCGGCCCCTGGCTCAGGAGGCCGCTGCCTCCATCGTCACACCCGCCCCGGGTGCTGCCGGCGGTGTGAGCACCACCGGCAGCACCCGGGGCGGGCTGGGGGCTGACGTCTCGCTGCCGCTGCAGGCCGCCAGGGCTTCCTGCAGCAGCGACTCGAACGTGGCACCGGGCAGGCGGTGGCGGGCCAGCTCCAGGAAGGTGCGGGCCAGGGATTCATCCGCCGCGGCCCGCAGGGCGGGGTTGGAGCGGCGGCTCTCCTGCTCTTCGGTGATGGCGCGCAGGAACCGTTCGGTCACATCCAGCTTGGTGGCGGCGCGGATACGGGTGTCTCCATCCAGGGCCCCGGCCTGGCCAGCGTCGGCCGGTTCGGCCAGCCGGCGGCTGAGGCTGAGGTGCATCTCCTGGGCTTCTTGCTGCAGCCGGGACAGCTGACCATCCGAGAGCCGGGGCAGATCGGCCACGTACACCCGACCGTGGTCGCGCAGGCTGAGGTAGGTGGGGCGCAGGCCGCGGTTGAGGGTGGGGCGAGGGCGCTGGGGGCGCACCGGGGGAACTGGCCCGGCCGAACTGCGGCGGCGGGTCATGCGCTGCCCGGCCTGAAAACGGTTGGGTTGTTGGTTATGGAGCATGCGATTCCTCACTCAGATCATTGCGTCGTCGGCGAATGGACCCGCGCTCGGCAGGTCTGGATCGTCAGGGCCGTTCTGCACCTGGATCCTGCCGGCACCCTAGGCAGTGGTGCCGGTGTGCTCAGGTGGGCAGTCCAGCGAGGGCGGTTCCCGGCGGCAGCACCCCGGTGCGCACCTCCCCCAGCACCCAGGCGTCGTAGCCGGCCTGGCGGCAGCAAGCCAGGGCGGAGTCGGTGGCAGCGGGGGGCAGCACCAGGCAGAAGCCCACGCCCAGATTGAAGGTGTTCCAGAGGTCGGTTTCCGGCACCTGGCCCGCCTCCTGCAGCCACCGGAACAGGACTGGGCGCTGCCAGCTGTCGGGGTCGATGGCGCCGTGCATCCCCTCGCCCAGGCAGCGGGGCAGGTTTTCCGGTAACCCTCCGCCGGTGATGTGGGCCATGCCGTGCACGGGGACCTCCGCGGCCAGAAGGGTCTTCACCAGTGCGGCATAGAGCCGGGTGGGGGTGAGCAGGGCCTCGATGATGGGACGCTCCTCGCCGCTCAGCGGGGCCATGGCCGCCGAGGGATTGCGCTGCTGCTGTTCTTCGAGGATCCGGCGCACGAGGCTGAAGCCGTTGCTGTGCACCCCGCTGCTGGCCACGGCCACGATCCGGTCGCCGGCTTCGATCCGGCGTCCATCGATCAGCTGATCGGCCTCCACAACGGCCACACAGAAGCCCGCCAGGTCGTAGCGCCCCGGTGCGTAGAAGCCCGGCATTTCCGCCGTTTCCCCGCCCAGCAGCGCGCAGCCGCTCTGCCGGCAGCCAGCGGCGATGCCCTCCACCACGGCTGCCAGGGCATCGGGGCTGAGCTTGCCTGTGGCGATGTAGTCGAGGAAAAAGAGCGGCTCGGCGCCGCTGGTGATCACGTCGTTGACGCACATGGCCACCAGATCGATGCCCACGTCGTGGTGGCGGCCGTGGGCCTGGGCCAGCTCGAGCTTGGTGCCCACCCCATCGCTGCCCGCCACCAGCAGGGGTTGGCGCAGGCCGGCCGGGAGCCGGCAGAGGCCGCCGAACCCACCGAGCCCCCCGAGCACTTCGGGACGGCGGGTCGACTCCACGCTGGACCGGATGCGCTCCACGAAGGCGCGGCCGGCCAGCACATCCACGCCGGCTGTGCGGTAGTCCATGGCTGCTCCCCTGCTGCTGCGATGCGTGATCCGGGTGATCCTCCGACGGCGGCCACCGACTCCAGCTGGTGGACGGTTGCCACATCGGCACACAATCCAATCAGTGACGCTTATGGCGCCGATTGGCTTTGCTCATGTCCTGACGGCTTGCTCCTGGCGGCAGAGCCCTGTAGCGGCCGGCGATTGCATGACAGATCATGAAATCTGATCGCAGTTGGCCACTGCTTCCGGGCTGGAAACGCCCGGGCAGGGCCACTACGTTTGCGGCGTTCTCTGCTTGATCAGGACCTCCCGCACGATTTCCCACGCTCACCAGCTGCAGGATTTCGTCATCGCCACACCGTCGATCCCGCGACTTCGGGGATCGCTGTAACGATCAGGAGTTTCGTCCGTTATGCGACGTATCTTTTCCCAAGGCGCCGCTTCCCTTCTTCTTGCTGGCGCTGCCGCCGTTGCGGCCACCGCAACCCCCGCTCTGGCCGCCACTGGCCAGGACTCAACCGCCCCCCTGGCCGTGCGGGAACTCGATCCCATGCCGCGGTTCCAGCTCGACTCCCTGCCAATCGCCCCCCCCACCCTGCTGGCCTCCGCTCCCGAGGTGGTGCAGGTGACCCAGGGCACCGCCAGCTGGTACGGCCCCGGATTCTTCGGCAACCGCACCGCCAATGGTGAGGTGTTCCGCCCCGGCACGTTGACCGCGGCCCACCGCACCCTCCCCTTCGGCACCCGCGTCCGCGTCACCAACCTCAACAACGGCCGCAGTGCAGTGGTGCGCATCAACGACCGTGGACCGTTCACCGGCAACCGGGTGATCGACCTGGGCCACGGCGCCGCCCAGGAGCTTGGTCTGGTGTCCAGCGGCCTGGCGCCTGTGCGTCTGGAAGTCCTGCGCTGATCGCCCGTCTTCCTGAGGCCTGGGTGCAGCCCCTGAGCGGCGCGCACCCGGCCTGGTTTGATGCCCACCTGCCTCAGTCGCAGGTGGGTTTTTTGCTGGGCTGATCCGGCCTCCTGTCCTCCTCGTTCGCGATGCAGCTCCTGCGCACCCGCCGTGATCTGCTGGCCTGGCGCCGTGATCAGGATGGTCCCGTGCACTTCGTGCCCACCATGGGTGCCCTGCATGCCGGCCATGCGGCGTTGATCCGTCGCGCCGCCCAGCCCCGCGGTGCCGGGGCACCGTCGGTGCTGGTGAGTGTGTATGTGAACCCGCTCCAGTTCGGGCCCCGGGAGGATTTCCAGCGCTACCCCCGCGATCTGGCCGCCGATCTGGAGCTGGCGGCGGCCGCTGGTGCCCAGGCCCTGTTCGCGCCTGCGGTGGAGGAGATCCAGCCCGCCGGGGAGCAGGGCCTCACCCGCATCCGTCCCCCGGAGGCCCTGCTGGGCAGCCTCTGCGCCCCAAGGCGGCCGGGGCATTTCGACGGGGTGGCCACGGTGGTGGTGCGTCTGTTGGCCCTGGTGCGGCCGCGGCGGCTGTTGCTCGGCGAGAAGGACTGGCAGCAACTGGTGATCCTGCGTCGGGTTCTGGCTGATCTCGCTCTGCCGGTGGCGGTGGAGGGCTGTTCCACCGTGCGCGAGCGCGATGGGCTGGCCTGCAGCTCCCGCAATCGCTATCTCACGCCGGCTGAGCGGCGCCAGGCCGCCGTGCTGCCGGCCGCGCTCCAGGCCGTTCGCGCCTCCCTGCAGCGGCCGCTGGATGGCCTGGGCGACGCCGGGCCGGATCCCGTCACCCGCCTGCGGCGGGCCCTGGAGCAGGCCGGTGCCGTGGTGGAGTATGCAGAGCTGGTGGCGGCCCATAGCCTGGCTCCGCTGTCGCATCCTCAGGGCCTGTGCCTGCTTGCGGCGGCCATCCGCTGCGGCACCACCCGCCTGATCGATCACACCGTGTTGATGAGCCGCCCGCCGATCGTCGCCATTGATGGACCGGCTGGAGCCGGCAAGAGCACCGTGACCCGGGCCCTGGCCGAACGCTTGGGTCTGCTCTACCTCGACACGGGAGCCATGTACCGGGCGGTGACCTGGTGGGTGCAGCACCAGGGGGTGGATCCGGCCGATGCGGCGGCGGTGGACTCCTGCCTGGAGGGGCTGGAGCTGCGGCTGGGCAGCGGCAGCGCGGGGGAGACCACGGTGCAGATCAATGGCCATGCGGTGAGCGAAGCGATCCGCAGCCCCGAGGTGACCGGCCAGGTGTCGCAGGTGGCGGCCCATGGCTGCGTGCGCCGCGCTCTCACGGCCCAGCAGCGGGCCATGGGGGCCAGAGGGGGGCTGGTCGCGGAAGGCCGCGACATCGGCACGGCGGTGTTCCCCGATGCCGAGCTCAAGGTGTTCCTCACCGCCACCGTGGCGGAGCGGGCACGGCGCCGCGCCCACGACCTGGCGCAGCGCGGCTTTGCGGTGCCCCCCCTGGCGGAGCTGGAGGCCCAGATCGCCGAACGTGACCGGCTCGATTCCACCCGCTCAGAGGCGCCGCTGCTGCAGGCCGATGACGCCGAGGAGCTGGTGACCGACGGCATGGGCATCGAGGCGGTGATCCAGGCCCTGGTGGACCTGTTCCGTCAGCGGGTGCCCGAGGAGGCCTGGCCGGATCCCGGTGCTGCCTGAGCCCCGGGTTCAGCCCTGCTCGAGGGCCATCAGCAGGCCGTCACAGGCGTCTTCCAGCAGATCCAGCACCCGCTCGAATCCCTCCTCGCCGCCGAAGTAGGGATCGGGCACCTCGCTGGCGCTCAGGCGCCGGCAGTAGCGCACCAGCGGCTCCACCACCGCCAGCCCTTGGCGCTGGGGGGAGCGGCGCGCCAGCGCCTGCACCGCAGCCAGGTTGTCGGCATCCATGGTGAGGATCCGGTCAAAGCGCTGCAGGTCGGCCGCCTCCAGCTGGCGTGCCCGGCTGGGCAGGTGAATGCCGCGGCGGGCGGCGGCGCTGCGCATGCGGGCGTCGGCCGGCTTGCCCACGTGCCAGCTGCCCGTGCCGGCTGAATCCACGACGTAGCGCTCCTGCAGACCCGCCGCTGCCAGGCGCTGCAGAAACACCCCTTCGGCGGCGGGAGAGCGGCAGATGTTGCCGAGACAGACGAACAGCACCCGCTGCTGCACACTCATGGCCGCTGGATTCGCTCAACGGCCAGCCTGGCGCGCAGCTGCACCACCGGCGGATTGCCCTCTGCGGGCTGGGTCAGGATGTCCAGACCGTCCAGCAGGGCCTGGAGGGAATGGCCACGGCTCTGCAGCCGCTCAGCCAGCGTTTCAAGGGCCACCGCCACCGCGTAGCGCACCACCCACTCGCCATCTCCCCTGGCGGCCAGCAGGGCCTGCAGGCAGCGCTGCAGGATGCGCTCCTGTTCTGCCGTGCTGAGGTGGTGGAGTTCCAGGCTGCCCAGCCCCTTGGCGGCGGCCCGGCGCACGCTGGCGGCCACGTCGCTTCCCAGGGCCTCCTCCAGCAGCTCCAGGCCGCGCACATCGCCGATCCCGGCCAGGGCCCGCACCGCCCAGGCCCGAGCCCCGTAATTCTGGGCATCGAGCCGCAACAGGGCCTCAACCGCTGCCCCCCGCAGCCGGATCAGCCCGTCCACGGCGGCCACGGCGGCACCTGGGTTGTTGAATCCGAGCACCTCCACCAGCACCTGTGCGGCCCCGGGGTCGCCGCTGGCCGCCAGCTCCCGGGTGGCCAGCAGCAGGGCCTGGCTGCTGTCGGCCAGACGCACGGCCTCCACCAGCTGCTCGGTGGGGGTCTGCTCGGCGGGGGGCAGATCGGTGGGAGTCACAGCAATTCGTCCATGCAGGCCAGCAGCAAAGGTTCGGCGGGCTCTCCGGTGCCCCGCTCCACCAGGCCCCGCAGGGCCATCAGCTTGAGGCTGTTCTCGGCCAGGGTGCGGCGGATTGGCTCGAGGGCAGGGCGCCAGCCGGCTGCCCCCAGGTCCATCAGGGCGGCGCGCCGCACCTGCAGCTGGGGGTGCTCCAGCAGCTCCACCAGCAGGGTGCCCCAGCGCTGTTCGCCGCTGAGCTGCAGCAGCGCCCGGGCCGCGGCGCTGCGGATCAGGGGCCGTTCGTGGTGCACGAAGGGCTCCACCACCGCCAGCACCGGCTCGGCCCCCTGGCCGATCTCGCCCAGGGCCTCCAGCAGGGCCTCGCAGGGCTCCATCAGCCGCGGGGTTCCCGGGCGCAGGGCGCCGGCACCCTGGGGGCCGCTGGCCAGCCGCCGGCAGATCGGCTGCACCGCCGCCTCGGCACGCAAGTCCCCGAGGGCCCGCGCCGCCGCTTCGCGCAGGCCGTCATCCGGATCCTCCAGCACCTCCAGCAGGTCGTCCACCGCCGCCAGCGCCAGCGGGGCCAGCTTGCCCAGGGCCCGGGCGGCATTGCGGGCCACGGCGTTCTCCTCCACGCCGGCCCCGGGGTCGCGCGCTCGGCGCTGGCGCAGGGCCGAGCGCAGCAGGGGCACCGCCTCGGGATGCTGGCTGCGCATGCGGCCCAGCCACCAGGCCCCGTAGTACTGCTGAGAGGGGTCCTCGCTCTGAGCCAGCCGGGCGAGGGCCTCGGCTTCGCTGATCGGGGCGCCTTCACTGATCGGGGCGCTGACTGGGGCACCCGCTCTGACCGAAGCGCCGGCCTGGGGGCCGTCGTCCCCAGCGGCTGAGGGCACGGAGATGGGGTTGCTGGATCGACCAGCCATGGCTGCCGGTGGGTGGGATGCCGAGGGTGAAGCAAGGGCAGGTTACGGAGCCAGCCGTCAGCACGAAACAAGAACCACAAAAAAGGCCTCCCGGAGAGGGAGGCCTGGGTGGGTCTGGTGTGGTCCCTGAGGTTGGGATCAGACGAGAGCGGAGATGGCGTAGTCGATGTAGTTGTTGGCGATCACACCGGGGTCGCCGGAGATGCCGTGGTTGGCCTTGATGTAGTTGAGGGCCTCGACGTAC
>SLIG01000099.1 GCA_007135755.1 Cyanobium sp.
CCCACCCCCCGCGTCGACCTGCTGGTGATCGGTGCTGGTGCCAGCGGCGCCTCGATCGCCTTCGAGGCGGCCCGGCGGGGCCTGTCGGTGGCCCTGGTGGAGGGCCGTGACATCGCCAGCGGCACCAGCAGCCGCAGCACCAAGCTGCTCCACGGCGGCGTGCGCTACCTGGAGCTGGCGTTCCGCCGCTTCGACCGGCGCCAGCTCCAGCTGGTGCGCGAGGCCCTGGCCGAGCGCGGTCACTGGCTGGAGGCGGTGCCGTTCCTGGCCCGGCGCCTGGAGCTGCTGCTGCCCACCCGCCAGCCGTTCGCCAAGCTCTATTACGGCGCCGGCCTGGCCCTCTACGACGCCCTGGCGGGCCGGCGCAGCATCGGCGCCAGCCGCTGCGTGTCGGCGGCGGAGGTGAGCCGGAGCCTGCCCCAGCTGGCCCCCGGCTACGGCGGGGTGGCCTACAGCGACGGCCAGTTCGACGACGCCCGCCTCAACCTGCTGCTGGTCCGCACGGCCGCTGGCCTGGGGGTGCGGGTGTGGACCCACGCGCCGGTGGTGGAACTGCTGCGCGACGGGGCCGGGCAGCTGAACGGGGCCGTGCTGCAGCTGCCGGATGGCGGCAGCCAGCGGCTCGAGGCGGCGGCGGTGGTGAACGCCACCGGCATCGGCGCCGACACCATCCGCCGCCTGGCCCAGCCCGACGTGGCGCCCCGGCTGCAGGTGAGCCGCGGGGTGCACCTGGTGCTGGAGGCCGATCTCTGCCCCGGTGGCACCGGCCTGCTGGTGCCCTCCACCGATGACGGCCGGGTGCTGTTCGTGCTGCCCTTCCATGGCCGCACCCTGGTGGGCACCACCGACACCGCCTGCCCCGGCGAGGCGGCCGAAACGCCCAGTGCCGCCGAGGAGGCCTACCTGCTCGACTACGTGCGGCGCTGGTTCCCGGCCCACGGGGAGCCGGCGGTGGCCAGCCGCTGGGCCGGCGGCCGCCCGCTGCTGCTGCCGGAGGCCGGTGAGGCCGGGGGCACGGCCGGCATCGTGCGGGAGCACGCCGTGGAAACCCTGCCCTGCGGGCTGGTGAGCCTGATGGGTGGCAAGTGGACCACCTGCCGGCCGATGGCCCTCGATGCCCTGGCGGCGGTGGCCGAGCAGCTGGGGCGGCCGCTGCCGGAGCCGGCGGGGACCACGCCGATCCAGGGGGCAACGGCCGACGGCCCCAGCACCCGCGCCCAGCTGGAACAGCTGGAGCAGCGCCTGCTGCAGCGCCATCCCCCCGCCCTGGTGACCCACCTGCTGGCCAGCCATGGCCTGGGGGCGGAGGCGGTGCTGGCCTGCGCCGCCGATGACAGCGAAGTGGAGCCCCTCAGCCCCGTGATTCCCCTCACCGCGGCCGAGGTGCGCCACGCTGCCCGCCACGAGTGGGCCCGCGACCCGGCCGACGTCCTGGAGCGTCGCTGCCGGCTGGGCTTCGTGGATCAGGCCGAGACCGAGCGCCTCGCCGAGCCGGTGCGGGAACTGCTGCAGCAGGAGCAGGAGCGGGCGTCCCAGTCGTGCCGCTGACGGGCTCAGCGCCCCCTGCAGCACTCTCCCCCTCGCCTGTGTCCCCCTCGACGCTGTCTCCTTCCCCACTGCTTTCGTAGCGCACCAGCCACCAGAAGAAGCCGTAGGCGGGCAGGTACACGAACCAGTCGGCGCTGGCCCGGGGGAATTCGCAGCCCCAGAGCACCTCGCGCACCTGGCTGCCCTCCCAGGGGCTGAGGTCGAGGCGGGTGGAGGCCCCGGCTCCCGATAGGTTGGCGGCGATCACCAGGGTCATGCTGGCGCTGCTGCGGGCGTAACACAGCACGCTGGGGTGGTCGCTGGGCAGCAGGCTGAAATCGCCATGGCGCAGGGCCGGCAGCAGCCGCCGGCTGGTGAGCATGCGCCGGTGCCAGTTCAGCAGGGATCCGGAGAGCTGCTGCTGCACCTCCACGTTCACCATCCGGTAGTCGTAGCCGGGGGCGGTGATCGGCGGCAGCACCAGCAGCGGGTCGGGGGCGGTGGAGAAGCCGCCGTTGCGCTCACCGGTCCAGGCCATCGGCGTGCGGTTGGGGTCGCGGTCGCGCAGGCCCGGCCAGTCGCCCATGCCCAGCTCGTCGCCGTAGTAGAGGCAGGGCAGGCCGGGCAGGCTGTAGAGCAGGGCGTGCAGCAGGGTGTTGGGTCGGGGGTCGCCGTTGAGCAGGGGGGCCAGGCGCCGGTTGATGCCCCAGTTCAGCCAGTGGCCCTCGGCGGTGGGGAAGCCGGCCCGGATTGTCTCGATCACCGACTCCTCCACCAGGTGGCCGTCGCCCAGCCAGAGCTCGTCGTGGTTGCGCAGGGGCAGGGCCCAGCGGCAGCCCGGCACCTTCTCCTGGGCGTGGGCCAGGCAGGCGCGCAGGCCGTCCACCTGGCCCTGGGCCAGGGCGGCGAACAGCTGGGCGGTGAGCACGAAGTCGAAGGCGGCGTGCAGCTCCCCATCGCCCAGGTAGGGGGCCGATTCCTCCACCGGCTGGATCGCCTCGGCCAGCAGCAGCACATCGCGGCCGCAGGCCTCCACCTGCTGGCGCACCCGCTGCAGGAAGGCGTGGGTATCGGGCAGACCCTCACAGCGGGTGCCCTCCTCCTCGAACAGGAAGGGCACGGCATCGAGGCGGAAGCCGTCCACGCCCCGCTCCAGCCAGAAGTCCACCACGCCGAGCATGGCCTCCTGCACCGCCGGATTGGCGTAGTTGAGGTCGGGCTGGTGACGCAGGAAGCGGTGCAGGTAGTACTGCCGCGCCACCTCGTCCCACTCCCAGTTCGACTCCTCGAAGTGGCGGAACAGCACCGGGGCCTCGGGATAGCCGCGGTCGTGGTCGCGCCACACGTAGAAATCGCGCTCGCTGCTGCCGGTGGGGGCCCAGCGGGCCCGCTGGAACCAGGGGTGCAGCACGCTGGTGTGGTTAAGCACCAGATCGAGGATCACGCGGATGCCGCGCCCGTGGGCCTGCTCGATCAGCTGCTCGAGGTCGTTGAGGTTGCCCAGGTCGGGGTGGATCGCCGTGAAGTCGGTGATGTCGTAGCCCCCGTCCCGCAGCGGCGAGGGGTAGATCGGCGTCAGCCAGATGGCATCGATCCCCAGCCACTCCAGATAGGAGAGGCGGGCGGTGATGCCGGCCAGATCGCCGATGCCATCGCCGCTGGCGTCGTTGAAGCTGCGTGGCATCAGCTGGTAGATCACGCATCCTTCCCACCAGTGCCTGGGCTGGTCCGGCATCAACGCTTCACGCTCAAGGGTCTGGTGTTCGGTCTAGGCAAAACGGCTCAGCCTGCCAACGGCGCCCGCGCCGCAGGCGCCCTCAGCAGCGCTCGCCGCTGGCCTGCTCGAAGCGGTGCTCGTGGCGCCGCTCCCAGCCCAGGCGCAGGTCGTCGCCCAGGGTCTGGTTGCCGTCGCAGGTCCAGCGCAGCGGCCCCTGCGCGCTCTCCAGCAGCAGCAGCTGGCTGGCGCCATGCCACTCGCGGCTGCGCACCCGCACCGCCAGCCCACCCTCATCCACGGCCCGCAGGTGCTCGGGACGGATGCCCACCACGGTGCCGTCGCCCTGGGGCAGCAGGTTGATCTGGGGGCGGCCGATGAAGCCGGCCACGAACAGGTTGGCGGGGTGCTGGTAGAGCTCCTGGGGCGTGCCGCACTGCTGCAGACGGCCCTCCTGGAGCACGGCGATGCGATCGGCGATCCCCATCGCCTCCTGCTGGTCGTGGGTCACGTAGATCGCCGGGGCCCGGCCGCCGCAGAGGATCGTGCGCAGCTGCGGCCGCAGCTCCTCGCGCAGCTGGGCATCGAGGTTGCTCATCGGCTCATCCAGGAGCATCAGCTGGGGCTTGCGCAGCAGGGCCCGGGCCAGGGCCACCCGCTGGCGCTGGCCGCCGGAGAGTTCCGACGGGCGCCGCCGCCGCAGGGCGCTGAGCTGCAGCAGCTCCAGCACCGCCGCCAGCTCCCGCTCGCGCTGCTCGGGGTCCACCCCGCGCAACTCCATCCCCAGGCTGAGGTTGCGCTCCACGCTCAGGTGGGGGTACAGGGCGTAGCTCTGGAACACCATCGCCACCCGGCGCCGGGCCGGCTTCTGCTGGCTGATGTCCCGGCCATCGAGCAGGATGCGGCCGCCGTCGCAGGGGTCGAGGCCGGCGATCACCCGCAGCACGGTGCTCTTGCCGCAGCCGCTGGGACCCAGCAGGGCCAGGCACTCGCCAGCGGCCACCTCAAGGTTGATGCCGTCGAGAATGGGACGGCCGCCGATGCGGCGGCAAAGCCCCTCCAGCCGCAGGCTGGTGGCGGTGGTGTGCTCCTTGGCCGTGGCCGTGGCCGTCGCGGGGTCGCTGGTGTGGGTCATCCCTTGATCGCTCCCTGGGTGAGGCCGGCCACGATCTGCCGCTGAAACAGCAGCAGCAGGGCCAGCAGCGGCACGCTGCCCAGCACCGTGGCCGCGGCGAAGGCCCCGTAGGGCACGGTGTACACCGAGGAGCCGGCGATCCGTGCCATCGCCGGGGCCAGGGTGAGCAGTTCGCTGCGGCTGATCCAGGTGAGGGCGATCGGGAATTCGTTCCAGCTGAACAGGAACACCAGCAGGCCCGTGCTCACCACCGCCGGCCCCATCAGCGGCAGCAGGATCCAGCGCAGCCGCTGCCAGAGGCTGAAGCCCTCCAGCAGCGCGCTCTCCTCCAGTTCCGGGGGCAGTTCGGCGAAGGCGGCCTGCAGCAGCAGCACTGCCAGCGGCAGCTGCAGGCCGGCGTAGGGCAGGCAGAGGGCCAGCAGGTTGTTGGCCAGCCCCAGCTGGCGGGCCACCTGCAGCAGGGCCAGGAACAGCAGCACGTAGGGGAACACCGCCGCCGCCAGCAGCCCGCCGCCCACCAGCAGCCGCAGCAGGCCGCCGCGGCGGCTGAGGGCGTAGGCGCAGGGGATCGCCAGGGCCAGGGTGAGCAGGGTGCTCAGGGCCCCCACCACAGTGCTGTTGAGCAGGTAGCGCCAGAAGGGCGGATCGCTGCCCAGCACGGCGCCGTAGTTGGCCAGTGTCCAGCCGCCGGCCAGGCCGCCGGCGCCGGCGAGCAGGGCCTCCGGCGTGCGCAGGGAGGTGTAGAGCTGCCAGAGCATCGGCCCCAGGCTCCAGAGCAGCAGCAGGGCCACCAGGCCCGTTCGGGTGCCCGCCTTCATGGCCGCACCTCCTGCGGCGCGTCCGTCTGCCGGCGCCAGAGCAGCAGCCCCCCCGCTCCGGCGAGCAGCAGCAGGAACATGCCCAGCATCACCGTGGCGCTGTAGCCGAAATCGAGGAAGCGCATGGCGTTGAGGTAGGCATACAGCGCCAGGCTCTCGGTGCTGCTGGCCGGCCCGCCGCCGGTGAGCACGGCGATCAGGTCGAACACCCCCAGGGCCTGGGCCAGGCGGAACAGCAGCACGATGAAGATGTAGGGGCGCAGCAGGGGCAGGGTGATGCGCCAGAGGCCCTGCCAGGGCGTCCCGCCCTCCAGGGCGAAGGCCTCGTAGAGGTCGTCCGGGATCATCTGCAGGCCGGCCAGCAGCAGCAGGGCCACGAACGGGGTGGTCTTCCAGACGTCGGCCACCACCGTGGCCAGCCAGGCCAGCTCGGGGGCGGCCAGGAAGGGCAGGGTGGCCAGGCCCAGCAGTTGCAGCAGGCCATTGATCGGGCCGTAGGGGTCGTTGAAGATCCAGCGCCAGCCCAGGGCCATCACGGTGGTGGGCAGGGCCCAGGGCAGCAGCGCCAGGCCGCGCACCACCCCCCGCCCCCGCCAGCGCTGATGCAGCAGCAGGGCGATCGCCAGGCCCGCCACCAGCTCCAGGGCCACCGACACGGCCGCGAAACGCAGGGTCTGCCAGGCGTCCTGCCAGAAGCGGCCATCGACCAGCAGCCGCTGCCAGTTGAGCGTGCCCACCGGCACGGCCTCCAGCCCCGTGAACACCGACTGGGCCTGCAGGCTCAGCCAGGCGTAGTCGAGCAGGGGCCACACGAACACGACCAGCAGCAGCAGCAGGGCCGGAGCCATCAGCAGCAGGGCACTCATCAGCTCACCTCCTTGGGCTGCGCGCCCACCTCCTGACCGCTGGCGCGCAGCAGCAGGTCGCTCTCGCGGGCGGCCCGGGCCATGGCCAGCGCCGGGTCGCCGCGGCCGGTGATCAGGGCGCTGAGCTGGCGCTGGAGGATGTCGCTGAGCTGGGCATAGCCGGGATTGAGGGGCCGCAGCACCGCCTGCTCCAGGGCCTGGCGCAGTTCGGGCAGCAGCGGCCGTTCGGCCACCAGCTCGGGGTCGTCGAACAGGGCGGTGAGGGTGGGCGTGTAGCCGTAGCGGCGCACCAGCTGGCGCTGGCTGGCCTCACCGGTGAGGGCCTGCAGCACCGTGGCGGCCGCATCCGGGTGGGGGCTGCCCGCGAGCAGCGAGAACCCCCAGCTGCCCTGGGTGGCGGCGTGGGGCTGGCCCGGCTCGGCCACCATGGTGGTGATGCCCACCTTGCCGGCCACGGCGCTGCCCTGGCGCTGCAGCTCCTGCCAGGCATAGGGCCAGTTGCGCAGGAAGGCCGCTTCCCCCGCCTCGAAACTCTGCAGGGCCTCGGGCTCGGCGAAGTTGGCCACCGCCGGTGGACTGATGCCCTCGCGCACCAGCTGCTGCAGCCAGCCGGCCGCCCGGGCCGCGGCAGGACTGGCCAGCCCGAAGCCGGCCTCGCCTGGCCCCCAGTGGCCGCCGAAGCCGGCGATCAGCTCCAGGGCCACACAGCTCAGCCCCTCGTACTGGCGCCCCTGCCACACATAGCCCCAGCGCACCTTGCCCTGCTCCTGCAGGCGCCTGGAGATCGCCACCAGGTCATCGGGGGTGCGCGGTGGTGCCTCCATCAGGTCGGTGCGCCAGTAGAGCAGGCCCATGTCGGCCACCAGCGGCAGCCGGTAGAGGCGGCCGTCGATGCGGTTGCCGGCGCGGGCACCGCTCACCAGCGGCTCGAGGGCATCGGGCCCGAGCCAGGGATCCAGGGGCTGCAGCCAGCCGGCGGCGGCGTACTTGGCCGTCCAGGTGACGTCCATCAGCAGCAGGTCGTAGGGGCTGTCCCCCAGCAGCAGGCTGCTGATCGCCAGGTCCGACACGGCGTCGGTCTCGAACGGGCCGCGGGTGACGGCGATGCGCACGTCGCGGTGGCTGCGGTTGAACGTGGCCACCAGATCGGCGGTGGCATCGGCGAAGGGGGCGGGCATCAGCACCCGCACCACGGCCGCCGGCCGGGCCCAGGCCCAGCTCAGCAGGCCGATCGCCAGGGACAGCCCCAGGCCCAGGCCGATGGCCGTCAGCCGCCGCCTGGAGGCCCCCCTCAAAGCGCCCGCAGGGCCCCCAGCTGTTCCTCGGCCCAGTGCTGCACCGTGAACGTGTCCACCGTGGCGGCCATGGCCGCCATGCGCTGGCGCTGCTCCGGCTCGGGCATCTCCAGGGCCGCCAGGATCGCTGCGTCCATGCTGCGGTGGGAGTAGGGATTGGTGAGCAGGGCCTGCTCCAGCTCCACCGAAACACCGGTGAACTCCGAGAGCACCAGGGCACCACCGCGGCCCTGGCGCACGGCGACGTATTCCTTGGCCACCAGGTTGAGGCCGTCGCGCAGGGGGGTGATCCAGCACACGTCGGCCTCGCTGAACCAGGCCAGCAGTTCCTCGTAGGGCACCCGCCGGGTGGAGAGGCGGATGGGGGTCCAGTCGATGCGGCCGAAGCGGCCGTTGATGCGGCCCACGATCTCCTCCACCGAGCGCTGGATGTCCTCATAGATGCGCATGCCCGTGGCGGCGGCCACGCAGGCCAGGAACAGCTCCACGCGTCCGTGCCAGTCGGGCTGCTGCTCCAGAAGCCGCTCGTAGGCCAGCAGCATCTCCTCGTTGCCCTTGGTGTAGTCGACCCGGGAGGCCGAGAGGATCAGCTTGCGTTCACTGTGCTGCTCGGCGATCTGGGCGGCCATGGCCCGCACCTCAGCGCCTGCGGCGATCTCGCGCAGGGTCTGGGGCGAGGTGCCAACAGGAGAGGACAGCAGGTGCACCTTGCGGCCCTCGTGCTCGAGCCAGGGCACGGCGGTGGGTTCGGCCAGGGCGCAGCCCACGCCGCGGAACTTGCCATCCACAGGAATTGGATCGGCCCCCTTCACCCCGCGCAGGTTCATGGCGTTGCGCGCGAAGTTGTTGGCGTAGCGGGGGATATGGAACCCCACCAGATCGCAGCTCAGCAGGCTGTCGAGGATGGCGTCCCGCCACGGCAGGATGCTGAACACGTCGTTGGAGGGAAACGGCGTGTGGTGGAAGAAGGCGATGCGCACATCCGGCCGTTGCTCGCGGATGTAGCCGGGGGTGAGCCAGAGGTTGTAGTCGTGCACCCAGATGGTGGCTCCCGGTGCGGCCTCCTCGCAGGCGGCGCGCGCGAAGGAGCGGTTCACCTCCTCGAAGATGGGCCAGTCGGAGTTGTCCACGCTGAACAGCCCCGGAAAGCTGTGCAGGATCGGCCAGAACGACTCCTTTGAGGTGACGTGATAGAAGCTGGAGATCTGCTCCTGGGTCAGGGGCAGTCGGCGCAGGGCGAAGGACTGGCCGTCCTTGTCGATGCTGAGCCGCTCATCGGGCGTGTCGGCGGCTTCGGCATCCTCCCGCCAGGAGATCCAGGTCCCCCCGCGCTCCTCCTGGAAGAGGTTGCGCAGGGTGGGGATGATGCCGTTGGGACTCGTCTGGTCCACCCACTGGCGCTGTCCATTGGCGTCCACCGTCTCGTCATAGGGCGAGCGGTGATACACGAGCACGAAGGTGCTGGTGCCAGGTGTGATGCCCGGAGTGATGGCTGTTGCCGGCTCTGGCTGGCCCATGGCGAAGGGCGAATCGATCGACGGCTTCTCCATTTCCATCTCCTTGGTCGTTGCGTGTTCCTGGAGACGTTTCTGCAATTGACTGGCCATGTTTCTGCTGACCGTTTCAGATGGGAGTTGCAAAAGAATGAGGCTCTAATGCTCGCTGTGCGGATATAGACGCGGCGAAGGCGCGCAGATGCACTCAATTCAGTGCGCTCATTCCACCGCAACACAGGAGGGCAATTCTGTCAAGCCAGGTTAGGTCTGTGGTTGCCCGAGAAGCCTGTGCTGGCTTGCATTTTGGTGGTTCAGGCCCATTCGCCGAGGTGTCCGCCGATCTGCCGGCCGCCACCGTGCAGCTGGCCGACCTGCCGACGGATGCGGCCTCGGCCGTGGGCCAGGCCACCATCAACGACCGTTCCCCCCGCGGCCGGATCACGGGCTCCGAGGGCAAGACGGTGAGGCTTCGGCAATACGCCCGCCAGGTCGACCGGGCCCTGCGGGAACGCCTCTCCGGCCGCGACATTCCTCTGGTGCTTGCCGCGGTTCAGAACCTTGGGGCGATCTTCCGTTCGGTCAACACCTATCCGCACCTGGTGGCCGCCAGCATCGAGGGCAGTCCCGAGCGTCTCTCCGACGGCGAACTCGCCCTGGCGGCCCGCAGTGTGCTCGATGGGGTGAACCAGGAGCGGCTGGCCGACTGGCGAGAGCGCTTCGTTGAGCGCCGCAATCAGGGCCGGGCGAGCACGGATGTGGCCCAGGTCGCCCGTGCCGCCACCTTCGAGGCGGTGCAGAGCCTGCTGGTGGACATGGATCGGGTGATCGACGGTCGCCTCGACGAAACGGACGGGCGGATCGAGGAGGCGGAGGCCGCCGGCGCAGGCAGCTACGGGATTCTCGACGAGATCGCCCGGAGGGTGCTGCTCGCAGGCGGAGAGGTGCTGGCAGTGCGCCAGGAGGATCTGCCCGACGCCTCTCCCGTTGCCGCCATCCTTCGCTATCCGCTCTGAGCGGGGCCCTCCCTGCCAGGTGCTCCATGCCCCCAGTCACGCCCCGGTTCTCGGAACTGCTGCGTTCGCTGAACAACCTCAAGCTGGTGGCCGCGATCGGCCGCAGCGGCGGTGATCTGGGCTCGGTGGCCGATCTGGTCGACAACCTGATCGACAGCCCCCCGATGGCGGACTGCGTCCGCCGCTTCCGGGCTCTGCCAGGCGGCCGTCCACGTCGTCAGTGGGTTCGGCACGTCGCCGCCGGGGGAGAGCGGCGTCCTGGCGATCACCGCCGCTCAGATCGGTTTCCCCGCCTGCGTGCTGCTCACCACAGCAGGCCAGCTTCCGCCTGCAGCTGGAGCGCTTCGAACTGCTCCGCCGTGCCGCGGCCCATGGTTCGGCGATCGCTCGCCAGGCCTGGAGATCAGAGGCCGTTGAGGCCACTGCGTTGAAGCTTGAAGACCCTGATCGGTGATCTACCTACCGACCCGAACGCCTCGAATCGAATCCATCAGTCCGAGAACGTTGAGCAGCCAGACAACCACGGCAACAACAACAACGATGTTCAGGATCCGCTTGATCTTGTGATCCATTGGGATATAGCTATTGACGAGCCACAGCAGCACGCCAACGACGATGAGTGTGACGATGAGTGAAATAAGGTCCATTGGCTGAGTTTAGTCGTGAATAAGGATTGATTGCGAATGAAGGGAAGCCAGCTTTACCCGCTGGCTTCCCAGGCGTCCTTTCCCTTGCAAGGATCGTCTTCTATTTAGACTCGCCTGCCGCTAATGAGGCGAAAGACGACGATGATGATGGCAATCACCAAGAGAAGGTGGATCAAGCCCCCTAGGGACGTCGAGGTCGCGAGGCCCAGTAGCCATAGAATGACAAGTATAACAATGATCGTTTCGAGCATCGTGCTTCTCCTGTTTGACTGGTTTCAAGCGGCAATCAGTTGATTTTGTCAGCCAGTTGATCGGCGGCATCGCCAACTGTTTTGGCCGCTGCCTTGGCTCCCGCCTTCAGGTCTTCTGCCACATTCATGGCTGACCCCTGCACTTGTTTGGCCTTGCCTTGGATTTGGTGACCGGTATCACCGGTCAGGTCGCCATAGGCTGATTCCAGGCGGCCTTCCGCCTCTTTGGCTTTGGCATCGAATCGGTTGGACATGGTACTCAGTGTGATGGTGCTGTAGGAAGAATAGTCAGACGCTGCCATGGCAGGCCATGACAGGAACTGTGCGCAGGCGATCACTGCCACCGCAAAGACGACAGCACAATGCCTCATGAAAAAGCTCATCCTGATGTCTCGATAGGCATTCCAATCAAATGCTAGGCATGTCGTGGTGCGCTGAGTTCGCGTCCCACCTCTGCGCGCTCACCCCTCCGCTGATGCTGGATCAAGCCCCGGCCACCACTGGGCGTTTGGATTTCTTGGCGATTTGTTGCGAGCCTCACGCTGTGAAGCAGTGAAGCCGGGATGGCTGAGTGTTTCGGCTGAGGTCTTGCCGGATCCTCAGCCTCTGCCCAGACGGGTGGCGGTAACGGCCGTGTGCCCAGGCTGAGCCAGGTTTCGACTGAAGCTCGATCACCAGATCGCAAGACAGGCCGCCACCACAACAGCAGACATCTGCGTCTCGATGCCGGTTGGCGACTCTGTTGAGGCTACTGGCCCGTCCTCGCAGATCCTGATGCCGCGCCCGCGCAGCGGCCCAGGTCCACGGGTTGTGCGGGACGGCAATGAATACAAGCGCGATGCGTTTGCCGCCGGTTTCATGGATGGCAATGGCAACCTTTGTCAGCGTCTGGCGCACCTTTCATGCCCGTGCATGAGCTGCCGGACATCGTCCAGCCATTCCTGTTGCCCAGTCGTTACTGCCAGTCCGACCTCGTAGCTGAGCTGGCGCAGTCGATCATTGAAGACCATGAGCGCGCCTATGATCAAGTTGATGCTATTTGTGGCTGGATTCATGCCAATATTGAATACTGCTATGGCACGAGCGACGCCTCGACATCCGCTCTGGATACGCTGCATGGCCGAGTCGGTGTCTGCCGTGACTTTGTCCATCTTGGCATTGCACTGTGCCGCAGTCTGAGCATTCCGGCTCGGATGGTTGTTGGCTATCTCCATGAGCTTGAGCCGATGGATCTCCATGCCTGGTTTGAGGCTTTTGTAGGCGGCCGTTGGTATACGTTTGATGCCACTCAGTCCAAGCCCAGGGGCAACCGCATTGCGATTGCCTATGGCCGGGACGCGGCTGATGTGGCCCTTGCCAATCAGTTTGGGCCCGTCGACCTCACGGGGATGACGGTATGGGTTCATGCCGCTCAGCCATGAGTCGATGCCTTGCCTGGCTGCGGACTGTCCTCGCGCCCGAACACGGTTCCCCAGTGCTAGAGGCTGAAGCGGGCCAGGGCCTGATCGGCAAGCGGCTCAGGAACGATGGGGTGGTGCTGGGCTGATCTTTTCAGACTGAGCGATCAACTTTGCCGCCAGAGACGGGTATCTCTTTTCCCCTTGATCCCTGCTGACGGCTGGCTTGGCCTGGCTGCCGCTGCCACCCTGTTCACCCTGGCGCTTGGCGGGCTGCCGGCCCGAGCGGAGGGCGGACTGGAGCGGATTGCCCGCACCGGTGAACGCTGCCCCTAAGTGGCGGGCAATGAGATATAGACATCAAAACCGTCTTTTCGGCGGCCTGTCCACTCAAGGGGCTTGTCCGAAGTCTCCACCATTCGCGAGAGCATCATTGCAAAAGAATCCTGTACTTAGCAAATCATGCCAATGTTAACCTGCCTATCTGCCAATCCTAGCCTACCTCAAAAACGAAAACGTGAGATCGGGAGGCAAGTAATGCTCGAGAAAGCGAAACCTCAATGGCTAATCACTGGGAGAGAGAACCTTGAAGTAACCTAGTAGATCTGGGTCATCAACGCTTCTCCAAAATGGTTTTTCAATATCTCTTGGCATTACGAATACAAATCGCCACTCCTTCTCGGGAGAATGCCTAGCAGGCTTTTGGAATACAAGCCCAGACGTGCCAGCTACGGTAAGATACTCAAACAGATGATACATTGTTTGCGGGCATCGGGTCCAAGTTGCAATACTTTCGGGTGCCAAGTTAAAATGATGTGCCGGAGGAATCCCTACAACTTTCATGCGTTTATAGTTAACTGGCCCAAGGCTCCAAGCAATTGCCCCAAGATGCTTGGCGACTGCGTTGCCAAATCCATCAATGTCCTGCAAGATCAATTGCATTGATCCAAATTCTTGTTTCATGTGTTCCGAGTTAACAATGCTGGCGCCACTAAACACATATAGATTCTCACCCCCAAAGGTGGAGAGCAAAACATGATTCTTTCTATTTCTGAAGTGCAAGTTGCAAAAGCCTTCAAACGGATCTTGAGCCCTTGGATCTGGGATAGATCTGTAGTGCACTAGTGAGCCTATCTTAAAACAGCCCTGCCGAGCATACTTAACAAAGTCTTTCTTTCTCTGATACTTAACAAAGATAGGGGGTTCTCTTCTCATATCAAAGCTCGTATCCAATGTTGAGGCTCTATCGGGGAGCTCCAACTCTGTTGGCGCAATCAGTACTTCTCTATTGCGCACAGGTACGTCCTCATATAAGCCTGACTCGCCCTTGCTTGGAATAGACTCTAAAGTCTCAAGCAGCCTCCAGATTCTCCTAGAATATTCAGCATAATATGAAGATGTTGGCCTTTTTCTATGCTGATCAATTGCCAATATCCGAAGGCCAACGCCATTCACGACAATTCTGTATCCTGCTTTCGGCCCAAGACCTAGGTAGCTGATTTCAATTGATGGCATCACTAAGGTCGCATTCCTGTTAGATAATGCCCGGCTCTAAGGATAACTTCGGCCGTGACAAGGGCTAATGTGTCCAATGCCTTCAGGCTGATTCTTCGAACGCTCCAGATCAGAAGCGGGCAGGGCCGCATCGCCCGGATAAGCATCACCTGCTCCCGTCTTCTGCATCTGGTTGTTGGACGCCGCATTTGCTTCCCATAGGCGATGTAGCCACACTCCAGCCACTTGCAATCCTCGCAACCCAGCTCGACTTCAATAATTCTCTCTTTCTAATCCACCTCTTGCTGCTTTTCTTTCTCCCCGGGCTGCCTTTTCTGCGCGGAGATTTTCGATAGCTGCTCGGACTTCGGCTTCCCACGTGAAGGGTTCGTCCTTGGCGGGATCGTAGGGCGGGAGGTTGGGAATGGGAACGCCCAGCTCGTGCAACAGTTCGGTGGCCTTGGTTAGGTCGTAGCGGTTCACATATGGCTCGCCATCGGCCCAGGCACAGGTGTAAGCGGCGAGCGCGTGGTGCTTGGCCTGGTCGAGATCGACAAGCATCTTCCAGAGCCGGGCAAGGCTGCGATGCGCGGGCTGGCGCAGTTGGGCGAGGCGCTGGGCTTCGTTGCGCGCCTCGTCGCCAGTGAGCTGGCGGAGCTGGACCTTGGCCAGGGCCAGGCCAGTCTCGCCACCTGGATCCACGAGGCGGGCCTCGCGGGCCATTGACACGGCCTGGGTGAAGCTCGCGGCTGCAAGCGCCCAATCGCCTTGCTCAAGCCTCCAGGTACCGCGGAGGTTGTGCAACTCGCGGAGGGTGACACGGTTGTGCTCCTGCTCAGCGAGGGTGGCGGCGGTGGTGATTTGCTTTTCTTTCAAGCGGCCCTGGAAGAACTGAGACATCGCGAAACCGCACTCCGCATCGCCTTGGCGATAGGCGCCCCGACTCCATTGCCGCCCCATCGAATCAAGCCTTTGCCACGTGGCCTCCGCCTCCGACCACTGGCCGAGGCAGGACTGGCCTTGGAAGAGTAGGAGCAGACTTGTGAAGATATGGTCCGCTTCCTCGCTTGCGCAAGCGAAGTCGTGGGCGAGGGCAGAAACTCGCAGGGATTGGGCGAGTCGGTTCTGATTGTACAGACTTGCTGAAATGTTGTTCAGAATGGCTTTGCAGTTGCGCCATTTCTTCCTCTCCAAATTTACGTGCAGCGATGCAGGATATGCTTCGATTGCTTGCTTGCCTTCGCCACATTGGGACAAAGCCCCCGCAGCAGTGCTCGCCAGGATGCTGGCGGTCTTAGCGCCCACATCCTTCGGCAACTGGTTCCAGCCTGCGTGAAAGAAGGGGCGCAGTAGCTCGAGCGTTTCCACATGGGCTTCGAGATTAATCAAAAGCGCCAGCACCAAATCATGCTGTAAAACATCCCCCGCCTGCTGGTGGCGGCCGAGCTTCAGCAGGGTGCGCACCACCTGTAGGCCGGCCTCCACGTCCGCCATCGTCTTCGCCTGCTCATAAGGGTTGTGCGGCTGGGAGTTGAAGTGGTCCACCACAATCTGGCCATAGCATTCCAGGTCCTCGGCCTTCAGGCTGCCCGCCGCGACACCACGCACAACGGGATGGAGGTCGTAGCGATGTTCTAACGGATCGTATTGCAGCATGCTGCGTTGTTCGAGATCGCCCATGGTCTCGGTCAGCTTCTGGTGGGCCTCGCGAACGGAGTCCGATTCGCGCCATTCATGCAAAGCCAGCTCGTAGACTTGGCGTTTGGCGAGGTCGGCTTCGTATTGCCCGCGCACCTCGGCTTTCTCCTCCTCGTCAATGAATTCCCAATCCCAATGTTCCTCTGGCTTACTCGGTACCTTCACCTCCTCAGGCCTCGGCGGCAGGTGAGGATTGAAAGCCGCGACAGTCTCGTAGTCCGCCGCGCTGCTGAGCAGGGCGAGGGTGGAGAGGAGCTGGCGGCTGGCAGGCCCCAGGGCATCCAGGGCGGCGCGCAGGATGTGGTTGCGGCTCTGGATGAGGTCGAGACTGGCGAGGTTGAGCTTCGCACCGTAAGCGGGGTCGGCGGCCCAGGTGTCGAAGTTGCCGCGATGCGGACCGGGCGAGTTGATGAGGCCGGCCAGCACGTTTATGACGAGGGGGTGATTGTCGCAATAGGTTTTGAGGTAATAGCGAATATCGGCTGACGTTCCTTTCACATCACAGGAGCGCAGCAACGCCTCCGCGTCTGCATCTTCTAAGCCCGGCAATTTCTGCGGTGGCGTCACGCCCGGAATTGGAAGACCCGCTTGATTCAGCAGCACACGTGGGATCAGGCGGGAGCTGATGAGAATCTTTGATGGCGCGGCAGCGGCGAGCGCGCGGAGCAGATCGGTGTCTTCATCGCGTATGGCATCGCAGGGGTTGCGGTCGAGAATGTTGTCCGTGGGGCGGTTTAGCTCTTCATCGCGCACTTCGGCGGCATCAATGCGGTGATAGGCCACGAGCACGCGCTCCAGGCCATCGAGGATGAGCAGCCAAGGTTTCTTGCGCAACTCTGCCAGGAGTTTCACGCGCATCTCGGGAGTGCTTTCCTTATCAAACGCCTCCAGCGGCTGCTGCGTCATGTAGGCGAGCGCGTGCTGGCAGAAGCCACGCATCACGGCTCCCTTCTCATAGAAGGAAAACCAGAACCGCCCGGCCCAATCGCCTCGCACGCTGGTGGCGCGCTCTGTGCTCCACTCCCAGGTCAACATGCTCTTCCCATTGCCTCCGATGGCTTCAAAGAGCAAGATGCTGGTCTTATCCGCAGCCTGCGCCCAGGAGGAGAGAAGCTGGAGCTGGGATTCGCGTCCGATGAAGGTGGTGCGGCCGATGTAGAGGGGGGCGGCGTAGAACGCGGGGGGAATGGGGAGCTGTGAGTCGGGCTTGTTGGTCGTGTCGCCCTTCAACTCGGATGACACTTCATTCTTCTCCAAGTGGTTGCAGAGGTCCTGCAGTGAGGAAGGAAGCTTCTCCCTGAACTCCGCAAGGCTCTCGAACACGGCATAAACACGGTTCACCTTGGAGACTGGGTCCAACTTCGCTCGCTCGCGGAAGGCGTTCAGTTTTTCTTCCTTCACTGCATCGCGCTCGATGTCTGCTTTCTTTACCTCGTGTTTTTCTCCCATGATATAGAGAAGAGTGGGGCGGTTCAGTCGTTGGGCTTCATTGAATTCCAGTTCCGTTATGGAGAGACTGCCAGGATTGCGCGTTGAGCACTCGGGGGTTTGTCCATATTTCTGACTAATCACGAGGATGTAGGCGGCGCTGTCTCGAACCATCTGAAGTGAGGAGTCAACGACGTCGCCTACTGGCTTGGCGCTGTCGTATTCCATCACGTTCGGATGAAGGTCGTGCTCATTTAGTGCCTTGATGAGAGCAGCCCGATGCTCCTTCAGATCTGTGAAGGTGCTGGAGACCATGGCCTGCTGAATGCTGCGCGGCTTGGTGGAAGGAGCATTGGGCATAGCGTTTCTACCTTCTACGGATGGAGCCATTGATGGGGTGGACGTGCCTTAGGAGAAGGGATTGGCGCTCTCGCTTCAGCGGGTCACGCAGTCGTCATTGCCAACCCTAATTTACGTAAGACTTACTCGAGCGTCTCGATCGACAGGCTGGGCACCAGCACGCGCGAATGCTAAATCCCGCCTGCCCGCATCAGTTGCGGGCCCAGCTGCTCCGCCCGCGGTCACTCCACTTGCTTGTCCCTGGCGCTGTGGCTCAGCAAGAGGACGAAGCTGCAGGCCTCACTCACGTTGCGGTTCTCCTAGGCGTCCAACGCTCCAGATCAGAAGCGGGCAGAGAATCGCAAACCACTAATTTCAATGTTTGGTCCCATCTTCTGGATCTGGTTGTTGGACGCCCATCATTTGACCATCGGAATCTTCATCAGTAGAAGCCTCTTCTGTTAGCCTGTCAATCTCGTGACGAAGCCAGTCTAGTGGCATTAGACTTTCGGGCTCAATTGCAAATGCTTTGATGACTGTTTCATAAGATTGATGAGTGTACTTGCAAGATCGATAAAGATAGTCAATATCCAGGCTGGTCTCTATAAGTTCTGGAACTAAATGATAGCGGTGAAGTGGATTTGTGCAAGGTCTAGTATTATAGAGTGAAATGTGGGGCCACATGCTGTGCGCTGCTTGGCTAAATGGCTTGTAAGCAAACTTATAGAGACCTTCGCAGTTGCTTTCTTGTGCCATCTTCCTTGTGTCAAGCCGAGACCAGTTTCCGAGGTTGACCTCAACCATCCACTCAGCTCGCTGGCTATTAATCCAGGCTCTTTTTGCTTCGAGAAGACCTTGTACAAGATCATTGCTAGGCGCATCTGGGTGAGTATCAAGGCTATGCACAAAATGCTCAATGATTAGCTTTTCTTCTCCAAGTCCATGGAAGATAAAGAGCTTTGCACGCTCTTCCAATTTGCCAAGAATCCAGGCCAGTGTAATTTGCAAGTCGATTTGAGACCTAAGAAATAGAGGCGCCGAATGGCCATTTCATGTATTAGGCGAACGAGCCAACTGAATCGAGAGGGTCACCTGCCTAGATAGAAGAGCGCCAATGACTGAAAAGGCATCAAGGGCTAAAGGATCTATCGGCACCTTTGACCACAGCGAGTAGAAGCTGTATGCCAGAAAGTCTTCGTACGCTTCAGCAAGGCTGATGATGTGGCTCGAATTCATTTTCATTATTCGCAGGGTGACAGGCCATAGGTTTGGCTCCAAAAGGACTTACGCCAACTTGCTGATACATCGCCCTCAACATAACATCCTGAACCAGCATTAAGGGACGATCGGACAAAGCCAGCTGCTTTCTCAGCCTCTTCGGACCCCGGCGATACGAAGATGGCATTTAAGTCTGGCACAGGGATATGACGGCTAATGTGCATACGCCCTGTCGCCATTAGTGATCCCAGAGCAGCTGCTTGAACCTTAGTAGCATGATGAGACCTTCTGTCAAGCAACTCACCTACATCAGATTTGAGTTGCTCAACATCAGATCCATCTTTATTGGCATTGCTCACGAGCGGAATCAAGGGCCTAAGAGGATAGTTCTCAAGGAGGCGAGTATGATGCCCCAAGAACTGTCCCAGGATTGGGAAGAGCTCTTGGCAACGAGGATCAGCCATCAGATCGGCAATCTGTTCTTGGCTTAAAGAATGGAAGTTGCTCATGAATACAAGTGGCTTAGTTGAATCCTTTCCAAGCCTGTCCTCACAAGCTTTTACAAATTGAATAACTGTCTCTATGGCTTGATGGTCAGATGCCTGAAGAAAAAGACTTGAAACCCAAAATAGCTCTGGTATCTTCTCCTCTCGAAAGTTAGTTTCAACAACTCCAGGAAGTCTGAATATCGGAGGAATGAAGCGCTTCCCCTTTCGCGTGTACCCAGAAAGCATGTCCTAGAAGCCCGTGTGTAGTTGGATTAAGTCTAGATTCCTTCATGGGTGCGTACAACAACTATTTGGGCGGATCCGCCCAAGTCACCCTGAGGCCCTTGGTTGTCCGCCTAAGAACTGAGGGCTAGGGGAGGGGTGGCTGAGATCGGCCTTGTCGCAGGGTGTGTCGCGACGGCACCCTTTACAATCGCATCTTGGGCGGATCCGCCTAAGAGGAGTTCATCTTGTTACAGAGCGTCTGCTGGGCTGCTGATGCCGAACGGGCCGCGGTTGAGCACGTGGGTGTAGATCATGGTGGTTCGGATGTCGCTGTGGCCGAGCAGTTCCTGAATCGTGCGGATGTCATGTCCCCGTTCCAGGAGATGGGTGGCAAAGGAATGGCGGAAGCTGTGGGAGGTGGCGGGCTTGCTGATCTCTGCCGCGATCACGGCACGACGAATCGCTTTTTGAACCAGGCTCGGATCCAGGTGATGCCGCCCTTGCTCTCCGGTTTCGTTGCGCCAGCGCTTGTGCTGGGGGAATACCCATTGCCAGTTCCACTCCCGATCGGCGCTCCGGTATTTGCGCTGCAGCGCTCCTGGCAGTTGCACACGGCCGTACCCCTCGGCCAGATCTTTTTCGTGCAACCGGCGCACCTGCTGAAGGTGCACGCGCAGCCGCTCTCCTACCCCAATGGGAAGCATCGTGCGCCGATCCTTGCCGCCCTTCCCGTCCCGCACAGTCAGCTCTCGACGCTCGAAATCCAGATCCTTCACCCGTAGCCGTAGCGCTTCCATCAAACGCAGTCCACTGCCATACAGCACTTCGCTCACCATCGCCTCCACTCCGTCCATCCGTTCCAGCACCGCCCGCACCTCCCCCGGGGTCAGCACCACGGGCAGCCGTCGCTTCTGCCTGGCTCGCACCAGCCTCTCCAGATCCAGATCCCGCTCCAGCAGCTCCCGGTACAGAAACAGCAGCGCCGCCAGGGCCTGGTTCTGGGTGGAGGCACTCACGTTCCCCTCCACCGCCAGATGGGTGAGAAAGGCGTTCACCTCCTCGCTGCCCATCTCCCGCGGATGGCGCATGCCGTGGAACCGCAGGAAGCGCCGCAGCCACTGCTCGTAGCTCTCCACCGTGCGCTTCGCGTAGTGGCGGGCGTGGGCAGGGGGTTGCACACCCTGGGCCAACTGGTTCACCTGTCCACACGGCGGCAGCTGCCTACCGTGGCTGCCGGTTCCTCCGCGGAGATCGCCATCGCCCGCCGCAGCCGCTCCACCGCCGCCGGCTTCAACGCTGCTGGCGCTAAAACTGCCGGCGCCAACAAAACCGGGCCCACCCGCCAGCGCGGTGCGCCGCCGCCGGGCCCCGAACAGCAGCTGGTGGACAAGCTGCGCCGCATCGAGGCCCTGCACGCCCGGCCCGGCAGCGAGGGCGAACGGCAGGCAGCTGAGCGGGCCCGCGAACGCATTCAGGCCCGCCTCAGGCAGTTGGAGGCCGAGGAGCCGCCGATCGAATTCCGCTTCTCCCTGGCGGACCAATGGTCGCGCCACCTGTTCGTGGCCCTGCTGCGCCGCTACGGCATCCACCCCTACCGCTACCGCGGCCAGCGCCGCACCACCGTGATGGCCCGTCTGAGCCGGGCGTTCGTGAATGAAACCCTCTGGCCCGAATTCCAGGAGCTGCAGAGCACCCTTGCGGCCTACTTCGATGCCCTCACCGACCGGGTGATCGAACAGGCCCTCGAGGTGCGGGCTGGCGAGGCCGACGAGCAAGCCGAAGCCGCGCCCGCCCTGGCGCCGCAGGAGCACCAGGGCTCCTTGCTCTGAGCGGCGGCCGGCGTCGCGGGATGATCGGGGCCTGAACCGCCCCTGTCCATGCTGCGCATCGCCCATCTCCTGGAAGCCCAGCTGCGCGCGGCGATGGAGCGGGCTTTTCGGGCTGCGGCAGACGCCTCAGCGGCCCACCAGCCCCTCGACCCCCAGCTGGCTCCCGCCAGCAAGCCCGAATTCGGCGACTTCCAGGCCAACGGCGCCCTGCCCCTGGCCAAGCCCCTGGGCCAGCCGCCGCGCCAGATCGCCCAGGCGATCGTTGTGCAGCTCAAGGCCGATCCCGCCTTCATGGAGCTGTGCCTGGATCCTGTGATCGCCGGCCCGGGCTTCATCAACCTCACCCTGAGGCCCGAGCGGCTCTGTGCCGAGGTGGCGGCGCGGCTGGGCGATCCGCGCCTGGGAGTGCCCAGCGTGGCCTCTGAGGACGCACCAGGGGAGCCGCCGGCGCCGGTGGTGGTGGACTTCTCCAGCCCCAACATCGCCAAGGAGATGCACGTGGGGCATCTGCGCTCCACGATCATTGGCGACTGCCTGGCGCGGGTGCTGGAGTTCCGCGGCCACCCGGTGCTGCGCCTCAACCATGTGGGCGACTGGGGCACCCAGTTCGGCATGTTGATCACCCACCTCAAGCAGGTGGCGCCCGAGGCCCTGGAAACGGCTGATGCGGTGGACCTGGGCGACCTGGTGGCCTTCTACCGCCAGGCCAAGGCCCGCTTCG
>SLIG01000174.1 GCA_007135755.1 Cyanobium sp.
AGGCGCCGAACAGGGAGCGTCCCGGCCGGGTGGCCAGCAGCAGCCGGTCGCCGCCGCCGTGCATGGCGCTGTTGTAGGCCATCGAGGCCGGGTAGAGGCCGATGCTGTAGAAGCCCACCCGACCCTGCTCCAACGCCAGGATCCGCTGCTTCACCGTGTCCTGATCGAGGGAGTCGGCGAAAAAGCTGTTCTGCATCGGCTGAGGAGACGGGTGGCTGAGTTGGGGAGACGGCCGCGGTGGGGCTTGCACGCTGAGGCCTCCATACTGCCTGCGCCCACTGGAGCCGCCCGCCGTGCACCCGATCGACTGGCTGATCCTGATCGGCTATCTGGTGGCCAGCCTGCTGGTGGGGCTGTGGCTGGCGCGCCGCAACCGCGATGAGGCCGATTACTTCGTGGCCGGCCGCCGGCTCGGCGGCTGGCTGGCGGGGGCCTCGATGGCCGCCACCACCTTCTCTGTGGACACGCCCCTGTATGTGGCCGGACTGGTGGGGGTGCGCGGGCTGGCGGGCAACTGGGAGTGGTGGAGCTTCGGGGTGGCCCACGTGGCGATGGCCGTGGTGTTCGCCCCCCTCTGGCGGCGCAGCGGCGTGCTCACCGACGCCGCCTTCACCGAACTGCGCTATGGCGGCGCCACCGCCGCCTGGCTGCGGGGGACCAAGGCCTTCCTGTTCGCCCTTCCGATCAACTGCATCGGCATCGGCTATGCCTTTCTTGCCATGGCCAAGGTGAGCGAGGCTCTGGGCCTGGCGCCCACCCCCGAGTCGCGCCTCACCCTGCTGGCGATCGTGGGGCTGCTGGTGCTGGTGTACACCGCCGCCGGCGGCCTCTGGGCGGTGGTGGTCACCGACCTGATGCAGCTGGTGCTGGCCCTCGCGGGGGCGGTGGCCGTGTCCTGGGCGGCGGTGAACGCCGCCGGTGGCATGGATGCCCTTCTCGAGAGCCTGCGGGCCCTCGATCGCCCCGAGCTGCTCTCGCCGGTGCCCTGGCAGCTGGAGGGAGGGCGGCTGCGCTGGCTGGACAGTGCCGGCATCTCGGTGGCCACCTTCAGCGCCTACATCGCCCTGCAGTGGTGGAGTTTCCGGCGCAGCGACGGCGGCGGCGAATTCATCCAGCGGCTGCTGGCCACCCGCGATGAGCGCCAGGCGCGGATCGCCGGCTGGGTGTTTCTGGGGGTGAACTACCTGCTGCGCAGCTGGCCCTGGATCCTGGTGGCCCTGGCGGCGGTGGTGCTGCTGCCTGACCAGACCGACTGGGAGCAGAGCTATCCGCTGCTGGCGGTGCAGCTGCTGCCGCCGGTGGCCCTGGGGCTGGTGGTGGTGTCGCTGGTGGCGGCGTTCATGAGCACCGTGAGCACGGCGGTGAACTGGGGCGCCAGCTACCTCACCCACGACCTCTACCAGCGCTTCATGCGCCCGCAGGCCTCCCAGCGCGAGCTGCTGCTGATCGGCCAGCTGGCCTCGGTGCTGCTGGTGGTGCTGGGGGTGATCGCGGCGCTGCTGAGCACCAGCATCGGCGCCGTGTTCCGCCTGGTGATCGCCATTGGCACCGGCCCGGGGGTGGTGCTGGTGCTGCGCTGGTTCTGGTGGCGGATCAACGCCGCCGCCGAGCTGGCGGCGATGCTGGGGGGCTTCCTGGTGGGCTTCTCCACCTCGGTGGTGCCCGTGCTGCGCATCGACGACTACGGCCTGCGCCTGCTGGCCACCACCGGAATCACGGCGGTGGTGTGGATCGCGGCGATGCTGGCCACCCCGCCGGAATCGGCCGAGGTGCTGGAGCAGTTCGTGCGCCTGGTGCGGCCGGCGGGGCCGGGCTGGACCGCCTGGCGGCGGCGCACCGGCGTGGAGCCCCAGGAGACCCTGCTCGATCTGGTCAGCCAGTTGCTGGGCAGTTGCGCCGTGCTGTTCGGCGCCCTGCTGGGGCTGGGGGGCTTCCTGCTCAAGCTGCCCCTGTGGGGCTGGGGCGGGCTGGTGGTGGCGGTGCTGGGGCTGCTGGCCCTGCGTCAGCGGGCCCAGCTGCAGGGGAGCCTGCGCCAGGCGCTGGGCCAGCCACCGCAGGGGTGATGATGGGGCCGGCACCGCTTCTGCCTGGTACTGCCTGTTCGATACCCCTGTGCAATTTCTCCGCTCCACCCTGCTGCCGGCGGCGATCGTGCTGCTCTTCGCCCTTGCCCTGGTGGCCGTGAGCGCCCGCATCTGGCTGCCCGGTGACATGGCCGCCCCGGCTCCGTTGGCTTGAGCGGTGCCGTGACCAGCGGTCCCTATCCCGAGCAGAGCCCCCAGGAGCTCTACCTCGACCCCGAGGTGCTGGCCCAGGAGCTGGCCCAGGAGCTGCTCGGCGACCCCCTCGATGAACTGGAGAGCAGCGAGCCCGCCCCGGCGGTGGTGGCGGCCGAGTGCGACCGGGGCCTGGAGCTGCTCCGCGCCGGCGACCCCAGAGCTGGCCATGAGGCCCTGATGCAGGGGCTGCGGGTGTTCTGCGAGCACCGCGACCCGCGGGCCGTGCCCCTGCTGCTGCCGCTGCTGGCCGCCAGCTGCCCGATCCTGCGCATGAGTGCCGTCTATGCCCTCGGCCGCAACCCCAGCCCCCTGGCGGTGGAGCCGCTGCTGGCCCTGCTGGCCGGCGACGACAACGGCTACGTGCGCAAGGCGGTGGCCTGGAGCCTGGGCAACTACCCCGACGCTCCGGTGCTCAACCCCCTGATCCGCGCCCTGCAGAGCGACATCGCCGCGGTGCGCCTGTGGGCCGCCAGCTCCCTGGCCGACGCCGGCGGCACCGGGGCGGCCAAGGCCGACCCCGCCGCCGCCCAGCTGCTGCTCAGCCTGCGCATCGACAGCGAGCCGGCGGTGCGCAGCAACAGCGCCTGGGGGCTGGGACGGCTCTATGCCGATCTGGTGGAACCGCGTCAGCAGGACGTGGTGGAGGCCCTGCTGCACACCATGCTCCACGACGGCGAATCGGGGGTGCGCGATGAGGCCCGCCTGGCGCTGGAGCAGCTGGAGCGTCCTGAGGTGCTGGAGCGCCTGCAGACCCTGGTGGACGAGGGCCTGCTCGCCTGAGGGCTGCCAGCACAGCTCCAGGCCAACGCGGTTAGCATCAGCCCACTCTTCCGGTCTACGGGATGGCCCAGCAAACCATCCGCTTCCGCATCCGCCCCGACGGTCGCGTCGAGGAGCAGGTGGAAGGTGTGGCCGGAGCGGCCTGCGAGCAGCTCACCGAGCGGCTCGAATCCCGGCTGGGCGCTGTGCAGCAGCGCCGGCCCACAGCCGAAGCCTTCCAGGCCCAGGCCACCGTTGAGCAGCAGGTGCAACCGGCAGCCCAGTCCACCACTCCGCTTTCCTGATTTCTCCGGCCATGTCCCACTTCAGCACCGTGAAGACCGAGCTGCGCGACCTGGACGCCCTGCGCGCGGCCCTGGAGGACATGGGCCATGAGCCCCGCCAGGGTGGCCAGAGCGTGCGCGGCTACCGCGGCCAGTGCGAAACAGCCGAACTGGCGATCGCCCAGCCCAACGGCACCGACATCGGCTTCCGCCTCAACCCCGACACCGGCTGCTACGAGCTGGTGGCCGACCTGCAGCTATGGAAGCAGCCGGTGCCGGTGGAGCGCTTCCTCGCCCAGCTCAACCAGCGCTATGCCCTGCGCAGCATCCTGGCCGCCACCGCCGAGGAGGGCTTCCAGGTGAGCGAGCAGACCAACACGGCCGACGGCAGCATCGAGCTGGTGGTGACCCGCTGGGCCTGAGCGCCGTGAGCGACCCCTCCCTGGCCTTTGCGGCCCAGCCGGCTGCCGCCCAGTCCGGTCCCAGCGGCGATGAACCCCTGCTTGGGGGCCAGCTGCGCCAGCAGGCCGTGTGGGTGGATGAGGCGGTGTGCATCGGCTGCCGCTATTGCGCCCATGTGGCCGCCAACACCTTCGTGGTGGAGGCCGACTGGGGCCGCTCCCGCGCCATCCGCCAGGACGGCGACAGCACCGAGCGGATCCAGGAGGCGATCGACACCTGCCCGGTGGACTGCATCCACTGGGTGGCCTACGAGGAGCTCAACCACCTGGCCGATCAGCTCAGCCAGCAGGACATCCAGCCCCTCGGCCTGCCCACCCCCGCCCGGCTGAAGCGCACCCTGCCCCGCCGCCAGGCCGGCTGACGGCCATGGCTGCCGTGCCCATGGCCGTTGCGTCGCTGCCCGCGCCGATCCCGCGCCGGCGCTTCGGGCGCACGGAGCTGGCCATGCCGGTGCTGTCGCTGGGGGGGATGCGCTTCCAGCAGAGCTGGAGCGACCTGCCGGCCGACCAGATCACGGCCGCCAGCCAGGACAACCTGCGGGCGGTGCTCGAGAAGGCCAGGCGTCACGGCCTGCACCACATGGAAACCGCCCGCCACTACGGCACCAGCGAGCGCCAGCTGGGCTGGCTGCTGGAGCAGGTGGACGACCCCGAGCGCATCCTGCAGACCAAGGTGCCGCCCCAGAGCGATCCGGCGGCGTTCGAAGCCGACCTGGCCACCAGTTTCGAGCGCCTGGGGGTGGAGCGGGTTGATCTGCTGGCCATCCACGGCATCAACCTGAGCGAGCACCTGGAGCACACCCTGCGCCCGGGCGGCTGCCTGGCGGTGGCGCGGCGCTGGCAGGCCGAGGGCCGGGTGGGCTCGATCGGCTTCTCCACCCATGCCCCCCTGGAGCTGATCAGCGAGGCGATCGCCAGCGACGCCTTCGACTACGTGAATCTGCACTGGTATTTCATCCGCCAGGCCAACCGCCCCGCCATCGATCTGGCCACCGCCCACGACATGGGCGTGTTCGTGATCAGCCCCACCGACAAGGGCGGCCACCTGCACAGCCCCTCGCCGCGGATCAGCGAGCTGTGCGCGCCCCTGCATCCGATCGTGTTCAACGATCTCTTCTGCCTCAGCGCCCCCGGCATCCACACGATCAGCGTGGGCGCCGCCCGGCCCCAGGATCTCGATCGCCATCTCGAGGCCGTGGCGCTGCTGGAGCAGGCCGATGTCCTGCTGCCGCCGCTGCTGGAGCGGCTGGAGGCGGCGCGGCTGTCGGCCCTGGGCGATGACTGGCTGGCCAGCTGGGAGCGGGGCCTGCCGGCCTGGGGCGACACCCCGGGCCAGATCAACATTCCGGCGCTGCTCTGGCTGTACAACCTGCTGGAGGCCTGGGATCTGGAGAGCTTCGCCCGCGCCCGCTACGGCCTGCTGGGCAACGGCGGCCACTGGTTTCCCGGCGCCAACGCCGATGCCCTCGACGGGGCCGTGAGCGAGGCGGAGCTGCGCACGGCGCTGGCGGCCAGCCCCTGGGCCGCGCGCATCCCGGCGATCCTGCGCCGGCTCAGGGAGCGGCTCGGCGGCCAGGCCGTGCAGCGCCTGATGACCGAGTAGGGGCCCCGGCCGGCGCCGTGGCGCTGCCCAGGGGCTGCTTGGCGGGCAGGCCCACCGCCCGCGGGTAGGCGCGGGGGCAGGTGCCGCCGGGGCGCAGCACCAGGGCATGGCGGAGGCCCCGGCCGCCGGGCAGCTCGCGGCTGCGGCAGCTCTCCAGCTCCGCCCGCAGCGGGCCCAGGGCCGCCTCCAAGGCCGTCTGGTCGGCGGCGCTCCACTGGCCGCGGTAGAGCAGGGCCCGGCCCTGGGGGGCCAGCAGCGGCACCAGGTATTCGGCCACCACCGGCGCGCTGGCCACCGCCCGGGCCAGGGCCCAGTGGAAGCGGCCGCGGCAGTGTGGATCGTGGCCGGTGCGCTCGACGCGCTCGCAGCGCAGGCTGACGCGCCCCTCCAGTCCCAGGGTGGCGGCCATGGCCCGCACCGCTTCGAGCTTGCGGCCCACCGAATCCACCAGGGTCAGCTGGGCGCTGGGCAGGGCGATCGCCACCGCCAGGCCTGGGAAGCCGCCGCCGGTGCCGACGTCGATCAGCTGCAGGGGGGCGCCGTCTGGCGCCGGGGCCCGGAGCAGGGGCACCAGGGGCCAGAGGCTGTCGAACACCTGGGCGATCCAGTAGTCGTCGCCTTCCACCAGGCGGGTGAGGTTGAGTCGGCTGTTCCAGCTGCGCAGCTCCTCCTGCAGGGCCTCCAGCAGGGCTTCCTGCTCGGCGCTGGGCTGCCAGCCCAGCTGCTGCCAGAGCTGCTGTCGGCCCTGCGGGGCCGGAGGGCTGGCAGGGGACGGGGCCATGGGATCCGTGCGGGCTGGCGGGCGGGTGAGGCTCCCTAGGATCCCAGCACGGGCTGCATCCCGGCCCTCCAAGCCTTGCTCCTTCCGGTAGCATGCCCCCCTCCGGCGCCAGCCACTACCAGCTGCTGCAGCTGCCGATGGGTGCCTCGGAGCAGGAGCTGCGTCGGGCCTTCCGCAGCCTCAGCAAGCAGTACCACCCCGACACCACCAGCCTGCCGCCGGCGGAGGCGGAGCAGGCCTTCCAGCGCCTGCAGCAGGCCTACGCGGTGCTCAGTGATCCTGAGGCTCGCCGCCGCTACGACGCCCAGCTACGCCTGGCGGCCCTGG
>SLIG01000166.1 GCA_007135755.1 Cyanobium sp.
CTGGCCGCCCAGGGCCGCAGTGTCGATCAGGTGTCGCTGGAGGAGATCGACTGGCTGGGCCGCCTGCGCCAGGGCCTGGAGAAAACCCGCCGCGGCTTCGTCACCCAGCTGCTCGACACCCTCGGCGACGACCCCCTCAGCCCCGAGCTGCTCGACGACCTGGAAACCGCTCTGCTGCGGGCCGACGTGGGGGTGAGTGCCACCGACCGGGTGCTCGAGGCCCTGCGCCAGCGCCTCAACGAGGAGGTGGTGGACTCCGCCGAGGGACTGCGCTTCCTCAAGGAGCAGCTGCGCGCCATCCTCGACGGCCCCATCGAGGCCAGTGCCGCATCCCTGCTGGCGCCCCAGAAGGGCCGCCTGAACGTGTGGCTGATGGTGGGCGTGAACGGCGTGGGCAAGACCACCACCCTCGGCAAGCTCGCCAACCTGGCCGTGCGCAGCGGCTACAGCTGCGTGATCGCCGCGGCTGACACCTTCCGGGCCGCCGCCGTGCAGCAGGTGCAGGCCTGGGGGGACCGCAGCCAGGTGCCGGTGATCGCCAACCCCAGCGCCAACGCCGATCCGGCTGCCGTCGTCTACGACGCCATCGGCGCCGCCCAGGCCAAGGGCACCGAGCTGGTGCTGGTGGACACCGCCGGCCGGCTGCAGACGAAGCACAACCTGATGGAGGAGCTCAGCAAGGTGCGGCGCATCATCGACAGGCTGGCCCCCGAAGCGGCGGTGGAGTCCCTGCTGGTGCTCGATGCCAGCCAGGGCCAGAACGGCCTGCGCCAGGCCATGGCCTTCGCCAGTGCCGCCGGCCTCACCGGGGTGGTGATCACCAAGCTCGACGGCAGCGCCCGCGGCGGCGTCGCCCTGGCGGTGGCCTCGGAGGCCGGTCTGCCGATCCGCTTCATCGGTGCCGGCGAGGGCATCCGCGACCTGCGACCCTTCAACAGCTTCGAATTCGTGGAGGCCCTGCTCGCCGGCTGAGGGCGCCGGTCGGCGAACGCGGCTATCTTGCGGCTCCATCGCGGCAGCTCGGTGAGCCAGACGCCGCCAGCCCTGCCCCAGCCAGCGCTCTCGCCCGGAGCCTCGCTGCGGCAGCTGCTCGAGAGCCTCAACCGCGAGCAGCGCCGCAACCAGGAGCTGTTGGCGTCCCTGGGCTTCGTGCTGCGCAGCTTCACCAACATCAGCCGCCTGCTGGAGCTGGTGCCGCTGCTGGCCGCCCGCCTGGTGGAGGCCGACGGGGCCCTGTTGCTGTGCTTCCGCGAGGACGGGCGCCTGTGGCGGGAGCAGGTCCACGCCGCCCCACTGGAGCACAGCGCCGATCTGGTGCGCCGCCTGGTGGCCCTGCCGGAGGCCGACCTGCAGGTTGTCGCCCACGACGGCGGTGAGGCCGGCCTCGACCGGGCCGCCCGGCTCGATCAGCGGGTGGGCGGCCTGCTGGGCAGGGCCGAGCTCTTCTCCACCTCCGTGGTGGCCCGTGGCCGCCAGCGTGGACGGCTGATTGTGTTCAGCCGGCGGGAGGGGTTCTGCTGGAGCGAGGTGCACCGCCGCCATGTGCAGCTGGTGGCCGACCTCACCGCCGTGGCCCTGGAGAACGAGGTGCTGCAGCAGGACATGCGCCGCCACGAGCGGGTGGACCGCCAGCTCAGCGTCGGCGCCGAGATCCAGGCCCAGCTGGTGCCCGACCACTGTCCGGTGATCGAGGGTGTGGACCTGGCGGCCCGCTGCCGCCCCGCCTTCGAGCTGGGGGGGGATTACGTCGACTTCATCCCCGCCCGCCCCCGCCTGCAGGGCCGGCGCCGCGAGCGCGGCCGCTGGGCGGTGGTGGTGGGCGATGTGATGGGCAAGGGGGTGCCGGCGGGCCTGCTGATGACCCTGCTGCGGGGCATGCTGCGGGCCGGCGCCCTGAGCGGTCATGCCCCCGACCGGATCCTCCACGACCTCAACCAGCTGGCCCAGGAGGACCTCTCCCAATCGCACCGGTTCGTGACCCTCTTCTATGCCGACTTCGACCCCCTGACGCGGCTGCTGCGCTACAGCAACGCCGCCCACAACCCGCCCCTGCTCTGGCGGCGGCGCCTCAACCGCGTCGAGCGCCTCGATGCCGCCGGGCTGCTGATCGGCCTGCAGAATGAGGCCGACTACGGCCTCGAGTCGATCGTGCTCGAGCCCGGTGATGTGGCGCTCTTCTACACCGATGGCGTCACCGAGGCCAGCAGCCTCAGCGGCGAGCGCTATGAGGAGGAGCGCCTGCAGCGCAGCCTGCTGGTGGCCAGTCGCGCGGGGCTGGAGGCCCAGGGCATCCTCGAGCAGCTGTTCGCCCGCCTCGACCGGTTCGTGGGTGCCGACCGGGCCCCCCAGGACGACGCCTCCATGGTGGTGTTCAAGGTCCGCGACGAGGTGATGCTTCCCCCCCTGCGCCCGGGCGCTTCCGGGAGCTGAGTGGCAAGCTGAGCCCCAGCCAGCCCAGCCGCCGCGCGCCCGTCCATGGCCGTTGACTCCTCCGCGTCCACCTGGAGCCAGCGCTTCGAGCAGGGGCTGCACCCGGCCATCGAGCGCTTCAACGCCTCGATCGGCTTCGACATCGCCCTGCTGCGGGAGGACCTGGACGGTTCGATCGCCCATGCCCGCATGCTCGGCCAGTGCGGGGTGATCAGCGAGGCGGAGGCCACCGAACTGATCGCCGGGCTGGAGCAGGTCCGCGCCGAGGCTGCCGAGGGCCGCTTCAATCCCGGCCTGGAGGCCGAGGACGTGCACTTCGCGGTGGAGCGGCGGCTGATCGAGCTGCTGGGGTCCCTGGGCAAGAAGCTGCACACCGGCCGCTCCCGCAACGACCAGGTGGGCACCGACCTGCGCCTCTGGCTGCGGCGCCAGATCGATGCCATCGATGCCGATCTGCTGCGCTTCCAGCGGGCCCTGCTGGATCAGGCCGAGCGCCACGCCGACACCTTGATCCCCGGCTACACCCACCTGCAGCGGGCCCAGCCCCTCTGCCTGGCCCACCATCTGCTGGCCTACATCGAGATGGCCGAGCGCGACCGCTCACGCCTGGCGGATGTGCGCCGGCGGGTGAACATCTGTCCGTTGGGGGCGGCGGCCCTGGCCGGCACGCCGGTGCCGATCGACCGCCGCGCCACGGCGGCGGAGCTCGGCTTTGAGGGGATCTACGCCAACAGTCTCGATGCCGTGAGCGACCGGGACTTCGCCGTGGAGTTCATGGCCGCCGCCAGCCTGGTGCTGGCCCACCTCAGTCGCCTGGCGGAGGAGGTGATCCTGTGGGCGAGTGAGGAGTTCGGCTTTGTCTCCCTCACGGATCGCTGCGCCACCGGCAGCAGTCTGATGCCCCAGAAGAAGAATCCCGACGTGCCCGAGCTGGTGCGGGGCAAGAGCGGCCGCGTGTTCGGCCACCTGATGGGGCTGCTCACCATGATCAAGGGCCTGCCGCTGGCCTACAACAAGGACTTCCAGGAAGACAAGGAAGCCCTGTTCGACGGCGTGCGCACCCTGCGCGACTGCCTGGAGGCGATGGCGATCCTGTTCGAGGAGGGTCTGGAGTTTCGCCCCCAGCGGCTGGAGGCGGCGGTGGCGGCCGACTTCTCCAACGCCACCGATGTGGCCGATTACCTGGTGGCCAGGGGGGTGCCCTTCCGCGAGGCCTACCAGCTGGTGGGGGGCCTGGTGAAGACCTGCCTGACGGAGGGGGTGCTGCTCCGCGATCTGCCCCTGGAGCGCTGGCGACAGTTGCATCCGGCCTTCGAGGCCGACATTTTCTCGGCCATCGCCCCGCGCCAGGTGGTGGCCGCCCGTCGCAGTGAGGGAGGCACCGGCTTCGAGCGGGTGCGGGAGCAGCTGCTGGTGGCCCGCCAGCGGCTGGGTGCGGCGGGCCTGACTCCCGCCTGAATCCCGGCTGACTCCGGCCCTAGGCTGCTGAAGTTCCAGGGCAGGGTTTCCTTCCCCCGCCTACCCCCAAGACGTGAGCATCTTCGTCGGCAATCTGCCCTTCCGCGCTGAGCAGGAGGATGTGGTGGAGCTGTTTTCTCCCCATGGGGAGGTGGTCAACTGCTCCCTTCCCCTCGAGCGCGACACCGGCCGCAAGCGTGGCTTCGCCTTTGTGGAGATGGCCGATCCCGAGGCGGAGAGCCGGGCCATCGAGGCCCTCCAGGGCGCTGAGCTGATGGGCCGTCCCCTGCGCATCAACAAGGCCGAACCCCGCGGCAGCGCGCCTCGCCGCAGCCCTGGCGGCGGTGGCTATGGCGGTGGCGGCTCCGGTGGTGGTGGTGGTTATGGCGGCGGCGGGTACGGCGGTGGTCGAGCCGCCCCCGGGGCAGCTGATGCCTCCAGGGGTTCCGGGGCCCGTGGCTGGGAAGACCGCAGCTATGGCGGAGGATCCCCTGATGGCGGCTTCGAGGCCGGCCGCACCCGCCGCCGCCGCAGCGGCAGTGCCGGCGGTGGGGGCGGCTTTGACGGCGGCTTCCAGGATGGCGACGGGGGCTACCCCGGCGCCGAGGACTGAGCCTGCTCCAGCTGCACCGCGGCCCGCTCCAGCACCTCGGCACCGGCCTGGCGCTCACCTGCGGCCAGGCTCAGCTGATGCCGCCAGCTCCGGGCCCCCGGCACCCCCTCCACCAGCTTCACCAGGTGGCGGGCCAGGGGCCAGAGCCGCTCGCCCCGCCCGCACCAGCGCTCGGCATAGGGCACCAGCCCCCGCAACACCGCCGCGGCGCTGGCCAGCTGGGGTCTGCCGGTGTGGGGGCTGGTGATGCCGTGGATCACCGCGTCCACGGCGAGCCAGCGCAGGGGATGGTCGTAGGCGGCGCGCCCCACCATCGCCCCATCCACGTGGTTCAGCTGCTGCAGGCAGTCATCCAGGTTCTGCAATCCGCCGTTGGTCTCGATGATCAGCCGCGGCCGCTCGGCCTTCAGCCGGTGCACCCAGTCATGGCGCAGGGGCGGGATGGTGCGGTTCTGCTTTGGATCCAGGCCCTGCAGCCAGGCCTTGCGCGCGTGCACGCTGAAGCGCTGGGCCCCGGAGGCCGCCACCGTGTCCACAAAGGCCAGCAGCTCCGGGAAGGAGTCGCGCCCGTCGATGCCGATGCGGTGCTTCACCGTCACCGGCAGCGGGCTGGCCTCCGCCATCGCCTCCACGCAGCGCGCCACCTGTTCCGGCTCGGCCATCAGGCAGGCCCCGAAGCGGCCCTGCTGCACCTTCTCGCTTGGGCAGCCCACGTTGAGGTTGATCTCGTCGTAGCCCCAGTCGACCGCCAGCCGGGCGGCCTCGTCCAGCAGATCCGGCTGATCACCGCCCACCTGCAGCGCCAGGGGCCGCTCGCAGGGATCGAAGCCGATCAGCCGCTCCAGCCGCCCGCCCGGCCGCTCCGCCCCTGGCTCGCGGCGGGCATGGTGCAGGGCCCGCGCCACCACCATTTCGGTGTAGAGCAGGCTGTGACGGGTGATCTGACGCATCAGCACCCGGAAGTGCCGATCCGTGCAGTCCATCATCGGCGCCACACTGAAGCGGTAGCTGGCACCCTGCTGGTCCCGTGTCTGGCCTGCGTCCCGGCCTTGCTCCCCGTGCTGCTCCATCCACCCATGCTGCCCAGCCATGCATCCTGAGCGGCTGCCGGTGGTGGTGGCCGGTGGCGGTCCGGCCGGGTTCATGGCCGCGATCGTCGCCGCCGAGGCCGGTGTCCAGGGCGTGCACCTGCTGGAGGCCACCCCCGAGCCCCTGTCCAAGGTGCGCATCAGCGGCGGCGGCCGCTGCAACGTCACGCACGCCTGCTGGGATCCCCGCGAATTGGTGGCCCACTACCCCCGGGGCAGCCGGGCGCTGCGCGGTCCCTTCTCCCGGTTCGCGGCCGGGGATGCCCTGGCCTGGTTTGACGACCACGGCCTGGAGTTGGTGGAGGAGCCCGACGGCCGCCTGTTTCCCCGCTCCAACCGCTCCAGCTCCGTGGTGCACACCCTGCGGCGGGCTGCCGAGCGGGCAGGGGTGACCCTGCACACCGGCCTGGCCCTGCAGGCGGCAGCCCCCGCTGCCCAGGGCTTCATGCTGGAGCTGCGGGGGCAGACCCACCCGCTCACCGCCGGTCAGCTGGTGCTGGCCACCGGCAGCCACCCCAGTGGCCGCCGCCTGGTGGCGGCCCTGGGGCACAGCCTGGTGCCGCCGGTGCCCTCCCTGTTCACCCTGGCCCTGGCCGCTGAACCCCTGCTGGCCCTGGCCGGTGTGGCCATGGATCCGGTGGGCCTGACTCTGGAGCTCCCCGATGGCGGCAGCCAGCGGCAGCAGGGGCCGGTGCTGATCACCCACTGGGGGCTCAGCGGGCCGGCCACCCTGCGGCTCACCGCCTTCGCCGCCCGCCAGCTCCACACCAGCCGCTACCGGGCCCGGCTGCGCGTCGACTGGAGCGGCGGCCGCTCCCAGGCGGATCTGGAGCAGTTGTTCCATCAGACCCGCTCCACCCAGGCCCGCCGCCTGCTGGCCAGTGCCCGCCCCTGGCCGGAGCTCAGCCGCCGCCTCTGGCAGCACCTGCTTCACCGGACTGGCGTGGAGCCTGAGCGTCGCTGGGCCGATCTCACCCGGGAGCAGCAGCGCCATCTGATCACCGCCCTGCGCGATTCCGTCTACGCGGTCAGCGGCCGGGGACCCTTCGGCGAGGAGTTCGTCACCGCCGGCGGGGTTCCGCTCGGGGAGGTGAATCTGGCCACGATGGAGAGCCGCCGCCAGCCCGGCCTGTTTCTGGCCGGTGAGCTGCTGGATGTGGATGGCATCACCGGCGGCTTCAACTTCCAGCACTGCTGGACGTCCGGCTGGATTGCAGGCCAGGCTTTGGCGACGCAATCCAGAGGTTCGTGATCAGCGGATCTGATCGAAGATGTTGAACATCGGCAGGTACATGGCCACCAGGATCACACCCACGATTCCCCCGACAACGATAATCATCATGGGCTCGAGGAGAGAGGTGAGGGCCTTGGTGGCATTTTCCACCTCATCTTCATAGAAATCGGCAACCTTGGACAGCATCGTGTCCATCTCACCGGTTTCCTCGCCAATCGAGAGCATGCTCAGGGCCAGTTCGGGGAATGCCTTGGTGCGCCCCAGAGCCACGCTCAGGGGAATCCCCTGCATCACATCCTCCCGGCTGTTGGCGATGGTGTCTGAAATGATCGAGTTGCCGGTGATCTCGCGCACCACATCAAGGGAGAGCAGGATCGGTACACCGGCCCGCGTGAGGGAACTGAAGGTGCGGCAGAAGCGTGCCGTAGCGGTTTTCTGGATCAGATCGCCGAAAAGCGGCAGTTTCAGTATCAGGGCATCGATGCGCCGCCGACCGTAGGGGGTTCTGTAGAAACGCACCAGCAGGAAGATGGCTAGTGCCAGGCCCGCCGCCAGGAACAGAGCAGCGCTCGAGCGCAGCAGAGTGCTGACGTTCACGAAAAACTGAGTAAACGCTGGCAACTCGCCGCCGAGTTGAGCATAGAGGTCGGCGAAGATGGGGATGATGAACAGCATCATCCCGAGGAACACCGCGATGGCAATCACCAGAACGGCGATCGGATAGGCCAGGGCCCCCTTGATCTTGTTCTGCAACTTGGCGTTCTGCTCCAGCAGCTGACCCAGCCGGCGCAGGGCTTCATCGAGCACGCCACCGGCCTCTCCGGCCTCCACCATGGCAATCGTGAGGCGATCGAACACGTTGGGCCAGGCCCGCATCGCCGTGCCGAGGCTGTTGCCCTGGTTCAGCTCCAGGCTCACCGATTCCAGGGCGCGTTTGAACAGCGGCAGCTTCTGCTGCGAGGCCATCAGATCGATGCTGCGGATGATCGGCACCCCGGTGCTCACCAGGGCGCCCATCTTGCTGGCAAACACGGCCCGGTGTTTGATGCCCGGGCGGCGCTCGAAGGCGCTCTTGAAGCCGGAGAAGCGCAGCTTCTGCTGCAGTTCCCGCTGGGCGAGCTGGCTGCTGGCCGAGCTTTGCGGTTTGATCTTGATGTCGGTGACCCGGATGCCGCGCTGGCGCAGGCGGCGTTTGGCCTGCAGGGCATCACCGGCGTCCACGTCGATGGCCCGGATCTTGCCCCGGCTGTTGGTGTAACTGGCGGTGAAGGTGGGCATGGTTGGGCCTCTGCGGTGATCGACTCAGCGAGTCAGCGGGGGGATCAGCTCAGCTGGTTGATCAGCCGCTTGAGCTCCTCGGGCTTGGTGGTCTTGGAAAGGGCCTCATCCATGGTCACCTGGTTGGCCACCACCAGGTCGGCCAGGGCCTTCTCCAGGGTCTGCATGGCCATCTGCCCGCCGGTCTGGATCTGGGAGTAGAGCTGGGCTGTCTTGCCCTCGCGGATCAGGTTGGCCACGGCGGGGGTGTTGATCATGATCTCCTGGGCCATGACCCGGCCCAGTTCCCCCGGGGCGGGGTTGTGGCGCACGCAGAGGGTCTGGGCGAACACCGCCGCCAGGCTGGTGCTGAGCTGCACGCGGATCTGGGTCTGCTGGCCGGCCGGAAACACATCCACCATCCGGTCCACGGTCTGGGCGGCGGAGCTGGTGTGCAGGGTGCCGAACACCAGGTGGCCGGTTTCGGCGGCGGTGATCGCCAGCTGGATCGTCTCCAGATCGCGCAGTTCCCCCACCAGGATCACGTCGGGGTCTTCCCGCAGGGAGGCCCGCAGGGCATTGGCGAAGCTGCGGGTGTCGTCGTGCACCTGGCGCTGGTGCACGACGCTCTTGTCAGACCGGTAGGTGAACTCGATCGGATCCTCGATCGTGATGATGTGCTCGGCGCGGGTCTTGTTGATGTGGTCGAGGATCGCCGCCAGGGTGGTGGTTTTGCCCGAGCCCGTCGGCCCGGTGACCAGCACCAGACCCTTGGGCAGGCGGCTGGTCTCCTCCACGATCGGCGGCAGACCGAGGGCCTGCATGCTGGGGATGTCATTGCCAAGGGCCCGCAGGCTGGCCGCGTAGGTGCCGCGCTGGCGGAACACGTTCACCCGGAAGCGCGCCACCCCCCGCAGGCCGTAGGAGCAGTCGAGTTCCCAGTTCTGCTCCAGCTGCTTGCGCTGGGAGTTGTTGAGCAGCGAGAAGATCAGCTTGTTGCAGGCGTCGCTGTCCAGCCGTTCGTCCTGGATCGGCCTGAGCTGGCCGTTGAAGCGGCCGTAGGGGGGCAAGCCGGCGCTGATGTGAAGGTCGCTGCCGCCGTCGGCAACGAGCTGGCTCATCAGGTCTTCGATCATCACGGCCATGGGAAACCTGAAACGGCGGAACTCAGAGCTGGGTGCTGGTGAGGCAGTAGGGACATTCAAGCCACTCCTCGTGCAGTCCGGCACCGCAGCTTCTGCAGGTGATCCCATGGATGGAACGGGCCCGGCGCTCGCTCTCCAGGCTGGAATCGGTGAGCAGGATCCGCTCCACCTCCGCCAGGGTGGTGTGGCCCTCCCGCACCAGCTGCAGCCCGTAGCCCAGCAGGGTCTTCATGCCGGTTTCCAGGGCCATGCGCCGCAGCACATCGGTGCTCTGGCGTCTGGCGATCGCCGCCGAGAGCTCGTCGTTCATGCGCAGGATCTCGAACACCCCGATCCGGCCCTTGTAGCCCGTGCCGTTGCACACCGGGCAGCAGCCCTCCATGCCCACGTGGGTGGTGTTGGCCCGGTAGAAGGTGATCTCCGCCTCCTGGCTGCCCACCATCCCGAAGCGGCCGAGTTCAGCCGGCTCGGGGTGGTAGGGGATGCGGCAGGCGTTGCACACCCGCCGCACCAGGCGCTGGGAGATCACCCCCAGCAGTGAGGCGCTCACCAGGAAGGGCTCCACACCCATCTCATCGAGCCGGGCGATGGCGCTGGGGGCGTCGTTGCAGTGCAGGGTGGTCATCACCAGGTGACCGGTGAGGGCCGCTTCCATAGCGGTCTTGGCGGTTTCCAGGTCGCGGGTCTCGCCAACCAGCAGCACGTCCGGGTCCTGGCGCATGAAGGCCCGCAGGGCTTTGGCGAAGTCCAGCCCCTTCTCCCGGTTCACCTGGGTCTGGGTGATGCCGGGCAGGGTGTACTCGATCGGGTCCTCCACGGTGGAGATGTTGATGCCCGGATCGTTGCGTTCCGCCAGCAGGGCATAGAGGGTGGTGGATTTACCCGAGCCCGTGGGACCCGTCACCAGCACCATGCCGTAGGGCTTGGAGCCCAGATCGCGCAGGGCCCGCCTGGCCTCGGGGTCGGAGATCAGCAGGTCCAGGCCCAGTTCGGTGGCGCCGCTGTCGAGCAACCGCAGCACGATCTTCTCGCCGTTGCGGCTGGGCAGGGTGCTGACCCGGAAGTCCATCCGGCGGCCGCGGAAGCGACGCCGGATGCGGCCGTCCTGGGGCATGCGCCGCTCGGCGATGTCCAGGTCAGCCATGATCTTCACCCGGGACGTGACCGCCGGGGTGAGGCTGCGGGGCAGGTCCTCGAAGCGCTTCTGCAGCACGCCGTCCAGCCGGAAGCGCACCTCCAGGGTGTGTTCCTGGGGCTCGATGTGGATGTCACTGGCCTCGATGGTCAAGGCCTCCACCAGCAGGCGGTTCACCAGATTGATGATCGGGGAGGCGTTGGCATCGCCCGCCGCCTTGGCCAGATCGGCCTCCAGATCCTCGAGCTCGGAGATCTCCTGCAGTTCCTCGCTGTCCGTGCGCAGCCCGAGCTCATCGGTGAGCGAGTGCAGGGGGATGGCGACGTCCGGGATCTCCAGGGTGCGGCCCAGGGCCTCCTGGATGTCCGGGCTGAGGGCCAGGCGGAACTCGGGTATGTAGCCCTTGCGGTTGAGCTCAACCGCCAGCTGCTGGCGCTGCTCCTGGTCCCAGTGGCTCGGCACCGCCACCGGCAGATGACCGGCCTCCGGCTCCCCGGCCGGACAGGCGCCCAGCTTCAGCCAGCGCTCCAGGGGGAGCACCGCGTTGTTGAGCAGCTCGGGCTGAAGCTGCTCGGCGCTCATCACCGGCTCACCGCGCAGCAGCTCGATCTCCAGGCGCTGCTGGGCCGCACTGACGGCCTCCGGTACGGGCCTCGATGGGGTGAGGGTCATGCTCCGAAGGTGCGGGCTTCCCCCGCTTGTGGGGTGAGGCCCTCAAGTTCCAACATGTCTAGAACCAAACAGTTCGCTTGTCAGCCATGAGTGGAGAACCTGTGGTGGGGCCCGAGTCCAGTGCCGGAGCTGATCTGCAGCAGCCACTCCATCAGGAGGATGTCGGCGCTGTCTCCGAGGTCCAGTCCGTTGACGGTGACGCTGCGGGCAGCCATCCCCAGCCCGATCCCGCAAACACCGCCCCCGGCGACGCCGACCCCGCCGGGCGGGCCACCCGGCTGGAGGCCGAGCTGGCGGCCCTGAAGGCCGAGCATGAGAACCTCAGCAGCCAGTACATGCGCCTGGCGGCCGACTTCGACAACTTCCGCAAGCGCCAGAGCCGCGACCAGGACGATCAGCGCCTGCAGATCACCTGCAGCACGCTGAGCGAGATCCTGCCGGTGGTGGACAACTTCGAGCGCGCCCGCCAGCAGCTCAGCCCCCAGCACGAGGAGGCCCAGAGTCTCCACCGCAGCTACCAGGGGCTCTACAAACAGCTGGTGGACGTGTTCAAGCAGCTGGGGGTGTCACCGATGCGGGTGGAGGGCGAACCCTTCGATCCCAGCCTCCATGAGGCGGTGCTGCGGGAGGAGAACCATGAGCATCCCGAGGACGTGGTGATCGCCGAGTTGCAGCGCGGGTACCAGCTCAACGGCCGGGTGCTGCGCCACGCCCTGGTCAAGGTGTCCATGGGTCCGGGCCCCGCTGAAGGATCCAGCTCCCCGGCCGGGGCCGAGCCGGGTGGCGCTGACACCCAGGGCGACGGCTCCGCCGGGGCGCCCCCCTCCGACTCCTGATCCATGGCTGATTACTACGACCTGCTCGGGGTCAGCCGGGACGCCGACGCCGACACCCTCAAGCGGGCCTACCGGCGTCTGGCGCGCCAATACCACCCCGACATCAACAAGGAACCGGGGGCCGAAGACCGCTTCAAGGACATCGGCCGGGCCTACGAGGTGCTCAGTGACCCCCAGACCCGCGCCCGCTACGACCAGTTCGGGGAAGCCGGTCTCGGTGGTGCGGCCGGCGCGCCGGACATGGGGGACATGGGCGGCTTCGCCGACCTGTTCGAGACCTTCTTCAGCGGCTTCGGCGGTGCCGCCGCCGGCGGACCCCGGCGCCGGGGTCCGCGCCAGGGCGACGACCTGCGCCTGGACCTGACGATCAGCTTCCAGGAGGCGGTGTTCGGCATCGAGAAGGAGGTGCAGATCCGCCATCTGGAAACCTGCAGCACCTGCAACGGCAGCGGCGCCAAGGCCGGCAGCGGTCCCACCACCTGCCCCACCTGCGGCGGGGCGGGCCAGGTGCGCCGTGCCACCCGCACCCCCTTCGGCAGCTTCACCCAGGTCACCGCCTGCCCCACCTGCGAGGGCACCGGCGAGGTGATCGCCGATCCCTGCAACGCCTGCGGCGGCCAGGGGGTGCAGCAGGTGCGCAAGAAACTGCGCATCAACATTCCCGCCGGCGTCGACTCGGGCACCCGCCTGCGGGTGGCCAACGAGGGCAATGCCGGCCAGCGGGGAGGCCCGGCCGGTGACCTGTACGTCTTCCTGAGCGTGCAGAGCCATCCCCACCTGCGCCGCGATGGCATCACCATCCAGTCGGAGGTGACGCTCAACTACCTGCAGGCGATCCTGGGCGACACGATCGAGGTGGAGACCGTGGACGGCCATGAGCAGCTGACGATTCCGGCCGGTACCCAGCCCGGCGCCGTGCTCAGCCTGCAGGGCAAGGGGGTGCCCAAGCTCGGCAACCCCGTGGCCCGCGGCAACCACCAGTTCAGCGTCAAGGTGCAGCTGCCCACCAAGATCAACGACCACGAGCGCGAGCTGCTCGAGGAGCTGGCCGGCCACCACACCAGCAAGGGCCACAAGCATCCGCACAAGAGCGGCCTGTTCGGCGGCCTCTTCGGCCACCGCGACTGATGCCCTTGCCCACCCCCAGCAGCTGCCTGGATCTGCGCGGCACCCCCTGCCCGCTCAACTTCATCCGCTCCCGGCTGGCCCTCGAGGCACTTGATCCCGGGGCCTGGCTGCAGGTGGACCTGGACGCCGGCGAGCCGGAGCGGATGGTGGCCGAGGGGCTGCGCCAGGCCGGTCACGACGTGCACCGGTTGAACCCGCAGGAGCCCGCGCCCGGCGGCGGCGATGTCCCCCTCCCCCCCGGGGCTGTGCGCCTGCTGGTGCGCCGCCATGGCGGCTGATCCCGGCCCGCAGGCGCGCACCGCCAGCGGCCTGGTGGTGGCCCTGCAGGCCAACTACTGCCGGGTGGAGCTCGACCAGCCGGGTCCCGCAGGCCGGCAACGGCTGCTCTGCACCCGCCGCACCCGTCTGGCCAAGGGCGGCCAGAGCATCTGCACGGGTGATCGCGTGCGCCTGGAGGGCATCGACTGGGCCGCCGGCCGCGGCGCCGTGGCCGCCGTGCAGCCGCGCTCCTCGCTGCTGGTGAGGCCTGCGGTGGCCAACGTCTCGCGGGTGGTGGTGGTGGTGGCCCTGGCGGAACCGCTTCCGGACCCACTGCAGCTCACCCGCTTCCTGCTCACCGCCGAGGCCAGCGGCCAGGCCGTGGAGCTGGTGTTCTCCAAGGCGGATCTGCTGCCGGCGCCCGAGGTGCAGGCCTGGTGTGAGCGGGTGCGGGGCTGGGGTTACGACCCGCTGGTGGTGTCCGAGCGCAGCGGTCTGGGCCTGGAACCGCTGCGCCGCCGTCTCTCCCGCGCCGGCATCGCCGTGCTCTGCGGCCCTTCCGGGGTGGGCAAGAGCAGCCTGCTCAACCGTCTCAGCCCTGCCCTGGAGCTGCGGGTGGGGGCCGTGTCCGGCCGCCTGCAGCGGGGCCGCCACACCACCCGCCACGTGGAACTGTTCGCCCTGGCTCCCGGGGCCCTGGTGGCCGACACGCCGGGCTTCAACCGTCCCGACCTGCCCGCGGATCCGGCCGCCCTGGCGGGCCTGTTTCCCGAGCTGCGTCAGCGGCTGAGCGGGGGGCGCTGCCGCTTCAGCAACTGCCTGCACCAGGGCGAACCGGGCTGTGCCGTCGCCGATCCGTGGGACCGCCAGTCCCACTACCAGCACTGCCTGGAGCAGATTCAGGCCCAACTCAGCAGGCCGCACCAGGCCGGGTCCGGCGAGGGTCCGGATCCGCCGGCCCTGAAGCGGCGGGGCCATCGCCTGGAGCCCAGGCTCGATCCGCGCCTGCGTCAGCCGTCACGGCGCAGCCGCCGGCAACGGCTGGGCCGCGAGAGCAGCGCCGAGCAGGCCGGTGCCGGGCCCGAGGGGCCCCCGCGCCTCAGCCCCCGACCCCCGGAAGGTTGAGGTTGAGTCCGCCGGTCAGCTCCTCCATGCGGCCCTTCATGGTGCCGGTTGAGGTTTCATAGGCCGCCTGCAGGGCCTCGAGCACGGCCGCCTCGCAGCTGGCCGCCCCTTCGGCCACCAGCTCCGGTGCCAGGCGCACCTTCAGGGGCTGCTGGTTGCCCGACAGCCAGACGCTGGCCCGGCCATCGGCGCTGCGACCCTCCAGCTCCATGGCATCCAGTTCCTCCTGGAGCTTCTGGGCGTTCTGCTGCAGTTCCTGGGCCTTCTTGAAGGCTTCGGTGAGCTGACCGAAGTTGGGAAGTCCGAATCCGGCCATGCCTGGGGAATCGTTTGCCGCAGGCTAAGCGCTGGTGAGGGCTCAGAACCCCAGGCGCTTCACTTCGGGATGCAGCCGCAGCTGGTGGGCCGCCTCCACCCGCTCCTGCACCACCGTGATCAGGGCGGCGATGTCGGCGGCCGTGGCGTTGCCGGTGTTGACGATGAAGTTGGCGTGCAGCGGCGACACCTGGGCGCCGCCGATGCTCAGTCCCTTGAGGCCCAGGTCTTCGATCAGCCGTCCCGCCTTGAGCGGTTCGGGGTTGCGGAAGACGCTGCCGCAGCTGGGCTGCTGGTAGGGCTGGGTGCTGGTGCGGCTGTGCAGGTTGGCGCTGGTGCGGGCCGTGACGGCGGCCGGATCGTGGCCGGGTTCGAGGCGGAAGCGCGCCGACAGCACCACCAGGGGCTCCTGCTGCAGGCGGCTGTGGCGGTAGGCGAAGCCCAGCTCGCTGGCCGCCAGGGTGAAGGGCTGGTCCGGCCTGGCCGGATCCAGCACCTGCAGCGAGTGCAGGCAGTCGGCCGTGCAGCCCCCCTGGGCGCCGGCGTTCATCACCGCTGCACCGCCCACCGTGCCGGGGATGCCCACGGCCCACTCCAGACCGCTCAGGCCCACCCTGGCGGCCTTGCGGGCCAGGGTGGGGATGGGTTCACCGGCCTCGGCCTCCACCCAGCCCTCCTGGGCATCGAGCCGGCTGCCCTGCAGGCGCCGCAGACACAGGGTCAGGCCCGCCAGGCCGCCGTCGGCGATCAGCACGTTGGAGCCGGCCCCCAGGCACTGCAGGGGCAGACCCGCCTCCAGGCGCCAGCGCAGCAGCGCCAGCAGTTCGGCGCCGACGGCGGGTTCGGCGAACCACTCGGCCTCCCCGCCCACCTTCCAGGTGGTGAAGTCCCGCAGGGGCACGCCGGAGCGCAGGGATGGGCGCAGGCTCGACGATGGGCTGACGGGTGCCGCCATGGCAGGCCTAGGCCACCAGCTCCCGCAGATCGGTGGAGAGGCTGCTGAGGCGCTCCCAGAGGCTGTTGACATCTCCGGCGCCCATGGCCAGCACCAGGTCACCGTCGGCTGTCTCCCGGCTGATCGTTTCCGCCAGCTGGTCCATGCTGGCCGCAGCCCGCACCGACAGCGCCGGTGCCAGGCGCCGCACGGCCTCGGCCAGAGCCTCACTGGTGACACCCTCGATCGGCTGCTCCCCGGCGGCGTAGAGGGGGGCGATGTGCACGGCGTCGGCCTGGGTGAGGGCCGCGGCGAACTCCTCGAGGAACTGGGCCGTGCGGCTGTAGCGGTGGGGCTGGAACACCGCCACCAGGCGCTTCGGGGGGGCAGGCAGGGGACTGCGGCCGCTGCTCACCATCAGCCGCGCCATGCCCAGGGTGGCGGCGACTTCGCTGGGGTGGTGGGCGTAGTCGTCCACCACCAGGCGCCCGTTCCAGACGCCGCGCAGATCGAAGCGCCGCCCGGGCGGCCGCAGGCCGGCGACGGCCTCGGCGAGGGCACTGAAGGGCACCCCCTCCAGCCGGCAGGCGGCCAGGGCGGCAGCGGCGTTGCTGAGGTTGTGGCGGCCGGGGAGGGGCAGATCCAGGTGGCCCACCAGCTCCCCCTGCTCGTAGAAGGCCACCCGGCTGCCATCCCCACGCTCCTCGATGGCGATGGCGGCGAAGTCCACCCCTTCGGGCGATGTCGTCGACCACCAGTGGCCGGCGGCGAAGTGCTCCCGCAGGATCGGGCAGTCGCGGTTGGCCAGCAGCCGGCGGCTGCCGCCGGCAAACCGTTGCAGGGTGGCGATCAGGGCCTCCAGATCCGGATAGTGGTCGGTGTGGTCGAGCTCCAGATTGGTGATCACGCCTAGCTCGGGCTGGAACTTCACCAGCGAGCCATCGGATTCATCCGCCTCTGCCACCAGCAGCCGGCCGGCGCCATGGCGGCCGTTGCTGCCGAAGGCAGGCACCACACCGCCGATCACCGCCGTGGGGTCCCCTCCGGTGGCTGCCAGCAGGCTGGCCACCAGCGTGCTGGTGGTGGTTTTGCCGTGGCTGCCGGCCACGGCGATGGCGGGCTGACCGTTGATCAGGGCCGCCAGCACATCAGAGCGATGGCAGATGGTCAGACCCAGCCGCCGGGCCTCGCCGAGCTCGGGATTGGAGTCCGGCACGGCCGAACTGATCACCACCAGAGGGGGCTGGTCCCGGCCACTGTCCACCGCCGCCAGGGTCGCCGCGGTCTGCTCCAGGAACACCTGCACACCCAGCTGCCGCAGCCGTTCCAACACCGCGCTGTCGCGTCGGTCGGAACCGCTCACCCGGTGGCCCCGCTCAGCCAGGATCCCGGCCAGGGCAGACATGCCGATGCCGCCGACTCCGATGAAGTGCAGGGGCTGCTGTCGGCAGAGCGGGGGGATCAAGGCTGGGCTCCGGTCTGATGACTCAACGCGGGTGGAGTGGATGGCTGCGGGCGACAGGGATGTTGCCTGATGGCCCGGCGGGTTCTGGGGGGAAATTAAGCCGTCGGGGTCACCGTTGCCGTGAACACTTGCAACGCCGCCTGCCCCCGGGACGTTTTACGGCTGCGCTGGCAACGCTCCGCCAGGGGGGCTGTGGCGGTGATTTCTGTATGATCAGCGCCAAAATCTCCCTGCCGCCGGCGGATTCCGCCGTGCCTTTGCCATGACCTTGAAAGTTGCGATCAATGGATTCGGCCGCATCGGTCGCAACTTCATGCGCTGCTGGCTCAGCCGCGGTGCCAACACCGGCATCGAAGTGGTGGGTCTGAACGACACGTCCGATCCCAGGACCAACTCCCACCTGCTGCAGTACGACTCCATGCTGGGTCACATCCGCGATGCGGAGGTGTCCTACACCGATGACGCCATTGTGGTGAATGGGCGTGAGATCAAGTGTTTCTCCGATCGCAATCCGCTCAATCTTCCCTGGAAGGAATGGGGTGTTGATCTGGTGATCGAGAGCACGGGTGTGTTCGTGGATCAGGCCGGCGCCGGCAAGCACATCCAGGCTGGTGCCTCCAAGGTGCTGATCACGGCTCCAGGCAAGGGTGATGGCGTCGGTACCTTCGTGGTGGGTGTGAATGATCACGAATACCGCCACGACGACTGGCAGATCATCTCCAACGCCAGCTGCACCACCAACTGCATGGCCCCGCTGGTGAAAGTGCTCGATCAGGCCTTCGGCATCGTCAAGGGCACGATGACCACCACCCACAGCTACACCGGGGATCAGCGCATTCTCGACGCCTCCCACCGCGATCTGCGCCGGGCCCGCGCCGCTGCAGTGAACATCGTGCCCACCAGCACCGGTGCCGCCAAGGCCGTGGCTCTGGTGTATCCGCCGGTGAAAGGGAAACTGAATGGCATCGCCCTGCGCGTGCCTACCCCCAATGTCTCGGTGGTGGACATGGTGCTGGAGGTGAACCGCTCCACCACCGCCGAGGAAGTGAACGCCACCCTCAAGGCCGCTGCAGAAGGGCCGATGAAGGGGATCATCAAGTACTGCGATCTGCCCCTGGTCTCCTCCGACCACGCCGGCACCGATCAGAGCGCCATCTTCGATGCCGATCTCACCCTGGTGATGGGCGACAACATGGTGAAGGTGATCTCCTGGTACGACAACGAGTGGGGTTACAGCCAGCGGGTGGTGGACCTGGCCGAGGTGGTGGCCCGCAACTGGAAGTGAGCGAAGCCGGCACCCGTCGTCAGGTTCCCCTCCTCCCCCCGCCAGCCCACCGGCCCGCTGCCGGGGGAGCGCTCAGCCAGCGAGCCGATGATCCGGGCTCCGGGCAGCGCCGCCACCAGGCGCTCGGCCCAGGCCGGCTCCAGGGCCAGCACCAGTTCGAAATCCTCGCCCCCCTCCAGGCACCAGCTGACCGCCTCCGGTAGACCGGCCATGGCCGGATCCAGGGGCAACCACTGGCGCTCCAGCAGCGCCCGGCAGCCACTGGCCCTGGCCACGGCCCCCGCGGCCGCCACCAGGCCGTCACTGCTGTCGGTGCCGCCCACCCGCCAGGGCAGCCCCTCGGGCTGACTGGTGTGCAGGGCTGCCACCGCATCCAGCCGTGGCCGGGGCCTTCGGTGGGCGGCGATTGCCCGCTCCCGTAGCGCGGCATCCAGGGCTCCCCCGGTGCCCCCGGGGGGCGGTTCCTGCAGCAAGGCCAGGCCGAGGCGGCTGAGCCCGTGGTGACCGGTGCTCACCAGCTGGTCACCGGCCCGCCCATCGGCCCGCCGGATCGGCGCCGGCCCGCCGCCCCGGCGGCGGGCCAGGGGGCCGATGGCGGTGACGGCCAGCAGGCGCTGGGCACCGCCGCTGCAGTCGCCCCCCAGCAGCCGGCCGCCATGGGGCTCCAGGCAGGCCCGCAGACCGCCGTAGACGGCCTCCACCCAGCTCCAGCGTGTGTCCCCCGGAGCCACCAGTCCCACGGTGAGGCCCCAGGCGCTGCGGCATCCCATCGCCGCCAGATCCGAGAGGTTGGCGGCGGCGGCCCTCCAGCCCACGTCGAAGCCGCTGGTGGTGGCCTCGCTGAAGTGCACCCCCTCCACCAGCACGTCGGTGTTGAGCACCTGGAGACCCTGCAGCTCGAGCAGGGCGGCATCGTCGTGAAACTGGCCGGCCGGGGCGAAGGCGGCCAGCCGCTCGATCAGGGCCTCCTCGCCGAGCTCAGCCAGGCCGGGGTCCTCAGGGGTGCCCATCAGCCATGGGGCTGGAGATTGGCAGCGCCTTCGATCACCTGGGCCTTGACGATGGCGTCATCGACCCCGAGTTCCTCGAGCACCTCGAAGCCGTCCACCACGTAGCCGAAGGCGGCGTAGCGGCCATCCACCAGGTTCAGGCCCGCGGGGGTGAGTTCCGCTTCGTAGAGAAAGAAGAAGAACTGCGACGAGCCATCATCGAGCCGCTCGTCGGAGTGGGCCCAGCCCAGGGTGCCCAGGGTGGCGAAGGGCAGCACCGCGGTGGCCTTGTAGCGGCCCAGATCCTCGAAGGTCTGGTTGTAGAAGGGGGCGGTCTCCTCAGGCACCCGGATTTCCAGAGGCACGCTGCGCAGCTGCCCCGTCCTGGGCTCCACATAGCCCTCCTCGGGGCCCTTGGGATCACCGGTCTGGAGCACGTAGAAGTCCTCGGCGCGGATGAAGGGCAGACCGTCGTAGAAGCCGCGCTGCACCAGGTCCACGAAGGCGCCCGCCGTGAGTGGGGCGTTGTAGCCGTCCACCACGGCGGTGAGGTCGCCCTTGGTGGTGGAGATCAGCACGCTGGCGCGGCCCAGCAGCCGCGGCAGGGCGTCGAATTCAGGGGGGATGGCGAAGGGGAACTCGCCCACCAGCAGGGCCTCGGCCTCGCCGATGCCGGCAAGGGCCTCGCGGCGGGCGCTCAGGAAGGCGTCCCGCTGCTGATCGGCCGCGGCCGCGGCCATCCGCTGCAGCTGGCCGTCCAGGTCCTGCAGCAGCGTCTGGGCCCGGCTCTGGTCGCCTGGCTGGAAGGCCTGGAGGATGGCACTGCGGTTGCCGCTCAGCTGCGACTGGCTGCGGCGTACGGAGTTGGCCAGGGCCGACCAGCGCTTGGCGCGCAGATCGTCACTGGTGTCCTCCAGCCTGTGCTGCAGGTCCTGCAGCTTGGGGGCGTCCACCGGCAGGGCGTTGCGCAGGATGGCCGCCGGATCCTTCACGGCGTTGCCCTGGGGCAGGGCGGCCCTGGCGGCCGGGGCGATCAGCAGCAGCGTCAGGGCCAGGGTGAGGGTCGCCGCCGCCCGCCGCAGCCAGGCCATCGAGGGACGCGCCGGTGGTCGCTTCCAGGGCCCCGCGAGGGGCCGGGGAACGGGGCGAATCGGGCCCTGGGCCATGGCCTTGCAACCTCTCTGGGCGGACTTTGGCATGGCTGCAGGGCGCCTGGTGTGGATCTTGCCCTGCTGTAGCCAGCCGTACAATCCGCCTGATCCGAACCGCCGGAATGATCTCCAGCAACGACTTTCGAACCGGCACCTCGATCGAGCTGGATGGGCAGGTCTGGCGAGTCGTTGAATTCCTGCACGTGAAGCCCGGCAAGGGCTCCGCCTTCGTGCGCACCAAGCTGAAGGCGGTGCAGAGCGGCAACACGGTGGAAAAGACCTTCCGTGCCGGCGAGATGGTGCCCCAGGCCCTGCTCGAGAAAAGCACCCTCCAGCACACCTACATGGAGGGGGATGAGTACGTGTTCATGGACATGGGCAGCTACGAGGAGACCCGCCTCAGCGCCGCCCAGATCGGTGATGGCCGCAAATACCTCAAAGAGGGAATGGAGGTGAACGTGCTCACCTGGAACGACAGGCCTCTGGAGGTGGAGCTGCCCAATTCGGTGGTGCTGGAAATCACCGAGACCGATCCCGGCGTCAAGGGTGACACGGCCACCGGCGGCACCAAGCCGGCGATCGTGGAGACCGGCGCCCAGGTGATGGTGCCCCTGTTTCTCTCCGTGGGGGACAAGATCAAGATCGACACCCGCAGCGACAGCTATCTGGGCCGGGAGAACTGATCGCCATGCAGCTCGATCACGATCAGCTCAAGGCTCTGCTGGCCCTGCTCGAGGACAGCGACATCCAGGAATTCAAGCTTGAGGGCGACGATTTCCGTCTGGAGGTGCGCCGCAACCTTCCCGGGGCCGCCCCCCAGGCCCTGCCGCTCCCCGCTCCAGCGGCCGAGGTCGCCCCGGCTCCGGC
>SLIG01000118.1 GCA_007135755.1 Cyanobium sp.
CGGCGGCGGGCCTGCCCACCGATCCCGGCAGTGGCCGGGTGCTCACCGAGGCCAGCCTGCAGGTGCTGGACCAGCCGCGCCTGTTCGCCAGCGGCGACTGCGGCCTGATCGCCGCCGACCCCCGGCCGGCCTCGGGGGTGTGGGCCGTGCGGGCCGCGCCCACCCTGGCGGCCAACCTGGAGCGCTGCCTGGCGGATCCCCTGGCCGCCGAACCCAGGGGGCTGCGGCGCTGGCGGCCCCAGCGCCGGGCCCTGCAGCTGCTGGCGGACGGCAGCCGGACGGCCGAGCCGCGGGCGATCGCCCTCTGGGGCGGGCTGGCCATCGGCCCGAGCCGGCTGCTGTGGGGCTGGAAGAACCGCATCGACCAGGCCTTCATGGCCCGCTTCACAGCGCTGAACGCGATGGCGGCGGCGATGGACTCCCCCATGGCCTGCCGCGGCTGCGCCGCCAAGCTGGCAGCCCCCACCCTGACGGCCGGTCTGCGGCAGGCGGGCCTGGGGGGCCAGGCCGAGGATGCCGCCGTGATCGGCCGGGGCGCGACCGGCGAGCTGCTGCTGCAGAGCGTGGATGGCTTTCCGGCCCTGGTGGGCGACCCCTGGCTCAATGCCCGCCTCACCACCCTGCACGCCTGCAGCGACCTGTGGGCCTGCGGCGCACGCGTCACCGGCGTGCAGGCCCTGGTGACCCTGCCCGAGGCGGCGCCGGGGCTGCAGCGGGAGTGGCTGGCCCAGACCCTGGCCGGCGTCGGCTCGGTGCTGGAGCCCCTGGGGGCGGGCCTGCTCGGCGGCCACACCCTCGAGGGCCGCGACGGCGCCGGTCTGGCCCTGGGCCTGAGCGTGACCGGTGCGGTGGCGCCGGAGCGGCACTGGGGCAAGGGTCCGCTGCGGCCGGGGCAGGTGCTGCTGCTCACCCGGCCCCTGGGCACCGGCGTGCTGTTCGCCGCGGCCATGGCCGCGGCCGCCCCCGCCGCCTGGATCGATCAGGCCCTGGAGCAGATGCAGCAGAGCCAGGCGGAGCTGGTGGCACCGCTCTGGGAGCTGGGCTGCCGGGCCTGCACCGACATCACCGGCTTCGGGCTGCTGGGCCACCTGGGGGAGATGGTGGCCGCCAGCCCGCCGGGGCTGGAGGTGCTGCTGGAGGCCGAGACGGTGCCGGCCCTGCCCGGGGCCCTGGAGCTGCTGGAGCGGGGCCACGCCAGCAGCCTGGCTCCCGCCAACGCCGCCGCCCTGGAGCTGCTGGGAGGCCCGGTACGGCTCAGCGCCGCCGCCAGCGCCGCCCAGCAGGCGCTGTGGATCGATCCCCAGACCTGCGGCCCCCTGCTGGCGGCCCTGCCGGCCAGCGCCGCCCCGGCCGCCCTGGAGACCCTGCGGGAGCGGGGATTCAGGGCGGCGCGGGTGATCGGCCAGGTGCGCCGCCGGGCCTGACAGCCGGACACAGCCGGGACTGGAGCGGCAGGCGCGAGCCTGGGAGAATGACGGGGTCCTCGCCACTGCCCTTGTCCGCCCTGACCCGCTGCCTGGTGGAAGAGGCCGCCGCCATCGCCGCCGCCGCCTCCCGCCTCGATCCGCAGCAGGTGGAAACTGCGCTGAAGCATCTCGAGAGTTGCCGCGGCCGGCGCGGCAAGCTGGTGGTGACCGGCGTGGGCAAGAGCGGCATCGTCGCCCGCAAGATCGCCGCCACCTTCTCCTCCATCGGCCTGACGGCGGTGTTCCTCAATCCGGTGGACGCCCTGCATGGCGACCTGGGGATCGTGGCCGCCGACGACGTCACCCTGCTGCTCTCCAACAGCGGCGAAACCGTGGAGCTGCTGGCGATCCTGCCCCACCTGATCCGCCGCGGCACCCTGCGCATCGCCCTGGTGGGGCGCCTGGGCTCAAGCCTGGCCCGGGGCTGTGATGTGGTGCTCGACGCCTCGGTGGACCGGGAGGTGTGCCCGCTCAACCTGGCCCCCACCGCCAGCACGGCGGTGGCGATGGCGATCGGCGATGCCCTGGCGGCGGTATGGATGGAGCGGGCCGGCATCTCGCCGGTGGACTTCGCCATCAACCACCCGGCCGGCTCCCTGGGCCGCCAGCTCACCCTCACGGTGGCCGACCTGATGGTGCCGGCCCACGAGCTCACCCCCCTCGCCCCCGACGCGCCCCTGCCCGAGGTGATCGCCGAACTCACGCGGGGCAGCCCCAAGCGCGGCAGCCTCGGCGCCACCTGGGTGCACGGCGAAGGGGAACCGGCTCACCTGGCCGGACTGATCACCGATGGCGATCTGCGCCGCGCCCTGCAGCGCCACCGGGCCAGCGAATGGGACCAGGTGACGGCCACCGCCATGGCCACCCGCGATCCGATCACCGTGACGCCGGAGGTGCTCGCCGCCGAGGCCCTGAAGCTGATGGAGCACAACCGGCGCCAGGCGATCTCGGTGCTGCCGGTGGTGCACCCCGACCACCCCGCCCAGCTGGTGGGTCTGCTGCGACTCCATGATCTGGTGCAGGCTGGCTTCAGCACCGCCCAGAGCCCATGAGTTTCCGCCTGATCGCCGGTCCCTGTGTGATCGAGAACCGTAATCTGGTGCTGGGCATTGCCGAGCGGGTGAGCGAGCTCTGCAGACGCCTGGGCATCGATTACGTGTTCAAGGCCAGCTTCGACAAGGCCAACCGCAGCTCCGGCCAGTCGTTCCGCGGGCCGGGGCCGGACGAGGGGCTGGCGATCCTGGCCGAGGTGCGCGAGCGCATCGGCGTGCCGGTGCTCACCGACATCCACGAGAGCCACCAGGCCGCCGCCGCGGCCGAGGCCGTGGACGTGCTCCAGATCCCCGCCTTCCTCTGCCGCCAGACCGACCTGCTGGAGGCGGCAGCCCGGGCCGTGGCCGGCACCGACAAGGTGGTGAACGTGAAAAAGGGCCAGTTCCTGGCCCCCTGGGACATGACCCAGGTGGTGGCCAAGCTGGCCGAGTGCGGCCTGGACGCGGCCAGCGGCCGTCTGTGGCTCACGGAGCGCGGCAGCAGCTTCGGCTACAACACGCTGGTGGTGGACTACCGCAGCCTGCCCCAGCTGCAGGCCACCGGCTGCCCGGTGATCTTCGATGCCACCCACGCCGTGCAGCAGCCGGGTGGCCGCGGCACCAGTTCCGGCGGCCAGCGGGAGTTCGTGGCGCCCCTGGCCCGGGCCGCGGTGGCCGTGGGCGTGGACGGGCTGTTCATGGAGGTGCACCCGGATCCGGAGCAGGCCCTCAGCGACGGGCCCAACATGGTGCCCCTGCACCGGCTGGAGGCCCTGCTGGCGCAACTGCTGGCCATTCGGGCGGCGGTGGCCGATGGCATGGCCGTGAGCACCCTGTAGATGGCCCCCGAGAGGCTGCGCTGGTGACCGGTCTGGGCCTGCGCTCCCGCCTGCAGCGACTGCTGATCGGCCGCCGGCTGGCGGCGGTGCGGCTGCTGGTGTGCGACGTGGACGGGGTGCTCACCGACGGCGGCCTGCACTACGACGAGAGCGGCCGGGTGGTGAAGCGCTTCGACGTGCGCGATGGCCTGGCAGTGCGCATGCTGCAGCGCTCCGGCATCACCGTGGCCCTGCTCAGCGGCGGCCGCAGCGGCGCCATCGAGCAGCGGGCCCGCCACCTGGGCATCAGCCACTGCCGGGTGGGGGTGGGCGACAAGGCCGCCGGCCTGGAGCAGTTGCAGGCCGAGCTGGCGGTGGCCCCCGCCCACACCGCCTTCCTCGGCGACGACCTCAACGACCTCACCGTGCGGCCACGGGTGGCCCTGCTGATCAGCCCGGCCGATGGGGCCAACGGCCTGCGCCAGCGGGCCCACTGGGTGCTGCGCCGCCGCGGCGGCAACGGCGCCTTGCGGGAACTGGCCGAGGCCCTGCTGCAGCAGCGCGGTGCACTGGAGGCCCTGCACCGCCACGGCTGGCGGGAGGGCAACGGTTAAGCACCGGGTGCTCTGAGGGCGGATTCAGGAGGAGCGCCCTCAGTGAGCCTGCACCAGCCGGCGGGCCTGCTCCAGCTGCTCGGCGGTGTCCACCGAGAGGCAGTCGGCCTGCACGGAGAAGGTGGCGATCGGGATGCCGGCCTCGATCAGGCGCAGCTGCTCCAGCTTCTCCAGGTCCTCCAGCGGCGAGGCGGGCAACTGGCTCCAGCCGGCCAGCACATCGCCCCGGTAGCCGTAGAGGCCCACGTGGCCCCAGTAGGGAGCGTGCCGGTGCCAGTACTCGGGCGCGACATCGCGCACGTGGGGCAGGGCGCTGCGGGAGAAGGTGATCGCCCGGCCATCGCCACCCAGCAGCACCTTCACCACATTGGGGTCGTGGATCTTGTCAGCGGCCAGCCGGTACACCGGCGTAAGCACCGGCGGCCGGTCGCGCCGGACAAATTCCGCGGCCATGGCCTCGATCACCGCCGGATCGAGCAGGGGCTGATCGCCCTGCACGTTGATCACCAGGGTGTGTTCGGCGGCGGCGCCACCTGCGGCCACCAGCTCCGCCGCCACCGCCGCCAGGCGCTCGCTGCCGCTGCTGCAGCTCTCGGGGGTGAGCAGGGCCCTGAGCCCCCAGCCGCGGCAGGCCTCCAGCACCTCGGGGCTGTCGCTGCAGGCATACACCGCCGCCACCCCCCGAGCCCGCCCGCAGCGCTCCAGCACATGGCGCAGCATCGGCTTGCCGCCGATATCGGCCATCACCTTGCCCGGCAGCCGCGAGGAGGCCAGCCGCGCCGGCACCGCTACCACAACCGCCATCAGCAGCGCTCCTCGGCCAGGCGCTGCGAGCGTAGGCGGCGCAGTTCAGCCCCCAGCTCAGGCCCGGGCCGCCAGCCGGCGGCGATCAGTTCGGCGGCGCTGAGCGGCGCCTTGAGCCGGCGCCAGCGCAACAGCCAGCGCAGCAGCGGGCGGCGGGGCCCAGCGCCGTCCACCAGAGCCAGGGTGATGGCCTCCACCGACAGCCCCGGGGCCTCCAGCAGCTCGCACCAGGCGGCGGCGTCACGCGGCGGCAGGGCCTCCACCAGGCGCTGCCGCAGCGCCAGCGCCTGGGCCAGCAGGCGGTGCTGGCGGTGGGGCAGCTGCAGGCGCTCAGCCAGGGCCAGGGGGTCACCGGCGCCCGCCACCAACGCCGGCAGCAGCGGCACAGCGAAGCGTGCCGCCCACCACAGCCGCTGCTGCCAGCGCTGGTCGGCCTGCAACGCCGGATCGAGCAGCACCAGCCCCCCCCAGCGCTGCAGGGCCACCAGGGCCGGCCGCCAGGGCTCACGCTTCAGGAGCAGCTCCAGCTCCATGCGCAGGCGGGTGCCCAGGGCCGCCGGCGCCTGGCCGGGGGGGTCGCCGGCCCGCCAGGCCCAGGGCCAGGCGGCCAGGGTGGCGACCACCTGCTCGCGGCTGGCGGGATCGAGCTCGAAGCCCAGCCGGGCGGCATAGCGGGCGCCGCGCACCAGACGGGTGGGGTCGTCGGCCACGCTGGTGGCATGCAGCCAGCGCAGCCGGCGGTGCTGCAGATCGGCCTGGCCGCCGTGGGGATCGAGCAGACGGCCACTGGCCAGATCGAGGGCCATGGCGTTGATGCTGAAGTCGCGCCGGGCCAGGTCGTCGGCCAGGGCGCCGAGGGTCACGCGCGGGTTCTCCCCCGGCACCGGGTAGGTCTCGCGCCGAGCCGAGGCCACATCGAGCAGCACCGGCGTCCCGTTGATGGCCAGCTCCAGCTCCACGGTGCCGTAGGCGCCGTGCTCCAGGGCGCCGCGCACACTGCCGGCGGGCAGGGCCCGCTCCAGCCGGGCCACGAAGTCGCCGGCACGGCCCTCCACCACCAGATCGAGGTCGGGCAGGCCGCGCCAGGGGTCGTTGTGCACCCGGTGCAGCAGCAGATCGCGCACGGCCCCGCCCACCAGGGCGGCCCGCTGCTCCCGCGCCAGCTCCAGCAGCAGCGGTGGCAGGGCCTCCGGAATGCCGGGGATTTCCAGCACCGTGCTCACGCCTGCAGCCCCGGGCACGGGCTCACTCGCCCAGGGGTTCGATCGGCGCCAGGCGTGGATCGAGGATCTTCGGGCCCATGCCCTCAAACTTCACCGCGATCGAGATCTTCTCGCCGCTGCCGAACAGGTGGGTGATGTGGCCCTCGCCGAAGACGGCATGGCGCAGGCGGTCGCCCACCGCCCAGGCCCGGCCCGGGGCGGCGACGGCCCGGCGGCGCACCGCATTGGCCGGAGCACCGGCGCTGCCTCCCGCAGCGACCCGGCGGCTGTCGTCGCGGTCGACGCGGGTGAGGCGGTCGAGCCGCTGCTCGCGCCGGATCGCCGCCCCGCCGCTGCGGGGCACATCCCCCTGCACATGCTCTTCGGGCAGCTCGGCCAGGAACACCGAGGGCACCGCC
>SLIG01000010.1 GCA_007135755.1 Cyanobium sp.
CAGCTGCCAGCGCCGTCCATCGCGGGCGGCCACCACGCTGCGGGCGCCCTTGAGCAGCACGCTGGCGCCGCTGGAGGCGGCCGCCGCCGCTGCCGCCTCCAGGGCCGGTGCGTCCCGCCATTGCGGGAACAGGCGGTTGAACTCCCCCCGGTGGGGTGTGATCCAGGTGGGTCCCTGGCGCTGCCGCAGCCAGTCGCCCGCGCCCAGGGTGGCGAGGCGGTTGAGGCCGTCGGCATCCAGCACCAGCAGCCCCGTGAACCGCTGCAGCCGCCGCCAGGCCAGGGATTCCTCCCCATCGGGTGGTGCTCCAGGCTCAGCTGGGCCTGTTCCTGTTCCTGTTCCTGTTCCTGTTCCTGTTCCTGTTCCTGGTCCCGGTCCCGGTCCCGGTCCCAGCCCCGGGCCCACCAGCAGCGCATCGAGCCGCTCCAGCTCGACGTGGCCCAGCTGCGCCAGGGCCAGGTGCCCCTGGCGGTCGCAGGCCAGGGCCCGGCTTACCACCACGTGGGGCTGCTGGCTCCAGAGGCCCTCGGCCAGGCAGGCGGGCAGCGCCGCCCGCAGGCTGCCGCAGCCGGCGGCGCCGGCCCCCTCCAGGGCCAGGACCGCGGCCCCCCGGTAGCGCTCGCTGCCCGCCACCACCAGCAGCCGGCCGCGGCCGTATTTGGCTGCCGCCGGATCCAGGACCGGCCAGGGAGCGGCGGCCAGATCGGCGGGGGTGAGCCCCAGGGGCTGCCTGGCGGGGAGGTCGGCCAGCAGGGCTGGTGGCAGGGTCAGATCGATCCGCCGCAGCTCCCCCACCCAGCCCAGGGCGCTGTCCTGCACCAGGCCGCTCTTCACCAGGCCCAGGGTGTAGGTGTGACTGGCCCGGGCGGCGCCATCCCCCAGGCAGCGGCCGCTGTCGGCGCAGAGGCCGGTGGGCACATCGATGGCCACCAGGCGTCCGGGCCGCTGCCGCGCCCGCGAGCGGAACAGCGCCTGCAGGCTCCCCTCAGGCGGCCGACGCTGGCCGATGCCCAGCAGCCCATCGATCCACAGGGCCGGGCCGGCGGCCTCCGGTGGGGCCTCGAGCTGCGGCACCCCCAGCCAGCGGACATGGCGCAGGTGGCTGTCCGTGAGTGGTTTGTGGCGCTCGAACGGACTCCAGATCGCCACCGCCACCCCCGTCAGGTGCAGCTCGCGGGCCACCACCAGGGCGTCGCCGCCGTTGTGGCCCGGGCCCACCAGCACCACGGCCCCGTGCCGCTCCAGCACCGGGCCGTGGTCGGCCAGCAGCCGCCGGCTCAGGGCCAGGGCTGCCTTCTCCATCAGCGCCTCCACCGGCAGGCCGGAGGCGAACAGCTGCTGCTCCAGCTCGGCCATCTGAGCGCCGCTCACCAGCAGGTGGGCGGCATCCCTTGGCGGCCAGGTCGGGGCCGTTGGCTCCGCGGGCGGGGCGGTAGGGGTCACGGCAGGGGCAGGGCTCTGCGTCTCATGATGGTGAGAGACGACCGTTCCACCCAGCTCTTGAACGCCTCCTGCCCAGCCGGACCCGCCACGGTTGCCCTCGCGGGCGCCCCTGCGGTCACCCTTGCGGGCGCGGCGGCTCTCGAGCGCCTGCGGGCCTGGCCGGGTGAGCGGCGGGTGGCCGTGGGTCTCTCCGGCGGCGTGGACAGCTCCCTCACCGCCGCCCTGCTGGTGGAGGCGGGCTGGCAGGTGGAGGGCCTCACCCTCTGGTTGATGAGCGGAAAGGGGGCCTGCTGTGCCGAGGGTCTGGTGGATGCCGCCGGCATCTGCGAGCAGCTGGCCATTCCCCACCATGTGGTGGATTTCCGCGCGCACTTCCGCGAGCAGATTGTCGACTTCCTCGTGGAGGGCTACGCCGCCGGCGTCACGCCCCTGCCCTGCTCGCGCTGCAACCGGGCGGTGAAGTTCGGCCCGATGCTGGCCTGGGCGGAAACCGAGCGCGGCATCGGCCGCATCGCCACCGGCCACTACGCCCGCGTGCGCCCCGCCGAGGCCGCACACCCCCTGCCGGTGCCGGGGGAGGCGGCGGGCCGGCACCAGCTGCTGCGCGGCCTCGATGAGCGCAAGGACCAGAGCTACTTCCTCTACGACCTGCCCCAGGAGGCCCTGGGCCGGCTGGTGTTTCCGCTGGGGGAACTCACCAAGGCCGACACCCGCCTGGAGGCCGCCCGCCATGGGCTGCGCACCGCCAGCAAGCCCGAAAGCCAGGACCTTTGCCTGGCCGACCACCACGGCTCGATGAAGGCCTTCCTCGATGCCCACCTGCCGCCCCGCCAGGGCGAGATCGTGCTCGCCGACGGCACCGTGGTGGGCGAACACGACGGCATCGAGCACTTCACCATCGGTCAGCGCAAGGGGCTGGGGGTGGCCTGGAGCGAGCCCCTGCACGTGGTGCGCCTCGATGGCGCCATGAACCGGGTGGTGGTGGCACCGCGGCGGGAGGCCGCCCGCGGCGGTTGTGAGGTGGGGGCGGTGAACTGGGTGTCGATGGCGCCTCCCGAGCAGCCCGTGGAGGTGGGGGTGCAGGTGCGCTACCGCAGCGCCCCGGAGCCGGCCCTGCTCACCCCCCTGCCCGCCACCGACGCCGACCGGGCCGCCGGCCGCCCCCACCGGGTGCGGCTGGCGTTCGCCGAACCCCAGTTCTCGATCACCCCCGGTCAGGCGGCGGTGTTCTACGCCGGCGAGGTGCTGCTGGGCGGTGGGCTGATCGAGAGCTGATCCGGGCCCGGGCGGGCCTTCCGGTTCTTCCAGGCGCCCCGCTCTACCAGAAGAGGTCGCTGGCCAGCTCCACCGTGAGCTCGCCGCTGCGGCTTGGCGGCACGGCGGCGATGCAGGCCCGCACCACGCGGCCGTTCACCTCGATCTCGCAGGCGCCGCAGCTGCCCCCCAGGCAGCCTGTGGGGATCGTGAGGCCCGCCTGCTGGGCCGCCTGCAGCCAGGGACTGCCGGCCGCCACGGTGGTGGTGCGACCGTCGGGCCAGCGGATGGTGACGCTGCGGGACGCACGGCCGCTGGGGTTGCTGCGCGGGTCCATCAGGGTGTGAGCAACGGCTCCAGGTTGACGTGGGCCTCGAAGGCATCGGCGAGCCGATCCAGCAGCTGATCGCGCTGGCGGCTGTGGTGGGGCTGGTCGAGGCTCAGGGGAGGAAGGCCCTGGCGCCGGCGCAGGCGGTTGAGCCACTGCCGGCGCCAGGGGCCGCTCTCGAACACCCCGTGCAGGTAGGTGCCGGCCACCAGGCCGCCGTGGTCGCCCAGCGCCTGCCACCAGCCCAGGCCGGCATCCCCGGCCAGGGGTTGGGGGCCATCCGCCAGCACGCTGGTCTGGCCGCGGTGCAGCTCGAAGCCGCAGAGCTCCAGCCCGCCGGCCAGCGTGGTGTCGCGATCGCCACCCGTCTTGGGCCACAGCGCCCGGCTGCGGCGCTGGCGCAGGGCCTTGGCGCCGCCGAACACGGTGCGCAGCGGCAGTAGATCCAGCCCGCGTCGCTCCACCTCGCCGCTGCCCTCCAGTCCCTCCGGATCCAGCAGCTCCCGGCCCAGCAGCTGCAGCCCGCCGCAGAGGCCGAACACGTGGCCGCCGCCGGCCAGGTAGCGGCGCAGTTCGCCATCCAGCCCGGCGCGGCGCAGGGCCGCCAGATCGCCCAGGGTCTGCTTGCTGCCCGGCAGGATCACCGCATCCGGGCTGCCGAGGGGATCGCCGGGCCGCAGCCAGCGCAGCCGCACGCTGGGCTCGGCTTCGAGCGGATCGAGGTCGGAGAAGTTGCTGATCGAGGGCAGCCGCAGCACGGCGATCTCCAGCTCGGCGCCGGCCTTGCGGCCGCCGCGCCCCAGCAGATCGAGGGAGTCCTCAGGGGGGAACAGCTCCTCCAGCCAGGGCATCACCCCCAGCACCGGCACGCCCGTTTGCCGCTCCAGCCAGCGGCGGCCCTCGTCGAACAGCTCGCGGCGGCCGCGGAAGCGGTTGATCAGCAGCCCGCGGATCAGGGGCCGCTGCACCGGGCTGAGCAGCGCCAGGGTGCCCACGATCTGGGCGAACACCCCGCCGCGCTCGATGTCGGCCACCAGCAGGCAGCGGGCGCGCAGGAACTGGGCCAGGCGCAGGTTGGTGAGGTCGCGGGCCTGCAGGTTCACCTCCACCGGGCTGCCGGCCCCCTCCAGCACCAGCCGGCCGCCGGGGTGAGCGGCCTGCAGCTCGCTGAGCCCGGCGCGGATGGCGGCCCAGCCGGGCCGGAACCAGTCGCGGTAGTAGTGCTCGGCGCGGGCCGTTCCCACCGAGCGGCCCAGGTGGATCACCTCGCTGGTGGAGTCGCCGCGGGGCTTGAGCAGCACCGGATTCATGGCGCAGCAGGGTTCCAGGCCCGCGGCCCAGGCCTGCAGCGCCTGGGAGTAGGCCATCTCGCCGCCGGCCTGGTCCACCCAGGCGTTGTTGCTCATGTTCTGCCCCTTGAAGGGCAGGGGCCGCTCGCCGCGGCGGCGCAGCACCCGGCAGAGGGCGGCGGTCATCAGCGATTTGCCGGCACCACTGGAGGTGCCCAGCACCATCAGGGCCGGTGGCTTCACAGGCCGGGCCGGTGGCGGCGCAGGGTCTCCAGCATCCGCTCGCGCAGCCCGGCGCGGGGGATGTCCCCCCGGAACCCCTCCACGATGCGGCGCCCCATCGGCGTCAGCCGCACCCGCTCGGTGAGACCCTGGCCATCCACCTCGCGGCGCAGCACCCCCAGCCGGATCAGCCAGCGGAAGTGGGCCTCGGCCCGCTCGGCGCTCAGGGGCAGGAAGCACAGGGCTCGCCAGTCCTCGCTGCCGGCCAGCGCCGTGCTGCTCACGGCCTCCACGGCCACGCGCTCGTAGAAGGCCCGCCGGAAGGGCAGGCAGCGCAGGGAGCGGGCGGCGCGCCGCCGGGCGCGGCGATCATCCAGCGCCGGCCCGCTGCTCGGGGAACTGGTGGAGTCGGTGGGCGCGTTCAGGTGCAATCTCCCGTGCAGGGCTGGTCGGTCCCGGTGCCCTGGCCGCCGGTACCGTACGGAACACCATCCTGATCGACCCCGGGGGCCGGATGCTGGTGCTCGCCTCAGCCTCTCCGGCCCGCCGCCGGTTGTTGGAGCAGGCCGCCATTCCCCACCGCGTGCAGGTGAGCGGCGTGGATGAGCAGGCCATCGCCGACACCGATCCCCAGCGGCTGGTGCAGCGCCTGGCCCTGGCCAAGGCGGAGGCGGTGGTGGAGGCCAGGCTGAAGCCGATCGCCGCCGCCGCAGAGCCCCCGTTGGGGGTGCTGGGCTGCGACTCCCTGCTGGTCTTCGCCGGCGCTGCGTATGGCAAGCCCGCCGACCCAGCCGAGGCCGAGGCCCGCTGGCGGGCCATGGCGGGCCAGTGGGGGGAGCTGCACACCGGCCACTGCCTGCTGCGACCGGGCGGGCCCCTGCTGGCCACGGTGACCACCCGGGTGCTGTTCGCCCCCCTCAGCGAGGCCGAGATCCGGGCCTATGTGGCCACCGGCGAGCCCCTCCAGTGCGCCGGCGGCTTTGCCCTGGAGGGTCGCGGCGGGTTGCTGGTGGAGCGGCTGGAGGGCTGCTTCAGCAACGTGATCGGCCTCAGCCTGCCGCTGCTGCGGCGCTGGCTGCGGCCGCTCTGATCCGCAGCGACCCGGGCCTGCGTGCCCGCGGGCTTCAGCGGTCGAGGAACAGCTGGCTGATGCCGTCGCTCTGGCCCCGCCCCAGGGGCAGCGCCGGGTGTTCCCGGGTGGCCACCAGGGTCATGTCACGCCAGCGGAACACGCCGGTGAGGCCGTGATCCACGAATGTGGCCGGCCAGCTGCGATCCCCATCGCTGACCTCCAGGCGGCCGCTGCGGTCGCTGAAGGTGAGCTGGCTGCCATCCGGCTGGCGGACCACATAGCGGCTGACGCCCCGCTCGCTGTTGACCACCCGCCGCAGCGCACAGACGCCGCTGTACATCTCCCGGTTGCCCCGCGTCAGGTTGCAGAGCCCGGCCAGGCGATTCACCTCCCGGTTGTCGCCAGCGCTGCCGCCGGCGAACAGCTGCTGGCTGAGCTGGGTGGCCACGGTGCGGCGCCCGAAGGATTCGCTCCAGCAGGTGCGGGCGCGCAGATCGCAGAGGCTGCCGTCGCTGAGGCGGAACTCGGTGGACGCCGGCTGGCCGGAGAGCTGGCGGGCCAGCCGCCACTCGGCCCAGGAGCCCATGTGCTGACGGGTGAGCGGCAGCGAGGCTCCGTTGCCGTCGAAACAGACGCGGGAGACGGCGTCACAGATGACGCCGGGCGCCGGGCTGGAGATCGCGGTGTGGGTGTTGGCGATGGC
>SLIG01000172.1 GCA_007135755.1 Cyanobium sp.
AACGCAGAGCGCTCCTCTGGATTCCTCATCCATCAGCTCGCTCCCCGCCGACTCTCCGGCTTCCGGGGGCTTCCATCGCTCGCTTCCGGACACCCTTCCAGGTGGCCCTCCGCTCACGACTTCCAAAACCTACAACACCGTCCGCTCAAGCCTTGCTCGCGCTTCTCGGTGTCACAGGCTCTGCGCCCTCTCAGGCGCAGCTCAGCACTGTAGCACCCAGTTCTGTCGTCAGCGCATCAGCGCCTCACCCCAAGGCAGAAAGCGCTCCAGCGTTGCGGGACGATCGGCCGCCAGCACCGGAAAGTCGACCTGGGACAGGTCAGCTCCAGGGATCAGCTGTGTCGGCGAGAGCTGCAGCCAGCACAGGGGGCAGTCCAGTTCGGTGAGCACCAGCCAGGCGGCTGCCAGGTCCCAGATCTTCGGGGTGGCCTCCAGGGCCGCCACGGTTTGCCCCGTGGCCACACTCACGAGATTGAGGCTGGCCACGCCGAGCAGGCGGATCTTGCCGGGAAAGCGGCGATCTGGAAGCTTCTGCAACACGCCGATCGAGCGGCTGCACAGGGACGCGCAGCCGGAGCTGGGAGCGTGGCTGGAGGGTGGCTGCAAGGGCTTGCCGTTGCGCCAGGCACCCTGACCCCGCACGGCAACGATGCGCTGGCGCAGGGGGGGCACATCCAGCACCGCCAGCACCGGCCTGCCCGCTTCGAACCGAGCCAGGGAAATGGCCCAGTAGGGGATCCCAGCGGCGAAGTTGGTGGTGCCATCGAGGGGGTCCACCACCCAGTAGGCCGGGGTAGCGGGCACCAGGCGCTCCCCCTCCTCGCTGAGCACACCGTCACCGGGGAACAGGGCCGTCAGCCCGGCCACCAGCTCGGCATCGCTCCAGCGATCGCAGGCGGTGATCAGGCTGCCGTCGGGTTTGAGGTCTGACACCACGTGACCGAAGTCGTGGCGCTGGCGCTCGCCGACGCGGTCCAGCAAGGACGCCAGTCCAGGGTGAAGTGACGGGGAGACGGGGGCCGCAGTCATCCGATCTCGAGGGCCAGCACCCGGCTGAGACTGCGGCCCGTATCTTCGCGGAACTGACGCAGGTTGACACGGCCCAGGAGCACCAGTGCGGCCGCCGCCACCAGCAATTCAACACTGAGCACAAGGGCATAGGCGGGGAAAGGATCGGTGCCCCCGGTGAACTGCAGGTGCAGGAACCGTCCCAGATCAAGCAGGCCGCCGCCGAACACCTTGCCCAGCGCCCTGGACAGGGCCTGGGCCAGACCCCAGACGCCCACGAAGGTGCCTGCGGCCTGGGGCAGGGTGAGATCGAGCATCAGCACCAGGGCGCTGTTGGTGCCGATGCCTGCCGCCAGGCCGAACAGAACCATCACCACCTGCAACACAGAAACCTGGGCCGTGACCCCCGAGAGCAGCAGCAGGGCAAGGCTGGCCACGATCAACTGACAGCCCAGGCGAGCGGTGGCGAACTTGCCGAGCCTCGGGGTGATCCAGAGGCCCGCCACCAGCAGCCCCACCAGAGTGCCGATGCCCCAGAGGGCGTTCAGGGAGGCGGTGGCGGCAATGGACATGCCGAACACCTCGGCGCCGTAGCTCTCCAGCACGGGGTCCTGCAGGAACAGTCCCAGAGTGAACAGGATCAGGAACAGAAAGAAGACCATCACCTGCCGGCTGGAGGTGACCAGGGCCCAGCTCTGACGCAGGGTGATGGCCTCGTCGCGGGCGGAGGTCGCCTCGGCGCCAGCCTGAAGGGATCCAGTCCTGGGTCTCTCGATGCCCAGGGTCGCCGTCACAGTGAGCACCAGCACCACCACAGCCACGCGCACCATGAAACCCATCAGGGCGGGTTGCAGGACGGCGGGATCGGTGACCCCGTCAAGGTTGCCCAGGGCGATGGCGATGGCGATGGCCCCCACCACGATCCCCACCGTGAGCAGGCACCAGATGATGCCCACCGCCCGGGGGCGTTCCTGTTCGCTGGTGCTGTCGATCAGCAGGGCCAGGTAGGGGGTGGAGGCCATGGAGATGGCCAGGCCATAGGCGGCAAACAGCCCGCAGAGGGCGGCGATGGCCGCCAGCAGAGCACCGCCGCCGCTGTCAAGCAGCCGAGCCACCTGGAAGATCAGTGGCACGGACAGCACCGCCAGGGAGCAGAACAGCAGGGCCCCGAGCCAGATGTAGGGCGTGCGGTGACGACCCGCGAGCGGATGGCTGTCGGAGAGCTGGCCGAACAGAACCCGGGCAGGGGCCACGAACTGTTCGCAGGCCAGGGCTACGCCCACCAGCAGGCCGGGGAAGCCCAGCTCACTGATCATCACCCGGTTCAAGAGACCGGCGAAGATCACCGCCAGGCAACCCAGGCAGCCCTGAAACAGCCCCAGTCGCAAGGTGCTGGGAAGGCCGAGCCTGATACCCGGGGCACCTGGGGACGAGTCGCTCATCGGTTGCGAGAGTTCAGAGCAGGCCTGGTTCAGAAGCCTGACAGGCGGGCAGCAGTGGAGTGGGTTCCACGGGGATGTCGGTGTCGAGCCGTGGCTTTTCGGCTGGCAGACTGCGGGCTGGACAGCTGATGATCACGTCCAGACCGGTGCGGCGGCGAAGCTCGGCCAGGCGGATGTTGTAGTCGGTGATGGCAGCGGAGTAGCGAACCTCGGCATTGGTGAGGTCGCGCTGGTTGTCCACCACCTCCCGCTGGGTGGTGACCCCCGCCTGGAGCCGCAGGCGGGCGAGGCGCAGGGATTCGCGGGACTGGATCACCTCCCGGGCCGTGGTGGCGATGTTGCGGTTGTTCTTCTCCAGTTCGAAGAAGCTCTCCTCCACCTGGCGGCGGATGTTGTCACGCCGTTCGGCGAAGCGGAAGCTGCTCTCCTCGGCGCGCTGCCGGCTCTGGCGGGCCTGGGCGGCAGCGGCACCGCCATCGAACAGGCGCCAGTTGAAGTTGAGGCCCACGGTGGCGTCGATGTTGCCGGTGGCCTTGACCCGGTTGTCATTGGTTCCGAAAAAATCGGTCCAGCCCGTGTCCAGGCCGGCAAAGACATTCAGGAAGGGCTGGACCTGGCCCAGGGCCGCATCGGCCTGGCTGTTCGCAATCGAGATGTCCAGCAGGGTCTGGTCAAGTTCCTCCCGGAAGGCGAAGGCGGCCACGATGCTCTCCTGCAGGGAGGGCTGCCACATGCCAAGCACCCGCGGGGGGTCGGCGGCGGTGGGGGTGACGTCCTGGGGCAGATCCAGCAGCTCGGCCAGGGCGCGACGGTTGATCGCCTGGGCCGCGAAGCCGTTGGTGAGCAGCTGCTGGTCGCGGGCGAGCTGGGTTTCGGCCTCGAGCACGTCCAGGCGGGTGGCCACGCCGGCCTGGAACCGGGCCCGGGTGTCGCGCAGGCTCACCAGTGAGGCCCGCACCGACTCCTGGCCGATGCGCACCTGATCATCGGCCTGCTGGAGGGTGAAGTAGGCCTGGTTGGCCTGGAGGCGCAGGTCCCGCAGGGCAATGATGTATTGAAATTTGGCGCTCTCGAACTGGTCGCGGGCTGCGGCGATCGAGGGATCCCGGGTGGGATCGATCAGGGCCCACTGGGCCAGCAGCGAGGCGGCAACCCGCCAGCGCTCGTCGCTGCTGGTGCGATTCGGGGCGCCGGCCAACTCCGTGCGGGTTCGCGAGGCGCCAAAGACGGGCAGAGAGTCGGCCCTGAGGTCGATGGTGGGGTAGCGCTGGGCGATCTGGGCCCTGAGGTTGCTCTGGGCCTGGTCCACCTGGGAGGCGATCGCCTTGAGGCTGGGGTTGTTCACTTCCACCAGGGTTTCCACCTGGGAGAGGGTGAGCGGACGCAGCTCACGGATCTGCACCTGCTCAGGCCGCGTGGGCAGGGCCAGGGAATCCGGTGCCGGCAGATCCTCGAGGTCTGGGCCCAGCTCCGTGGCGGCCGGCGCCACCAGCCGCTGGTTCACCCGGGGCCGCTCCCCCTTGACCTCAAGCGCATCGGGCAGGGGTGAGGGGCGATACACGGGCGGGCCCGTGGACTCCTGGGCGGCCGGGGCAGGCTCAGTGTCCAGGGCCGGGCCATCGCCGGCCGCAGCGGAGCGCTCAGCGGCAACCAAAGCTCCGCCGGCCAGGGGCAGACCCAGGGCTCCAAGAAGAACCAGTCGAAAAGCGGAGTGGGTCACGCCGGCGCGCACGGTGCAGCGGGAGTTTAAGGATCCTGGCGGGTTACACCCGTGCAGGCAGCCACCAGATCAGCGGCTCCATGCACCAGTTCCACCGGCACCGGCAGGCGGGCCTCCAGGTCGTCGAGGCGCAGGTCATCGAGAAACACCGGTTCGCCCTGGCGCAGCATCACCGCGGGCAGCAGCAGCCGCTCACCCAGATCCCGCCCGGCCAGACCGCTGAGCAGGTCGGAGCCGGTGAGCAATCCGGTGACCACCTGCTCCTGGCCCCAGTAGGGGCTGGGCAGGCCGTGGAGCACCAGCTCCAGACCCTCCACCCGGTTGAGACGCTCCACCACGGGCTGCAGGGCCTCCGCCACCAGCGCCCCCACCACCCAGCTCAGCCGGCGGGGACGCCGCAGACGGGCCGGCAGGGAGGCAGTGGCCTGATCGAGGGACTCCAGAAAGGCACGGATGCTGCCCACCCCGTTTTCCTGCTGGGGAAGATCCTCGTACCGGTAGCGCGGGGGCAGCGGCAGGCCGGCCAGCAAATACCACTCATCGGACAACCAGGCGAAGCGGCTGCCCAGCTGCCGGCGGAAGCGCTCCTGAAGCGGTTCCACCTGGGCGATCACCCGGCGGGCGCAGTCGCGATCCACGGGCACCAGGGCATCGCCGGCGGGGCGGAAGCGGGTGAGCCCCACCGGCACCACGGCGGCGGAGAGCACCGCCGGCCACTCGCCCCCGGCGAACCGGGCCAGCTCCGTGAGCGTGCGCTCCAGGGCCTCGCCCTCGTTGAGGCCGGGACACACCACCACCTGGGCATGGATCTGCAGATCGCGCTCGGAGAACCAGGCGAGCTGATCGAGCAGCAGCCCCGCCCGCGGGTTCACCAGCAGACGGCTGCGCAGCTCGGGGTCGGTGGCATGGACCGACACATACAGCGGTGAGAGCCGCTGCTGCTCGATCCGCCGCCAATCGGCTTCGGTGAGGTTGGTGAGGGTGAGGTAGGAGCCGTAGAGAAAGCTCAGCCGGTAATCGTCGTCCTTGAGGTAGAGGCTGCGGCGGCGCCCGGGGGGCTGCTGATCGATGAAGCAGAAGGGGCAGGCGTTGTTGCACTGCTTGAGGCCATCGAAGAGGGCCTCGGTGAAGCCCAGCCCGAGGGTCTGGTCAGGGTCCTTCTCCAGTTCGATCGTGTGCTGACTGCCGTCGGGATCTTCCACCACCAGCACCAGCTCCTCATCCCCCACCAGCAGCTGCAGGTCAATCAGATCGCGGGGCCGCTGGCCGTTGATGCTGAGCAGGCGATCACCGGGCTGAAAGCCGAGCTCCTCGCCGATCGAGCCCGGCTCCACCGTGGCCACCACGGCCGGCTGGGGCAGACGGCTGGGGGCCTCACCCGCCTGGGCCTGCTGGGCCTGGGCATCGGCAGCGACCGCGATCCCGGCGGAGGGTTCGTTCCACATGGCGGGGAGGCGAGCTGACGGGGAGGCGAGCGGAGGGGCCGGTGTCAGCCCCCCACTGTGGCGCGCAGCCAGAGCAGGATGCCGACCCCGAACACCAGCCGGTAGATCACGAACACCCAGGTGCTGTGATTCTGGAGGAAGCGCAACAACCAGGCGATCGTCAGCCACGACACCAGGGCGGAGACCACGATCCCCAGAAGCATCGGCAGGGGACCGATGGCTGCCATGGCGCCGGCGCCGGCGGGGCTGGCCGCACCAGCGGGGCTGGCCGGGCCGTTGAAGGCATCGCGCAGCTCCACCACCCCGGCCAGGGTGATGGCGGGGATTCCCATCAGAAACGAGAAGCGCGCCGCGGCAGTCCGCTCCCAGCCGTCGAACAGGGAGGCGGTGAGGGTGCTGCCGGCCCGGGAGACGCCGGGGATCACAGCCAGGGCCTGGGCCAGGCCGACGATCCAGCCATCGCGGGTCCGCACCTCGTTGAGATGGCGGCGACGGCTGCCCACCAGTTCCGCCAGGCCGAGCAACAGGGCCATCACGATCGACACGATCGCCACGGCGGGGAGGCTGCGCAGGGGGGAGTTGTCGTAGTCGGGCAGCCACAGCTTGATCGCCATCCCGGCCAGCACGATCGGGATGGTGCCGACGGCGATGGCGATGCCCATGCGGGCATCGGTGGAACCCCAGCGGCCCTCCCGCAGGGCCCGGCTGACCCCCCTGAGCACCTGGCCGAGGTCGTGCCAGAAATAGGCCAGGATCGCGGCGATGCTGCCGAGCTGGATCACGGCGATCGCCGACACCCCCGGGTCACCCCAGCCCAGCAGCATCGGCACCACCTGCACGTGGGCGGTGCTGCTGATGGGCAGGAATTCGGTGAAACCCTGCACCACGCCGAGCACCAGGGCGCGCCAGCAGGCCTCGGCGAAGCCCAGCTCAGCGGGCCCTCCGGCCGCCAGCACGGGCATCACCGGCGTCCAGAGTTGGAGCAGCAAAGCCATCGGAATCCCAAAGCCCCCCGGACCCTATGGCGGTGCCGCGCCCGGCAACGCTTAAGGTTGCACATCTTTCTTCACAGACCTGGTGATCGCGGGCACCCCCAGCACAGCGAGCAGGGCTCTGCCTCAGACCGCCGGTGCCTGGGCCGGCCCGGCGGCCAGGGCCAAGGCGGCGGCTCTGCCCCTGATCAGTGCTCTGCTGGTGACCCTGCCGGTGTTCCTGCAGGCACCCTGGGTGCGGCACGACCCCTTCAGCGCTGCCGCCTTCACCGCCCCCCTGCTCACGGTCGCCCTGTTGCTGGCCCACAGCGACGATCCCCAACGGCGGCGGACAGGGGAGCTGCTGGTGGGCTTCTGCGGCAGCTGGCTGGCCGGATCCCTGTTCTGGGGCTGGGCACGGCTGCACCCCGTGTACCACCTGCCCCTCGAGGCAATTGCCCTACCCCTGGCCCTGGCAGGTCTGGGCAGCCGCTGGCGGCTGGCCTGTGGGTTCTACCTGGGCTCCCTGCTCGGCACCGCAGCCACGGACGCCGCCATCGCCCTCACGGGCCTGATGCCCCTCTGGCCCCAGGCCCTGGCCGCCGCACCGGAGCAGGCCGGTGCGCTGCTCCAGCTGGGAGCTGAGGCGGCGTTACGGCCGGGCTCGCTGCTGGTGATTGCCGGCCTGGGCGCCGCCCTCGTGCAGCTCAGCCGCTGGTGCTGGAGCCAGGGGGACTGCGGCCGGGTGGCGGGGGCCGCCCTGGCCACGACCCTGGCGGTGGATGGCCTCTTTCTGGTGCTGGCCCTGCTGGCCCCCCGCCTCAGCGGCCTGGTGTGAGGGCCGGCCCGATCTGAAGAAACGCAAAGCGCCGTGACCCCGGCAAGGTGCCCGATCGAACGGTTCTGTAACGTTGGCTTCGGTGGTCTGACCACCTCAACTCCCTTCCCGATCACGGTGTCTCGCGATGAAAAGGCTGGTGGCCTGGCTGATGAGCGGAGTGCTTCTGGTCGCTCTCCTGGTGGGGCTGACACTCGCGCCCTCCGCCCAGGCGGCCGAACTTCGCAACAGTGCCGATGACAAGATCGCCGAGCGTGGCGGCAAGGTCGATCTCAACAACAGTTCGGTGCGGCGCTTTCAGTCGTTCCCGGGGATGTATCCCACCCTGGCCGGCAAAATCGTGCTGGGCGGTCCTTACGACAGCGTGGACGATGTACTGAATCTGGATCTCACTGATCGGCAGCGCGAGCTGTTCAACAAATACAAGGATAATTTCACCGTCACCCCGGCTGACGTGGCCCTCAACGAGGGTTTCGATCGCATCAACGACGGCCAGTACCGCTGAGCCCGCCGGCGTTCAGGGGTCCGGGGAGCTGAGCTGCTCTCCCTACACTCCCTTTCCTGTTACCAGCCGTCGGACCTGCCGGCGGCTTTTTCATGCCGGCTTCTGCCGGGGAGCCACCTGCGGCCATGGCGGACCACCTCGCGGAGCAGCACCGATCGCAACAGCGCCGCGATGACCTCGAGCGCCATTGGGACGTGGTGGTGGTGGGTGGAGGTGCTGCCGGACTGATGGCCTGCCTCGAACTTCCAGCGCAGCTGAGCGTGCTGCTGCTCAACAAGGAGCGCCAGCCACGCTCAGCCAGCCGCTGGGCCCAGGGGGGCATCGCCGCCGTGACGCAAGCGGCGGACAGCTTCGCCAGCCACCGGGACGACACGCTGCAGGCCGGGGCCGGACTGTGCGACGACGACGCCGTGGGGCTGCTCGTGCATCAGGCCCCGGCCTGCGTGCAACGCCTGCTGGAGCTGGGCATGGCCTTCGACCGCGATGGCGACCGACTGAGCACCACCCTGGAAGCCGCCCACAGCCACCGCCGGGTGCTGCACGCCCAGGACCGCACCGGCGGAGCCCTGGTGGACGCGCTGGAGCGGGAGGTGCGGCAGCGGCCCGGGCTGCGCCAGCTGGATGGGAGTGTGGCCCTGCGGCTCTGGGTGGACGCAGGCCGTTGTCGAGGTCTGCAGGTGCTCTGCGATGACCGCATCGGCTGGTTGCGCGCCCGGGCGGTGGTGCTGGCCACCGGCGGCGGCGGCCACCTGTTCGCCCACACCACCAATCCCTCCCAGTCCAGCGGCGATGGGGTGGCCATGGCCTGGCAGGCCGGTGCGGCGGTGCGCGACCTGGAGTTCGTGCAGTTCCATCCCACCGCCCTGATGCTCCCGGGCGCGCCCCACTTCCTGATCTCCGAGGCGGTGCGGGGGGAGGGGGCCCGCCTGCAGGACCACCAGGGGAGAAGCCCGGTGAGCCGGCTGGCGGGTGGCGATCTGGCCCCCCGGGACCAGGTGAGCCGGGCCCTGGCACGGACGATGCAGGCGCAGGGGGCGGATCACCTCTGGCTCGATCTGCGGCCGGTGGGGGAGGCGCGACTGCAGCGCCAGTTCCCCACGATCCTGGGACGCTGCCGAGCCCTGGGCCTGGAGCCCCTGCAGCAGCCGCTGCCCGTGGCTCCGGCCGCCCACTACTGGATGGGTGGCGTGGCCACCGATCTCGATGCGGCCACCAGCGTGGCCGGCCTCTATGCCGTGGGGGAGGTGGCCTGCACGGGGGTGCACGGGGCCAACCGACTGGCCAGCAACTCCCTGATGGAATGCCTGGTGTTCGCCCGCCAGCTCCGCCACATCCAGCTGGAGCCCGCCATGGAGAACGGCCCCACCGCACCGGTGGACCAGCGGCGGCAGGTGCGGCCCGGCCCCCTGCCTGCGCTGAAGGATCTCGAGCGGCGGATCGCCGAGCTGCGCGATCTCTGCTGGCGGGTGGCCGGCGTGGAGCGCCGCGGCCACGACCTGGGCCAGGTCCTGCCGCTGGTGCGGCGTGAACGACGGTCGGTGGAAGCCGACGCCAACTGGCGATGGCTGCAGAACCTGCCCCGCCAGGCCTGGCTGCTGGTGGACGCGGATGAGAGCCTGCAGCTGGCCGGCCTGCAGGAATGGCACCAGCGCCTCACCCTGGCGGAGCTGCTGATCGAGGCGGCTCTGTTCCGGCAGGAGAGCCGCGGCGGCCACTTCCGCACCGATACCCCCTGCCCCCTGCCCTACTGGCGGCGGCACTCACTGCAGCAGCGCGGCCAGGGCATCCGCACCGCCGGCGTCAGGACGGCTTGAAGCCACTGAGCTCGGCCAGGCGCTCCAGGGGCTTGGCGCCCGCCTCGATCCGGCCTTCGATCTCCCAGCTGGGGAAGCCCTCGATGTTTTTGCGCTGACAGAGCTCCGCCTGGTTGTCGCGGCCATCAGCGGCACATTCGATCACCGTGAGGCGCTCGGTGGCCTCCCTGCCGAACAGCCGTTTCTGATCGGCGCAGTGGGGGCACCAATAGGCCGAATACATCACCGCACCGGTGGCGGTGAGGTGCTCGGCCAGGGCGATGGCTTCGGGGCTGCTGGTGGTGGTGACCGGCGGCGCCGCACGGCCCTCGGCGATGGAGGTGCCGGAGGGATCGGCAGCCGCAACCCAGCCCAGGCCGCCGAGGGCCACCACCAGCGCCACCAGCACCAGGCGGAACAGCAGCTGGCCGCGGTCGGGCCAGTCCCCACCGATCAGGCTGAGCACAAACAGGGCCAGGCTCAGCAGCGCCGAGAGCACGCAGAAGAAACAGAAGGCCTGGATCTTGACCACCATCACGCCCATCAGCACCAGGCTGAACACCGCCATGGCGGTGCTCAGCAGCAGCAGCCCCCACCAGCTCAGGGGGCCCATCCGGGTCCGGGCCTCACCACGCAGCACCAACGGCAGCAGGGCCAGCAACAGCACGGCGCCATAGGCCAGAACGCCGTAGAACGACAGGGGCTGGCCCAGCACCGTGCCCCAGGCGCTGGCCAACACCTTGTCGCAGCCGTCACCGCCGCCCGGGCAGCTGAGCGTTCCGAACAGACCCCAGCGCTGCAGGGTGATCGTGCCGGTGTCGACCATGCCCACGGTGGCCAGCACCGCCATCACCACCCGCACCCAGCGGTTGCCGGAGTCACCGCGGCGGCGCGTGGAGCTGAGGCGTTCGCTGAGGCGGCTGGAGGTCACGGGAATCAGGCAGTGGTGCCATTCTCGCAGCCACCGCCGCGGCCCCGTGTCGGGCCCATAGGGTGGGGGATCGGCCCAGAACGCCCATGACCACCAGCACCGGCGCCCCTCGAACGGGCGGCACACCCCGCCAGACCGTCGCCTTCACCCACCTGGGCTGCGAAAAGAACCGGGTGGACACCGAGCACATGCTCGGCCTGCTGGCGGAGGCGGGCTACGGCGTCAGCGCCGATGAGAGCGAGGCCACGGTGGTGGTGGTGAACACCTGCAGTTTCATCCAGGACGCCCGCGAGGAATCGGTGCGCACCCTGGTGGAGCTGGCGGAGCAGGGCAAGGAGCTGATCATCGCCGGCTGCCTCGCCCAGCACTTCCAGGAGGAGCTGCTGGAGAGCCTCCCCGAGGCCAAAGCCATCGTGGGCACCGGCGACTACCAGCACATCGTGAGCGTGCTGGAGCGGGTGGAGGCCGGCGAGCGGGTGAACCAGGTGAGTGCCACGCCCACCTTCGTGGGCGATGAGCACCTGCCCCGCTACCGCACCACCAGCGAGGCGGTGGCCTACCTGAAGGTGGCTGAGGGCTGCGACTACCGCTGCGCCTTCTGCATCATTCCCCACCTAAGGGGCGACCAGCGCTCGCGCCCGATCGAGAGCGTGGTGGCCGAGGCCCGGGCATTGGCGGCCCAGGGGGTGCAGGAGCTGGTGCTGATCAGCCAGATCACCACCAACTACGGCCTCGACCTCTACGGCAAACCGCAGCTGGCCGAGCTGCTGCGGGCGCTGGGGGAGGTGGAGATCCCCTGGATCCGGGTGCACTACGCCTACCCCACCGGACTCACCCCCGAGGTGCTGGCGGCTTACCGGGACGTGCCCAACGTGCTGCCCTACCTCGATCTGCCGCTGCAGCACAGCCATCCGGAGGTGCTGCGGGCCATGAACCGCCCCTGGCAGGCCGACGTGACCAGTGGTGTGCTGCGCCGCATCCGCGAGCAGCTGCCCGAGGCAGTGCTGCGCACCACGTTCATCGTGGGCTTCCCCGGCGAGACGGAGGCACAGTTCCAGCACCTGCTGGAGTTCGTGGCCGAGCAGCGTTTCGATCACGTGGGCGTGTTCACGTTCTCGAGCGAGGAGGGCACGCCAGCCGCCGCGCTGCCCAACCAGGTGCCGGCAGACGTGGCCCGGGAACGCAAGGACCGGTTGATGGCCCTGCAACAGCCGATCGCCGCCGCGCGCAACGCCAGCTGGGTCGGGCGGATCGTGGATGTGCTGATCGAGCAGGAGAACCCAAGCAGCGGCGAGATGCTGGGCCGCTGCGCCCGCTTCGCCCCCGAGGTGGATGGCGAGGTGCGCGTCCTGCCCGGCGAGGGTGGCCTCTGCGCCGCCCCGGGCACGATGGTGCCGGTGCGCATCACGGCTGCCGACACCTACGACCTGATCGGCCAGGTGGTGGGCGCCGGGGCGATGGTGGATGACGCCCTGGAGGCGATCAGATCAGCTTGATGCCACGCAGCACGAACGAGGCGGCGATGGCGGCAACCAGCCCGCCGCCCACCAGTGCCAGATACATCGCCGCGCCCATGGCCGTTGCCGTCAGAGGAGTGAGGCCATTACAGCAGAGCTCCGGCACAACAGGCCCGGCCCACGGTGGCTTCGGGCCGGAGATCCAGTACCGGAGGTGGTCCAGCTGAGGAATCCGGTCAATCCCACTAGCGTTGGCGGCACGAGTGTTTCAGCGCCGCGCCAGCGATCGTGCTGCTCCCCCCCGCCAGAGCTGTTCATGCGCACCCTGCTCATCTACCCCGAGTTTCCGAAGACCTTCTGGAGCTACGAAAAGATCCTGGAGCTGATCAACCGCAAGGTGCTGCTGCCGCCGCTGGGCCTTGTGACCGTTGCCGCCCTGCTGCCCCAGAGCTGGGAGATGAAGCTGGTGGATCGCAATGTGCGCGAGGTCACGGCGGCCGAGTGGGACTGGGCGGAGCTGGTGGTGATTTCCGGGATGATCGTGCAGAAGGCCGACATGGCCGAGCAGATCGCCCGCGCCAAGGCCCGCGGCCTGCCGGTGGCGGTGGGGGGCCCATTCGCCAGCTCCACCCCGGACGCCCCCGAGCTTGAGCTGGCGGACTTCAAGGTGCTGGATGAAGGCGAAATCACGCTGCCGCTGTTCGTGGAGGCCCTGGAGCGGGGCGAGACCAGCGGCCGCTTCACGGCCAATGGAGAGAAGCCCGATGTGACGTCCACCCCGGTGCCGCGCTTCGACCTGCTCGAGCTCAACGCCTATTCGGAGATGTCGGTGCAGTTCTCGCGGGGGTGCCCGTTCAACTGCGAGTTCTGCGACATCATCGTGCTCTACGGCCGCAAACCCCGAACCAAGACTCCCGAGCAGCTGGTAGCCGAACTGCAATGCCTCTATGAGCTGGGCTGGCGGCGCTCGGTGTTTCTGGTGGACGACAATTTCATCGGCAACAAGCGCAACGTGAAGCTGCTGCTGCCGGCCCTGCGCCAGTGGCAGATCGAGCACGGCTATCCGTTCAGCTTCGCCACCGAGGCCTCGGTGGATCTGGCTGCCGACCAGGAGCTGATGGACCAGATGGTGGAATGCCGCTTCGAGAGCGTGTTCCTGGGGATCGAAACGCCGGATGCGGCGAGCCTGGAGACGGCCCGCAAGCTGCAGAACACCCGCAGTTCACTGGAGGAGTCGGTGGAGAAGATCACCGCCAGCGGCCTGCGGGTGATGGCGGGGTTCATCGTGGGCTTCGACGGCGAACAACGCGGCGCCGGCAACCGGATCGTGGAGTTCGTGACCCGCACCGGTATCCCCCACGCGATGATGGGCATGCTGCAGGCCCTGCCCAACACTGCCATGTGGACGCGGCTGGAGCAGGAGGGGCGGCTGATCCAGGACTCGGCCGCCGCCAAGGGGGTGAATCAGACCAACCTGCTCAATTTCGTGCCCACCAGGCCGATCCGCGACATCGCCAGCGAATACATGGAGGCGTTCGCGACGCTCTATGAGCCCCACGCCTACATCGATCGCGTGTATCACTACTTCCTGAAGCTGCCGCCCCAGCGCTACAGGCAGATCCGCCAGGAGAACTCCCCCAGCGTCCAGACCAGCTCCGGTGAGAATGGAATCTCCTGGATCGATCTGCGCGCCCTGGCGATCGTGGTTTGGCGCCAGGGGATCCGCCGCAGCACCCGCTGGCAGTTCTGGCGTGCCCTGCTGGGCATGGCACTCCACAACCCAGCCCGGTTCACGGGCTTTGTTTCCATCCTGGCCCACAATGAACACTTCCTGGAATACCGCGGCATCGTGCGGCGGGAGATCGAGGAGCAGCTGGCCCTGCTGCCCCCCGAACCGCCGGAGACCGCGCGGGTGACGGCCGAGCCGGTGCTCGTGCCCAACTGAGCCACCCGCCCCTCAGTCCTGCACGTAATCGGTGCCGGAGTCCAGGGCTGCCTCGGCCTTCTGCAATTCACGCCCCAGGTAGAGGGCGTGGTCGAGGCGGCTGAGGGGATGGGGGCCCGGCCCTTCGGTGAGGGCGATGCCCAGTTCCTTGGCGCTGCGCGCCCGGTAGGTGGCCAGGGGGGTGCGCGGGCCGGCGCCACGGCAACTGATCACCTCGCCGGTGGCCGGATCGGTGGCCAGACCCCGCTCATCGATGCCATTGCCGTAGTGCTCGGCGATCAGCTCACCGGCCTGGCGGTCGAGCTTGATCAGGAAATAGCCGGCCGGATCGAGGTCGATGGAACGCTGGGAGAGGCGCTCGTCGAGCTCACGCCGCTGGCTCGGATCGCAGAACTGGGGCATGGGGTGGATCGTAGGCAGCGGTGAACGGCAGCTCGGCGTTGATGGCCTCGATCTCGCGTGCCATCGCGGCGTTGGCCCCCGGCAGCCAGTCGCGCAGGATGGCAGCGAAGCGGGGATCGCTCCAGCGGTGCAGGCTGGAGCGGGGCTGGGCCACGAAACCGCGGCGGCGCTTGTGGCTGCCGCCGGCGCCGGGATCGAAATGGCGGATGCCGTTGGCAATCGCCCACTCGATCGGGGCGTAGTAACACACCTCGAAGTGCAGGCAGTCGATCTCCACCTCACTGCCCCAGTAGCGGCCCCAGAGATGGTCGCCACCACGCACACACAGCGACATGGCCACCGGGTCGGCGGGATCGCCGTGGTGAGCGCTGAACAGCACCAGATGGGAGCGCAGCTCACGGTCGTGGGCCAGAGCCTCGAAGAAGGCCTCACTCAGATACTTGCTGCCCCAGGGGCCCCAGCGGGCGCAGTGCTGGGCGTAGAAGTCGTGCATGCGGCCCACCAGGGCCGGCGCGATCCCCTCCCCCTCCAGGGGGGTGACGCTGAGGCCGGCGGCGGCCACGGCCTTGCGTTCGCGCTTGATGTTGCGGCGCTGATTGGCGTTGAAGCTGGCCAGGTAGTCGCTGAAATCAGCATGCCCGGGGTTGCTCCACTGGCTCTGCTGGTTGATCCAGGTGGCGCAGCCCGCGGCCTCGGCCAGCGCCCGCCAGGTTGGATCCACGTAGAGAAAGTTGCAGCTGAGGATGCCGTTGCGCTGGCAGAAGCCGTCGATCAACTCCAGCATCAGGGCCGTGAGCTCGGCCCCGTCCTCGCCGGCGGCGATCAGGAAGCGATAGCCCTGCACCGGGCTCACCGGGCTCATGCCCACCAGCTTGGGGTAGTAGCGCAGCCCCAGCTGGCCGGCCAGCTGGGCGAAGCTCTGGTCGAACACGAACTCCCCATAGCTGTGCCCCTTGAGGTAAAGGGGGGCCAGGGCCACCAGCTCGCCACCACGCCAGAGGCCCAGATGGCAGGGCTGCCAGCCCTGGCGGGGCACGATGCTGCCGCTGGCCTCCAGTTCCCTGAGCCAACGCCAGCGGTAAAACGGCAGTTGGTCGGGCTGCAACAGACCATCCCAGGCCGCTGCAGGAACCTCAGCGGTGGTCTGATGCCAGCGGGCTTGCAGCTCGGCCACGGCCGCGGCGGCGGGTGCAGGCAAAACTAACCATCTCCGCCCCGGCCATGCCGCCCGTGCCCCTGCTCCATCCCCGTCTGCTGCTGGTGGCGGCGCTGGCCGCCCTGCAGGCCAGCCCAGCCCAGGCCAGCCTGATGAAACCCGTGCTGGAGCTGATGCGCCCCCAGCTGGAAACCCGCATCACCCGGACCTGTGTGGATGCCCTGGCGGGCAGCGTCCCCGAGCTGGCGGCACAGCTGGAGCAACCCTGTCGCCGGCTCGCCGCCCCCACCAGCCGCTGCCTGGTGAAGGAAACAGCGGCAAGCGGCAAGGAACTGACGGTGCTGGGGGAGCTGCTGCGGCAGGAGCTGGGACCGGAGAGTGAGCGCATCGTGAAACGCTGCATCGCCCAGCTGGTGGGGCTGCCGGCGGCAAGCCTGGAGGGCCTGTCGCTGCAGCAACTGGCCGAGCGCTTCAGGTCAACCCGCCGCTAAGCCCCTGGCAGTGGAGGCCGGCGATAGCGCAGCAGCAGTTCATCGCCTCCCAGGGGCCGGTGCTCCATCAGCTGCCACGGGCCTGGAGGCAGGCTGTGGGATGCGGGCAGCCAGCTGTGGGGTCCACCCAGCAGCAGAGGACAGAGGCTGAGCTGCAGTTCATCCACCTGCCCTGCCGCCAGCAGCTGGCCCGCCAGTTGGGCGCCACCCAGCAGCACCAGCCGTGCCAGCCCTTCGGCCGCCAGGGCCTGGCGCAGCTGGGGCCAAGAGCTGAACCACAGCTGGCGGTGCCAGCCTGAGGGCGGCTGCGGGGCCGTTAGGGAGAGCGCCCCAGGTGCGGCCGGCATCAGCAACCAGCGCTGCAACGGTTGGCGCCAGAAGGGGAGATCTCCCGGGATCTGACCGCTGCGACTCAGCACCAGGGCGGGCGGCTGGGCATGGCGGCCCTGCCGGACTCGTTCGGTGAGCAGGTCGGGGGCATGGATCAGGCAGGTGCTGCCATGGCGGCGCAGGGTTTCAGCACCGAGGAGGGCGGCATCGGCCCAGGCCAGGGCCTCTTCCAGGGCCCGGCGGTCACCGCGGCCCCCGAGCTGGGCGGCACCGCCGGCGGGAGGGGCCAGGCGTCCGTCGAGGCTGACGGCCAGCACCAGCCGCAGCCAGGGGCCAGCGGGGCCGGCGTCAGACAGCGGCCAGGGCCTCCAGGGCGGCGGGGCGCATCTCCAGCTGGGGCACCTCGGCAAACACCTCGGCGGCGTTGTTGGGGCTCTCCTGCAGGCGCACCTTGTGGAGGCTGGCGCCGAGTCCAGCGATCGGGGCGCTGAGCAGATCGGCGATGTGCAGGGCGATGTTCTCCGCCGTGGGCACGGTGGTGGCGAAGTGGGCCACGTCCTTGTTCAGGAAGGTGTGGTCGAAGGGTTCCACCACCAGGTCGTCCACCAGCTGCTGCAGGGCCGCCAGATCGCACACCATGCCGGTGCGGGGATCGACGCGCCCGCGCACGGTGACATCGAGCAGGTAGTTGTGGCCGTGGCCGTGGGGCCGGGCGCACTTGCCGTAGATGGCCTCGTTCTCGCTCTGGCTGAGCTCGGGGCGGGCCAGCCGGTGGGCCGCGGCGAAGTGGGTGCGGATCGAGAGGAAGGCTTCCATCGGGGCGGCGAGGTTTGGAGTGCTGGGGGCTGGGGCGCTGGAGGAGGCGGCCGGAGGCAGCAGATCCACCCAGAGGTTGGCCTGTTCGTAGAGGCGCAGACCCACCAGGGGGATCAGGGGGGCCAGGCGGGTCCAGATGGCCTGGCCCAGGGCCTCAGTGGTGGGCAGCCGGCCCTCGGGCCGGGACAGATCGAATTCAGGCCAGACCTCATTGAGGCAGCGGAAATCGAGCTGAGCACTCACCTGGGAGCGGATGGCGTGCTTCACCTCCGAGAGGTTGAGCACCATGCCGTCGGCATCGAGACCACCGCCCATGGCCACGATCAGCTCGTAGTTGTGGCCATGGCCGGGGGCGATGCCGCAGGCACCGAAGCGGGCTTCGTTCTGCTCGGGGCTGAGCTCGGGCAGCCAGTAGCGGTGGCTGGAGCTGAAGGTGGCCCGCCGGGTGATCACGCAGGGGCGGCCCTGGCCGTGGGGACGGGGTGATCCACCGTCGCCTCCGCAGAGGTGGGGCTCAAGGGCCGGATGGGGGGCCGTTGCGCTTGCCGGCATGGCCTCGCGATCAGATGCTCCATCCTAGAAACGCTCTCCCATCCGCCGACGACTGGTCATGGCCGGCCCCACCCACCTCGAGCTGGCCCGGCGGCTGCAGGGGCTCAACCTCTACCTGGTGGGGATGATGGGTTCCGGCAAGAGCGCCGTCGGCCAGCCCCTGGCCGAGGCCCTGGGCTACCGCTTCCTGGATGCCGACGCCGCCCTGGAAGGAGTGGCGGGACGCACGATCCCGGAGATCTTCGCCAGTGACGGCGAGGCCGGCTTCCGGGATCTGGAGACGGCGGTGCTGGGTGAGCTCAGCGCCTGGCATTCCCTGGTGGTGGCCACCGGCGGAGGCGTGGTGACCCGGCTCCAGAACTGGGGCCACCTGCGCCAGGGCGTGGTGGTGTGGCTGGACGCGCCGGCCGAACGGCTGCTGGCGCGCCTGCGCCAGGACTCCAGCCAACGGCCCCTGCTGAACAGCGAAGATCCCGAAGCGCGTCTGCGGTCTCTCCTGGCCGAGCGGCTGCCGCTCTACGGACAGGCCGACCTGCGCATCCCGCAGGGCGACGAGCCCGCGCGGGAGGTGGCGGAACACGTGCTGGAGGCCTTGCCGGGGATCCTGCGCCAGGATCTCCAGCCACCCGGCGGCGGCGTGCAATTGCGCAACAGCGACGGGCGCACGACCACGTCGCTCAACTGAACAGGCGGCTCAGACCTGGGAGCAGGCGGCTCAGACCTGTGAGCAGGCGGCTCAGACTGGGCCGGGGGGCTCCAGCCGCACCGCAAACCACTGCACACTGCGGCCCGGTTCAAGCTCCAGCTGGCAGGCGGTATCCAGCAGCCGCTCGGCCTGCTCAGCGTGGGAGGGCAGGTCGCGCAGATCGGCGGGCACCTCGGCCAGAGCGGCCAGCTGGGTCTCCAGCCAGGCCAGGGTTTCGGCGGCGGTGAGGATGCGCTCGGCGGCGCCGGGCTCCAGCACCACGTAATGATCGAGCTCCCGCAGCAGGGGATCGGACATGGCAAAGGCAGCGCCTGGCGGCATCCTGACCCGCCTGATCCCCTCCCTGGCGGCCCTTGCCGTGCTGATCGCGCTGCTGGTCCCAGCGCCGGTTTCCGCCGCGCCACTGTCCGCCGCGCCGCTGTCAGCAGTGCCGCCTGAGCCGGTGCCGGCCTCAGCGCTGGAGCTGCGCCGGCGAGCCTGGCCGCAGTGGACTCTGCCGGCGCCCCTGGAGCGGCCGGGGCGCCGCAACCTCCACTACCCCGACTGGTTTGCCGGCAGCTGGGAGGTGCAGGCCAGTGACGGCAGCCACTACCGGGTGCGCTTCATCGGCGATGGCCGCGGCCGCGTGGTGGGAGATCGCGCCGGCAATGCCGCCGCGGTGGGCACCGCCCTGCTGGGGGATCGGCTGCGCTCGGTGAGCGACGACCCCCGCAACCCCAACCGCCAGCTGGCCCGCCTGGCCGGGCCGGGCGGCAGCACGCTGGAGCTGGAATCCACGGTGGTGGGGCGACGCACGGAGAGCCCCGCGCCAGGGCTGTTTCTGGCCGATGAGCTGAGCCTGCAGGTGATGCATGGCGCCGGCGAACCGGCGGTGAGCCGGGTGGAAACGCTCAGCCGCTTCCAACGGCTCGATCCGGACCACATCAGCGGCCAGCAGTGGCAGGCCCGCTATCCGTCGCCGGCCCTGGGGCTCTACGCCAGAGCTGGGGGGGGCGAGCAGCTGGAGATCAGCCTGGTGCGAGCTGGGCCAGCACTTGATCCCGCCAGTTGAACAGCGGCTCAAGCACGGGGTTGTCGGCGATGCCGCTCACCCCCCGCCCCGCCAGCGGCGCACCGCTGCTGGCGGGGAAGCGGAGCAGCGAGAGCTGGGCCACCACCGCCAGATCCGCCAGGCTGAGCTTGTCCCCCACCAGGTGGGGTCGGGCCGCCGTGAGCTGAGCCAGCTGCTCGAGGTTGCCCTGCAGCTGGCGGCGGTGCTGCGGGCCGAACACCTCACCGATGGCTTCACCCATGCCTCCCATCACCCCACTGGGCAGCCCCGACACCAGCTGGCGCAGGGGGGCGGGTGTGGCATCGGGCAGCAGGGCGGTGCGCAGCACCGGATCGGCACCTGCGGCCTGCAGCAGCGCCAGGCGGCAACCTCCGGCGAGGGCGGTGTCGGCCCAGTCCTCCAGCAGCAGCACCTGGGCCCGCTCGGCGGGATCTGCCGGCAGCAAGGCCGGGAGTGGGTGGTGACGCTCGAGGTGCAGGGCGATCGCGGTGGAGTCGGCGATCACCTCGGAGCCATCCACCAGCACCGGCACCTGACGCTGGCCGGAGAGCCGGAACAGCTCGAGCTGGCCCAGACCCGGGGTGACCTCCACCACGGTGTAATCGAGGCCCTTGGCCGCCAACACCAGGCGGACCTTCTCACAGAAGGCGGAATGGCGGAACTGGTGCAGCTGCATTCTTCAGGCCCTGATGCCAGGCGGCAGAGTAGCCAGCGCTAGGAGATGACATGCGGGAGTTCTTCCTGAACGTGACGCGCTATCCGCGTTACCTGGTCGCCCTGGCCCTGGGGGTGGCCAATTCGGTGTTCGAGCCTCTGGCCGCCAGGGCCAGCAACCCGGTCACGGCGGTGGCCCTGATCGGCGCCGCGGTCAGCGGGCTGCTGAGCCTGGGGCTGATCCTGCGTGCGATGGTGAACGGCCAACCTCTGGCATAGCCATGGCACGGAGCCGAAGGGTGGAGCGGGTGGCGTCCCTGATCCGCCGGGAGGTGAGCGAGCTGCTTCAGGGCGGCCTGCGGGATGAGCGGGTGGGCAGGGGCCTGGTGAGCGTCACCACGGTGGAGGTGGCGGGGGATCTCCAGCACTGCCGCATCTTCGTGAGCGTGTTCGGCTCCGACGCCGACCGCGACCAGGCGATGGCGGGCCTCAACTCCGCGACCCCCTTCGTGAAGGGGGAGCTGGGACGGCGCCTGCAGTTACGCCGCACACCCGAGGTGGTGTTCGTGCTCGACCGGGGGATCGAGCAGGGCAGCACGGTGCTGGGTCTGCTCTCCCAGCTGGAGCAGCAGCGCAGCGTCAAGGAGGAGCCCGATGACGCCACCTCCGGGCCCATCGACGGCGATC
>SLIG01000023.1 GCA_007135755.1 Cyanobium sp.
GGGGAGGGTGGTGAGCGGAACGGGCAGGGGGTGCGTTCGGAGCAGGCAGGAGGTGCGTTCAGGGGGTGCGCTCGGGTGCGCGCCGGATCTGGTGCTGGAAAACTGCCGCTGGTCTGTCGTATCGACGCACCTTACCGCTCCCGGAGGCGGGTGCGTCCTCTTTCTTAGGATCGCGCGCTGCACCGAGCCGCCATGAGTCCCGCCGCCAACGCCACCTCGAAGGATCCGGCCACCAGCGGGGCCCCGGCCCTGCAGGTCACCGCCACCCCCCGCCCCGGCAGCCGGATGGCCCTGGAGGTGGCCATTCCCGGCAGCCGCAGCCAGGCCAGCTACGAGGCCGCCGTGGGCAAGCTCAGCCGCAGCGTGCGGCTGCCTGGATTCCGCAAGGGCAAGGTACCCAGGGCGGTGCTGCTGCAGCAGATCGGCCCCCTGCGGGTGCGCGCCACGGCCCTCGAGGAGCTGGTGGACGCCGCCTGCCGCGATGCCCTGGAGATCGAGAAGGTGGCCGCCATCAGCCGGCCGGAGCTGAGCGAGGGCTTCGAGCTGGTGCTGGAGCGCTTTGAGCCCGGCAGCGACCTGACGATCACCCTGGAGCTCGATGTCGAGCCCACCCCCAGCCTGCAGCAGACCAAGGGTCTCAAGGCCGAGGCCGAGGAGGTGTCCTTCGACCCGGCCAGGGTGGATGAGCTGATCGAGCAGTCCCGCCGTCAGCTGGCCACCCTGGTGCCGGTGGACGACCGGGCAGCGGCCAGCGGCGACGTGGCCGTGCTCAGCTTCAAGGGCGTGTTCGTGGACAGCGGCGAGGAGATCGAGGGCGGCAGCAGCGACGCCAGCGAGGTGGAGCTGGAGGAGGGCCGCATGATCCCCGGCTTCGTGGAAGGGGTGATCGGCATGGCCGTGGGCGACACCAGAACCGTCGACTGCCAGTTCCCCGACAGCTACCCCCAGGAGGATGCGGCGGGCCGCAGCGCCCGCTTCGAGATCACCCTCAAGGACCTCAAGACCCGCGAGCTGCCCGCCCTCGACGACGCCTTCGCCCAGCAGGCCAGCGACAAGCAGACCCTCGCCGAACTGCGCGAGGATCTGGAGACGCGGCTGCAGGGCGACAGCGAACGCCGGGCCAGGGCCGCCCGCCACGACGCCCTGCTCGACGCCCTGGTGGAGCAGCTGGAGGTGGAGCTGCCGGAAACCCTGATCCTGCAGGAGGTACGCACCCTGATCGAGCAGACCGCCGGCCAGATCGCCCAGCAGGGCATGGACGTGAAGAAGCTGTTCACCCCCGACCTGGTGCGCTCGCTGATGGACACCTCCCGCCCGGAGGCGGAGAAGCGCCTGCGCCGCAGCCTGGCCCTGCAGGCCCTGGCGGCCGCCGAGGCCATCAGCGTGGCCGACGACGAGCTGGAAGCCAAGGTGAAGGAGGTGCGCCGCGACCTCAGCCAGGAGGGAACCCAGGAGGCGGCGATCGATCTGCAGCGGCTGCGCCAGGTGGTGGCCGACGACCTTCTGCGCGAAAAGCTGCTCGCCTGGCTGGAGGAGAACAGCACCGTCAGCGCCAAACCCCCTGCCGAGGCCCCGGCTGCCGATGAGCCGGCGGCGACCTGAGCCCACGGCCCATAGATTGAACTCCCTTGCCCCTGGCCGCGCATGCGCGACGCCGCACCGCTGATGAGCGATCCCACGGCCCTCCGCCACCATCCGGTTCACAGCCGCTGGACCGGACCGGCGCCCCAGGCGATCAGCGGCCGCCCGGTGGCCGCCCCGGGCGTGCTGCCCACGGTGGTGGAGCAGTCGGGCAAGGGGGACCGCGCCTTCGACATTTACTCGCGACTGCTCCGCGAGCGGATCATTTTCCTGGGCAGCGGCATCGACGACGCCGTGGCTGACGCTGTGGTGGCCCAGCTGCTGTTCCTGGAGGCGGAGGATCCGGAGAAGGACATCCAGATCTATGTGAATTCCCCGGGCGGCTCGGTGACCGCCGGCCTGGCCATCTACGACACCATGCAGCAGGTGTCGCCCGATGTGGTGACGATCTGCTACGGCGTGGCCGCCTCGATGGGGGCCTTCCTGCTCTCCGGTGGGACCAAGGGCAAGCGCCTGGCCCTGCCCAGCGCCCGGATCATGATTCACCAACCCCTGGGCGGCGCCCAGGGCCAGGCCGTGGACATCGAGATCCAGGCCCGGGAGATCCTCTTCCTCAAGGACACGCTGAACGGCCTGCTGGCGGAGCACACCGGCCAGCCCCTGGAGAAGATCACCGAGGACACCGACCGCGACTACTTCCTTTCTCCCCAGGAGGCGGTTGAATACGGCCTCATTGACCGGGTGGTGACGGACACAACCGCCGCCACCGCCGCCGCGGTCGCGGCGGCGGACCCCACCTGAAGCCGGGTGGCAGACGAATCCGGCGTTTGGGGCAATGCTGGTGACCATCCAGCGCCCCAGCCCGACCCGGCACCCCTCCCTGGCTCCCTCACCCGATGGCCAAGTTCGACGCCCACCTGAAGTGTTCGTTCTGCGGCAAGTCGCAGGACCAGGTGCGCAAGCTGATCGCCGGCCCGGGGGTGTACATCTGCGACGAGTGCATCGATCTCTGCAACGAGATCCTCGACGAAGAGCTGGTGGACCACGGCAGCGGCGGCGGCTCCCGTCACGCCCATGAGCACAGCCGGGGGAAAACCGCCCCCAGCAAGCCCGCCAAGCCTGTGCCCACCCTGGCGGAGGTGCCCAGGCCCCAGGAGATCAAGGCCTTCCTCGATGGCCAGGTGGTGGGGCAGGACGGGGCCAAGAAAACCCTCTCTGTGGCCGTCTACAACCACTACAAGCGCCTGGCCTGGCAGGGCGACGGCGGCGGCGAGGCGGCCGACACCGCCACCCGCCTGCACAAGAGCAACATCCTGCTGATCGGACCCACGGGCTGCGGCAAGACCCTGCTGGCCCAGACCCTGGCCGAGCTGCTGGAGGTGCCCTTCGCCGTGGCCGATGCCACCTCCCTCACCGAGGCGGGCTACGTGGGCGAGGACGTGGAGAACATCCTGCTGCGGCTGCTGCAGAAGGCCGACATGGATGTGGAGCTGGCCCAGCGCGGGATCATCTACATCGACGAGATCGACAAGATCGCCCGCAAGAGCGAAAACCCCTCGATCACCCGCGACGTGTCCGGCGAGGGGGTGCAGCAGGCCCTGCTGAAGATGCTCGAGGGCACGGTGGCCAACGTGCCCCCCCAGGGGGGCCGCAAGCACCCCTACCAGGACTGCATCCAGATCGACACCAGCCAGATCCTGTTCATCTGCGGCGGAGCCTTCGTGGGGCTCGACGAGGTGGTGCAGCGGCGTATGGGCCGCAACGCCATCGGCTTCATCAGCCCCGAGGGCAGCCCCCGCGCCCGCCAGGCCCGCGAGCGTCAGGCCAGCGAGGCCCTGCGCCATCTGCAGCCCGAAGACCTGGTGAAGTACGGCCTGATCCCCGAGTTCACCGGCCGGCTGCCGGTGAACGCCGTGCTCGAGCCCCTCGACACCCATGCCCTGCAGGCGATCCTCACCGAACCGCGCGACGCCCTGGTGAAGCAGTTCCAGACGCTGCTGAGCATGGATGACGTGCAGCTGGAGTTCGAGCCCGGGGCGATCGAGGCGATCGCCGCCGAAGCCCATCGCCGCAAGACCGGCGCCCGGGCCCTGCGCGGCATCGTGGAGGAGCTGATGCTCGATCTGATGTACGAGCTGCCCTCCCAGAGCGAGGTGAAGCACTACACCATCACCCGCGATCTGGTGGAACAGCGCAGCCGGGCCCAGGTGGTGCCGCTGGGGGGCAGCATGGAGTCTGTTCAGCAGGCCAGCGCCTGATTCCCCTTGGCCGCCGCCGACCATCTGCAGGTTCCCCGCCGGCACGGCCTGTTCAGCCACCACGGCATCGACCTGGGTGACGGCAGCGTGGCCCACTACCTGGAAGGGCGTGAGATCCTGCGCAGTCCCCGCGAGGACTTCAGCCGCAGTGAGCCGATCAGCGTGGTGGGCTATGGCGAGGGCGAGTGTTCACCCAGCGGGGTGACCCTGCGGCGGGCGATGGGCCGGCTGGGCGAGCAGAACTACAACCTGCTGTTCAACAACTGCGAGCACTTCGCCCACTGGTGCAAGACGGGCCGCCACCGCAGTGGCCAGGTGGAGAACTGGGTCCACACCGGCAGCCTCGGCGCCCTGGCCATCGGCCAGTGGCTGCCGGCCGCGGCCCTGGCCGGGGCCCGGCTGCTGCTGCGCCAGGGGGTGCCGCTGGAGGGGGGTCTGGAGCTGGCCCGGCGCACCCTGCGCCAGCTCGAGGACCTGCGCCAGACCTTGCAGGCCCGGCTGGATGAGGAACTGGCGAAGGCCGACGCGCGCTGGGGCCAGAGCCAGTTCGAGAGCCTGCGCCGCGCCGCCCTGCGGCTCGCCGACCAGCTGGCGGAGGTGGAGGATCTGGAGACGGCGCTGGAGACCCGCCTGCAGGGCCTGCTCGAGGGCCAGGAGCCGGCCCGGGCCCTGCTGACCCCGGGCGCGGAGTCCGGCAGCCCCGACCGCACAGCCGGGCCCGGCCAGCCCTGACCTCCCCCGCGCCACGCCCGCGCCCGCCAGCAGCCCCGCATGTCCCAGGCCTACCAGCCGCTTCACCACAAATACCGGCCGCAGCGCTTCGACCAGCTGGTGGGCCAGGAGGCGATCGCGGCCACCCTGGCCAATGCCCTGCGCTCCGGCCGCATCGCTCCGGCCTACCTGTTCAGTGGCCCGCGCGGCACCGGCAAGACCTCCAGCGCCCGCATCCTGGCCCGCTCGCTCAATTGCCTGGCCAGCGATGGCCCCACCCCGGAACCCTGCGGGGTGTGCGAGCTGTGCACCGCCATCGCCGCCGGCAACGCCCTCGATGTGATCGAGATCGACGCCGCCTCCAACACCGGTGTGGACAACATCCGCGAACTGATCGAGCGCTCCCGCTTCGCGCCCGTGCAGGCGCGCTGGAAGGTCTACGTGGTGGACGAGTGCCACATGCTCTCCACAGCGGCCTTCAACGCCCTGCTCAAGACCCTGGAGGAGCCGCCGCCGCGGGTGGTGTTCGTGCTGGCGACCACCGACCCGCAGCGGGTGCTGCCCACGATCCTCAGCCGCTGCCAGCGCTTCGACTTCCGCCGCATTCCCCTGACCGCCCTCGAGGGGCACCTGAGCTGGATCGCCGAGCGGGAGCAGATCGGCATCAGCGCCGAGGCCCTGCGCGTGGTGGCCCAGCGGGCCCAGGGGGGGCTGCGCGATGCCGAGAGCCTGCTCGACCAACTCAGCCTGCTGCCGGCGCCGATCGAGGCCACCGCCGTGTGGGAGCTGCTGGGGGCGGTGCCGGAGCAGGAGCTGCTGCAACTGGCGCGCCACCTGGCGGCGGCCGACCCGGTGGCCGTGCTGGAGACCTGCCGCGGCCTGCTGGAGCGGGGGCGGGAACCCTCGGCCCTGCTGCAGGGGGTGGTGGGCCTGCTCCGGGATCTGGTGCTGGCGGGCACGGCGCCGCAGCGGCTGGAGCTCACCACCGTCTCCCCCCAGCTGCGCGAGCAGCTGCCGGATCTGGCCCGCGGCATCGGCAAGGCCCGGCTGCTGGGCTGGCAGGCCCAGCTGCGCAGCAGCGAGCAGCAGCTGCGCCACAGCGTCAATCCGCGCCTCTGGCTCGAGGTGCTGCTGCTGGGCCTGCTGGCCGAGCCGGCGCCCGCAGCTGCAACCCCGACTCCACCGGCGGTGGCCCCGGCTCCCGCCCCGGCATCGGCTCCGGCAGTGGCGACGAAGTCGGAGGCCATGCCAGCGCCGGACCCCGCCCCCACGCGGGCTGCCACTGCCCCAGCGCCGGCAGCGGCTGAAGCAGTGGCAGCGGCTGAGGCAGCGCCACCACCTCGGCCCGCCCCAGAGGAGGGCGGCGATGCCGGCGCGCCCAGCCTCGAGGAGCTCTGGCAACAGATCCTGGCGGGACTGGAGCTGCCCTCCACGCGCATGCTGCTCTCCCAGCAGGCCCGGCTGCTGCGGCTGGATGATCGCCAGGCCGTGGTGCAGGTGGCCGGCACCTGGATGGCCATGGTGCAAACCCGCCAGAGCCTGGTGGAACAGGCCATCGCCCGGACCCTGGGCAGCCCCCGCCAGTTGACGCTGCAGGCCGGCCTGGACACCCGCAGCCCAGCGCCGCTGCCAGCGGCCCCGGCGGTGGTCTCCCGGGTGACGAGCAGACCGGCCGCGGGCGCGCCGCAACCCATGCCCGCACCCGTACCGCACGCCACACCCGCACCGGCCCCGGCCCC
>SLIG01000150.1 GCA_007135755.1 Cyanobium sp.
CCCGAACCCCGCTGGCCCCGCGGCCGGGGCGCCCGCGCCGGCTGCCGCAGCGACAGGCCCAGCAGGCTGCCGCCGATGCTCAGCTGCAGCGCCAGCACCCAGGCGACGCTGCCACCGGCGTTCACCCCCAGCTTGTCGACGCTGGCGCCGATCCCCCAGAGCAGGGCCACCAGCAGCATCGCGCGGCAGCCGGGGCTGGCCCACAGGCGCCCGAGGCCACCGCCCGCCACCCCAGGTCGGCCGGTGGGATGGCCGAGCATCAGCGCCCCCAGCACCAGCAGCGCCACCCCCAGCACCGCCAGCGGGCCGGGCCGCTCCCCGAGCACCCACCAGCCGGCGAGCAGCAGGGCCACGGGCGAGAGGTTGATCAGTGGCAGCACCAGGCTGAGGTCTTCCTGGGCGATGGCGCGGCCGTAGCACCAGAAGGCCACCGCGTTGAGGCTGCCGCCCAGCAGCAGGGCGGCGGTGAAGGCGGGGCCATCGATCGACTGGGGCTGGCTGAGCACCAGTGGCAGCAGCAGCAGCCCTGCCAAGGCGCTGCTCAGGCCGATCACCCGCAGGGTGCTCAGGCCTGAATCGCGCAGCACGGTGCGCAGGCAGAGATCGCGCAGGGTTTCGCCGATCGCCGCGCCCAGCGCCAGCCACAGCCACGGCACCCCACTCAGCATCGGCGCAGCGCGTCGGTCCACTGCGGGGCATGGTGGCGCCAGCCGATCTGCCGACGCACCCGTGCCGACCGGCGGAGAGCCTGCCACGATGCCCAGCAGTTGGTGAGCTGAGCCATGAGCGCCATGTCATCCTCCGCCTCCACCGCCTCCTCCACGGTCTCCTCGACCGCCGGCGCAGCGGTCCCGAGCATCGGCGGCGTGCCGCTCACCCCCAAGCCGCTGGAGCCACTGGGACCCCCCCGGTTCGACACGCCGGAGCAGGAGCGGCGCCACCGCCAGGAGCATCTGGTGGCGGCCCTGCGGATCTTCGGTCGGTTCGGGTTCGGGGAAGGGGTGGCCGGCCACATCACCGTGCGCGATCCGGAATTCCCCGATCACTTCTGGGTGAATCCCTTCGCCCGCTCGTTCCGGCGGTTGACGGTGAGCGATCTGCTGCTGGTGAACCACGCCGGTGAGGTGGTGATCGGCCACTGGCCGGTGAACCGGGCGGCCTTCGTGCTGCACGCGGCGCTGCACGCCGCCCGGCCGGAGGTGCAGGCCGCCGCCCACGCCCATTCGCCCCACGGCAAGGCCTTCGCCAGCCTGGGGCGGCTGCTGGATCCGATCACCCAGGACAGCTGCATGTTCTTCGACGACCACGTGCTGGTGCGGGAGGACGGCGGCAAGGTGGTGCTGGAGGAGGAGGCCGGCCGCCGCTTCGCCGACGCCTTCAGCCGCGGCAAGGCGGCGATTCATCAGAACCACGGCCTGTTCACGGTGGGGCACACGGTGGATGAGGCGGCCTACTGGTTCATCGCCATGGAGCGCAGCTGCCAGTGCCAGCTGCTCGCCGAAGCCGCCGGCACGCCCCAGCTGATCCGGCGCGAGTGGGCCGAGTACACCCGCGAGCGCACGGGCACCCCGCTGGCGGGCTGGCTCAACTTCCAGACCCTCTACGAACACGTGATCGTCACCGACCCCGATCTGTTCGCCTGAGCGCCGCCGGCGTTCACTGGCCGGCGGGAATCTCCAGCTCCAGCAGCCAGCGCTGCCACGCCTCCAGGCCCGTGGCCGGCTCCAGCCACTGCCGACGCAGCTCCATCCAGGTGCTGCGGGCGGCATCGGCCTGGCGGCGCCAGCGGGCGGCCAGTTCGGGCAGCTCACGGCGGAAGCGGCCCTTCAGGTGCCGTTTCAGCAGGCTGCGCCAGATCACCAGGTCCTGCAGCTGGCCCAGGCTGTCCTGGGTGCCCTTGAGCAGCAGCAGCCGGTCGCGCAGATCCGGCTCCAGGGCCTCCAGCAGCTCCAGCTGGTAGCGGAACCGCTTGAAGGCCTTGCGCAGCTCATGCTGCTGGCGTTCCTGGCGGCTGCCGGGCCGGGGGCGCTTGCCGTGGCCCCAGCCCGGATGCAACCGCAGCACGGCCAGCTGGCGGATCAGGCCGGCCCGCAGCAGGGGCAGGGCGGCGTGGTGGAGCGCGCTCGGTGAGCTGGCCGGATCGGCGTGAAGCGCGGGCTGAGGCGGCCCCGAGAGCAGCGGGCCCGGCAGGTTGTTCAGGCGTTTGCTGAGCTGGCGGCGGCCCTGGGCGCGGCTCGTCTCCAGCCGCTTGATCAGCCGTTTCAGCCGCTTGTGCTCCCGGCCTGTCAGGGAGCGGCGCTGCTCGTGGAGGGCCTCCAGCAGCACGTCGAGGTCGCGCACCCCGCCGGCGGCGCTGGCCAGCCGCCGCAGGCTTTTGGCCGAGGGGCCGCGCCAGTGGTGGGGAAAGGCCTCGGCCATCGAGCGCAGCCGGCGCAGGCCTGTGCGCAGCTGGTGCACGTGGTCGCGGTCGGCGGCGCGGGCGTCAGGGCCGCTGCCCTGGGGTGGCCGGCGCAGCACCCGGATGCGCTCGCGCAGGCCCTGCTGGAGGTGGGCGCGGCGCCACTCCAGCAACTGCTCCAGGCCGGTGTCGGCAGCCAGGGCCGGATCGCTGGCGATGCCGACGGCCGGGGGTGACGCGGAAGAGATGGTCATGGTGGTGTGCTCCCACCTGAACCCAGCCTAGGCGCGCCGTCTACGCTGCGCCCATCGAGGCCGGGTGACACGCGGTGCAGGGGGATGCGGGCGATCCGCCCGGCAACCTGGATGGCCTAGCCGCCGCGATCGAGGCCTGGCGCCAGCTGGGGGAGCGCTACGGCCAGCAGCTCGAGGGGCTGCCGCCGCCCGCCGCTGCTGGCGGACAGGCCCAGGTGGTGCGGCAGCTGCTGCGGCTGGGGGATCGGGCCGGCGCCCGGCGCTGGGTGGTGGCGTGGTTGCGGCAGGAGCTGGCGCGGCTGGAGGGGCCGGAGTCGCTGCCGGCGGAGCTGCTCAAGGCGGTGGCGGATGTGGCCGAGGCCACGAGCGACCAGGGGCTGCTGGAGTTCTTCTGGCAGGGACTGGAGGCGCTGCTGCCGCCGCCGCCGGCCGCGGGGGTGCTGCCGCTGCTGGGGGTGCCGGTGCTGAACCGGCCCGACCTGCTGGAGCGGCTGCTGGCCAGCCTGGACGTGCCGGTGACGACGCTGGCGATCGTGGACAACAGCGGCGGCCGCGACGATGCCGACGCGCGCGCCCTGCGGGCCCTGCTGGCTCGGCTGGAGGGGGAGGGCTGGCCCGGGGTGGAGCGGGTGCGGGTGGCGCGGGCCTTCGGCAACGGCGGCGTGGCGGCGGCCTGGAACCAGATCCTGCTGGGGTTTCCGGAGGCGGCGCTGGCGCTGATCGTGAACAACGACGTGGTGCTGGCGCCGGGGGCGCTGGCGGAAGCGCTGGCGCGGCTGGACCCGGGGCGGCCCCAGTTCCTGCCGCTGCTGCCGGCGGGCGACGCCTTCTCGGCCTTCCTGATCACGGCCCTGGCCTGGGACCGGGTGGGGCTGTTCGATGACAGCTTCCATCCGGCCTACTGCGAAGACCTGGACTACCGCGACCGGCTGCGGGCCTGCCCGGCGCTGGAGTGGATCCATCTGGAGTCGGTGCAGGCGGCGATGGCGGCCCTCAACCCCGAGAGCAGCGCCACGATCGGCAGCGATCCGGATCTGGCGGCGGCCAACCGCCGCAGCTACCAGCTCAACCGGCTGTGGTATCTCAGCCGCCGCCGGCCCGACATCAGCCGCAGCGGCCGCTGGCGCCAGCGCTGGCTGTGCCGCTGGCCCTGAGAGCCCCGCAAGTTCGGTGATGATGGCACTGCTGGAACGGCCGCGATGACTCCTCTGCCACAGCACCAGACCCCTCGGTCTCCCGAGGGCCGGCAAGGGGGCAAACCGCTTCGGGGCGGGCTTGGCCTGCTGGGCGGCGGCGCCCTGGCCATCACCATCAGCCTGGCGCTGCTGCTGGGGCTGCAGCTGGGGGGGCTGCCGTTCCGGATGCGGCGCCATTTCCTCTGGCTCCAGGGCGCCCTGGCGGGTGGGGTGGTTGGGGTCGTGGTGGGCTATGTGGTGGGCCGAACCTCGTCGGGCCCGCCAGAGTAGGGGGCGGTTCCATAACTCTTCTCCTCGACCAGGGCGCTGCCGCTGGCCAGGTTGATGGCGCGCTTGATGGCCGCCCGCCGGTCGTTGAGGCGGTAGACGCTGCGGGCCAGCTCGATGAAGCCGGGGCCGAAGTCGCCGCGGCGGTCGCAGGCGCGGATGGCATCTTCCACCGCCCAGAGCTCGCTGTTCACCAGGCCCAGCTGCTCCTGGAGGTCGCCGGGCACCCGAGGCGCCACGGCTTGGAACACCTGCTCCAGCAGCTGATGCTCCCGCTCGGCATGGCCCAGGGCCTCGCCGCGGAGGTGGCGGCGCTTGAGCGCAAGGATGGTGAGCTTGTCCACGAGCTCGCCGACGGACACAGGGATCTGAAGCTGCACCGTATTGCTATGGATTGAGATTGATGACATGGATCAATCTACATCAAAAGTATCATCAGTTCACGAAGATGCCGGGAGGAAGCAAGGTAGCAGCGATTATACTATTATTACCCATACCCGATACCCGCTGCGAGGGGATGGGTAATGGTGGCACATGCCGTCGTTGGCGAGCCCGCGACTCAACTCATGGCACTCCTCTCTCTTTCCGTAGATGCACCCCTGATTCGCTGCAGACCGGTCACCAACGACATCGGCATGGTGTTCAAAATTCTCTCCGGCGTTTCATTGACCATCTACTGCTGCTACTTCGCTCGCAGGACTCACTGATTCCTGATCACGCTTTTAGGATCACAAAACTCGTAAACCGATCGACCATCACCAAGATCAGTCACCAGCTGTGCCATTGCTCCGATCGGTCACTGTTCTGAAGTTGTATAGAGGTGTCCCAGTGCATCGTATGCGTCAGATGCCATTCGTTCTGCTCATGGTTTGGTGGGCCGCAATCAACCAACACGAGCCCGCCCCGACCCAGGGCCTATTACCTATTAGAAGTCTGTCCCGGTAGTCCTGGCTGGGGCGTCGCGCCTACGGTGTCGTGTGCGGGAACCGCATCTGCCCCTTGGCCTCCCAGCCCGCCAACACGCCTGCTGCTTCAAGCGATCTGATCAGCTTCCTCAAGGCGCTGCCCGATTGCCGGATGCGGCGAGGCATTCGCTTCCCGCAGTGGTGGATGTTGCTGGTGGCGATCCTCTCGATCCTGAGCGGCCAGGGTTCGCTGGTGGGGATGGAGCGCTTTGCCAAACGCCACCGGCAGACGCTCAACGAGCTGTTGGGCACTGACTTCGGCAAGTCGCCATCGGACTCGACGTTCCGGCTGCTGCTGGCCCAGCTGGATGTGCCGGGCTTTGAAACCCTGCTGTGCGACTGGATGGCGGCCCAGTCGGGCGTGGCCGAGGAGCTCGACACCCTGGTGTGTGACGGCAAGACGCTGCGGGGCTCCATCGCTGAGAGCGCCTCAGGCGCGGCGCGGTTCAACCGCAAGCGGAAGGCTGCGCCTACGCCCAGGTGAGCCTCTACTCCAAGAGCCTGGGCGTGGCGATCGCCCAGACCACCTACGCCACCGATGCCAGTGGCGAGATCCAGGCCCTGCGCCAGCTGCTGGAGGCAGTCGAACTGGAGGGTGCCCTGGTGCAGGCCGACGCGCTGCATGCGAACCGCCCTTTTTCCGCTACCTCGCCCAGCGCGGTGCTGACTTCCTGATCGCTGTCAAACACGGCCGCCGCAAGGGATTTCGCCTGATCAGAGACCGGCTCACCTACGGCCGGCGGATCCCCTGGCACACCAGCAAGCGGGAAATCAAACGGGGCCGCGACATCACCTGGAACCTGCGGGCGATGCCGGCACCGGAGTGGGTGATGGAGCAGTGGCCGGGGAGCGCCACGATCATCGCCGTGCGCAGCCATGGCACCCGCGAGGGCAAGCCGCAAGACGAGACCCGTTACTACGTCTCGAGTTTGCGCACTGGAGCCAAGGCCCTCCTCAGAGCCATCCGGCAGCGCTGGTCAATCGAGAACAGCTGGCAATGGGTGCGGGATGTGCCGCTGCGGGAAGACGCCCACCGCTACCGGGAGGACAACGGTGTTCAGATCCTGGCTACGCTGCGCAGCCTGGCAATCAATGCCCTGCGGCTGGAAGGAATCTGGTCGATCACCGAGGGCATCGCTGCCCTGGCTCACGACATCAAGGG
>SLIG01000143.1 GCA_007135755.1 Cyanobium sp.
AGAAAGTGAGCGCATGACATTCCCCACTCCCGCCCACGCCACTGCCCACGCAGCTGCCCTCACAACTCCCGGTCATCCCATTGGCTCCCACCGCGGCGGCTCACCCACCTGCACGAACGCCGCTCCGATCTCCCGCTGCGATGAAGGGGATCATCAACGGGAGAAGTTGCAGTTTGCTCTCGCGATTGCCTTGACCAGGGGTGACCGCCAGCGCGAACAGGTGTTGCGTGAACAGATCGCCGCTCTGGGCGGCCACTGCGAAGAACCCGGCACCTGAATTTCATTCCCTCTGGGCCGCCCCAGGGTCGACCTGCCCGGCTCGAGCTGTTCTCATCTACCGATCGATCGGTATGGCCCTTGTGAGGCCCTGCTGTCTTTGATTGCCCAACATAAGGCCAACGTGTAGATGCCAGTTCTGGGACTACCCTGGACGTTGTCCGCTGGTTTTGCGCCTGCAGTCCTACCGGTTCATGGTCTGGAGCCATGGAGGATTAAGGTCACCATCGCTATGCTCATCGGGCCGGGATCAGATGCGGCCGGTTCAGGCTCTCGTTCTCTTGCCCTCCATCGTGACCACAACCTCCCTGCCCTATTCACGTCCCGCGCCCGCAATCGCTGTTGCTTCCGCTGCCGTTCAGGGCGATCGCGATCAGAAGATGGAACTCAAGGCCCGCATCCGCGAACTCGACAACCAGGCCAGGGCTGCCGCTGCCGCCGGGGAGATTGAACAGTCGGCGAGGGCCATCCTGGCGGCCTTGGACTGTGAACGCCGCCTGGCGGCCACCGGGCCCCAGGTGCTGCAGCTGATCAAACCCCGCGCCTGAGTCAGGCGCCCCATGCGTTTGGTCGTCCCCTCATCCAGCGGGCGGCCTCAGCGGTAGTCAGGGCGTTCCCGTGCGCTCGCGCCACTCACGGCGTTCCCCACAGACTGGGAATGCAGCGAGCCCGCTGATTCGTCCTTGACGCCCCATGGTGTGCAAACCCATCACCGGCGCGGTTCAGGAAGGGGACCGGCGGGTCTCGTTCTCCAGCAGACGCTGGGTGTTCTGGTTGGCGATCCTGCCTCCCCTGGCGGCCGTTGTCCTGCTCCAGGGCGCGGCTGGCGGTGCACCGGTCTGGACGCCATTCCTGCTGGTGCTGGCCTGGGTTCTCTGGCTGCGCCGCCGCCCTGAGGCCAGCCTGCCCATGGCTGCGCGCCGCAGCGCCATCGCCCTGATCGTGCTGCTCAGCCTCGGCTACCTCGCCTGGCGCGCCACCAGCACCCTCAACCTGAGCACGCCGCTGGCCACCGCCATCAGTCTCACCATGCTGGCGGCGGAAACCAGCCTGCTCGGCCATGGCCTGCTGCAGCTGCTGCTGGCCTGGTTCCGCGAGCCGCCGGTGGCCCGCGAGGCGGAGCAGGCGGCCCAGCGGCTGGCCCAGCGCTGGACCCACGATCCCCGGGCCCTGCCCGCCGTGGATGTGCTCGTGACCAGTTGCGGTGAGCCGCTGGAGCTGGTGGAGCGCACCCTGGGCGGCTGCCTGGCCATGGCCTACCCGCGCTTCTCGGTGTGGTTGCTCGACGACGCGGCCCGCCCGGAGCTGGAGAGGCTCTGCTCCCGGCTGGGCTGCCGCTACCGCAGCCGGGTCGAGCGCCACCAGGCCAAGGCCGGCAACCTCAACCAGGTGCTGCCGGAGCTGGATGGCGATCTGCTGGCGGTGTTCGACGCCGATGTGGTGCCCCAGCACGACTTTCTGGCCCGCTGTGTGGGCCTCTTCGACGATCCGCGGGTGGCCCTGGTGCAGACCCCCCAGTGCTACATGAACGCCGATCCCGTGATCCGCAATCTGGGCCTCGAGCGCTGGCTGATGCCGGACGAGGAGCACTTCTACCGCTGGATCGAGCCCGTTCGTCAGGGGGTGGGTGCCGTGGTCTGCGCCGGCACGTCGTTCGTGATGCGCCGCCGGGCGCTGCTGCAGGTGGGCGGGTTTGAAACGGCCACCTCCTCGGAGGACCTGGCCACCGGGATCCGGCTCAGTGCCGCCGGCTGCCGCTGCGTTTATCTCAATGAGAAGCTCAGTGCAGGCCTGGCGCCTCCCACCATTGCGGCGATGGCCCGGCAGCGCAGCCGCTGGGCCAGCGGCACGCTGCAGATCCTGCGCACCTCAGCCAGCCCGCTCACCATCGTCGGGCTTTCCCCGCTGCAGCGCCTGGCCTACCTGGAGGGAATCCTGCACTGGTTGAGTGTGCTGCCCCAGCTGTGCCTGCTGCTGCTGCCGCTGAGCTTCGGGGTGTTGCGGGTGCCGCCCCTGGTGCTGCGCGATGACGGCTGGCTGACGCTGGCCCTGCCCCTGGTGGTGGCCCAGCTGCTGCTGGTGCGCTGGTTCAGCCGCGGATCCCGCTCGGCTCTGCTGCCTGAGCTCTACCGCTGGGTGTTTCTGGCGCCGCTGCTGCACGCCGTGCTGAGCACCCTGGCGGGGCGGCCCCGGCGCTTCCGGGTCACGCCCAAAACGGCATCGCCGCAACGCTGGATGCCGGCAGCCGCCCTGGCGATCCCGCTCGTCGCTCTGCTGGCCCTGCAGCTGTTCAATCTCCAGCTGCTGCTGCGGGGGGGCGCTCCCGCCCTGCCCCTGGTGTGGAGTGGCCTGGCGATGCTCAGCCTGCTGGCAGCCCTGCGGGCCTGCTGGGATCGGCCTGCCAGCGGCGTGGAGGTGTGGTTCCAGCCCATCGCTGGCCAGGTGTGGCTCGAGCAGCACGGCCGGCGCTGGCCGGCCCGGCTCACGGCCATCAGTGAACAGGGGCTGGAACTCGCCTGGCGGCTTGTTGACCATCCCGGCCCGGGACCAGACCTGGAGCGGCCCCTGTCCCTTCTGAGTCCGGCACTGACCGGGAACGACTGGCCGCTGCAGGGCCAGCGCCTGGAGCGCCGCGGTGAGCAGATGCGGCTGGGGGCCGGCTGGTTGGGCCAATCCGCCGCAGAGCGCGAGCGGCGCCAGAGCCTGCTCTACCGCCAGGTGGCGCGCTGGCCGGTGCGGCAGGCCCCTAGGGAACCCCGGGCCCTGCTGGCGGTGCTGGTGGCCCTGTTGTGTCCGCTGCCGGCGCAGGGCTGGTTCCGGCGCAGCGCCCTACCCATCCAGCTGGCCCCGCCGGCCGCGGTGCCCGAGCTGGTGGGTTGAGGGCAATCCGAACGGGACTGCTGGCGGTAGACAGCACGGTTGCCATTCCGTTCATGCCTTCCCTCTCCTCCCGCCTGCGCTCCGGCCTGGCCGTCGCGGCCCTGTCCGCCGCTGCCCTCACCCTTCCCGCCTGCGCCGGCCTCTGCGGCCCCCGCGGGGGGTGTGGGGGCAAGCAGGAACAAAAGGCCGGTGGCTGTGCGGCGGGCAAGAAGGGCAGTTGTGGTGCGGCGAAATCCGCTGGCTGCGGCCCTGCCCAGTAGCCGATGCGCAAGCGCTACCAGGCCGGTTGCCGCAGCCTCCGCCACTGGCTCAGGGTGAACGAGCGGCATGGCTCGCTGGTGCGCGCCTGCACCGGCGACGGGGTGGTGCTGGCTGAGCGCCATTACCCCGAGGACGACTGGCGCGATCCCCTCAGCGGTGGCCAGGCCTACTACCACTGCCACCGGCCTGGCGCTGAGCACGGTCATCTGCATCTGTTCATGCGCGCCGATCCCGGCTCCGAGCTCACCCATCTGCTGGGCATCGGCCTCGATCCGCGGGGATTGCCGCTCAGCCTGTTCACCGTGAATCGCTGGGTGGCCAACGATGCCTGGTTGCCGGCCGGCCCATGCGCCGAGCTGGTGCGGCGCTTCAGTCTGGCGGGCAGCGACGCCGACCCCCGCTTCAGCGCCTGGCTGGAGCAGTTCCTGCGCTTCTATGCGCCGGCGATCGAGGCCCTGCTGCTGGAGCGTGACCGGGCCCTGGCAGCCAGGAACGAGCCCCTGGAGCAGGCGCTCGAGGACCGTGACCTGGAGATCGCCAGCCAGGTGGCCATCGACTGGGGCGCCGATCTCGATGACGTTCAACAGCAGTGGCGAGCCCATGTGCAGCAGCTTCGATCCAGCCCCGTTGCACCATCCGGCCGGGATGGCGCTGTTCGTGCTGGCTTACGTGATTGCTGAACTGCTGCTGCCAACGGCACCGGCCACGGTCCTGGCCGGCAGCGTCGACCGACTGGCGCTGGGGTCGGCCCTGGTGGTGCTGCTGGCGCGCCGGCTGCTGCCTGGCTCCGCTGCTTCTCAGTCCCAGGCCCGTCCCTGAATCTCGGCGACCCTCCTTCCATGGCCCTGCACCCCAAACCAGTCCCAGCCCATGGCGCGAGGCGACGGCGACGGTCCGTGATCCCCTGGACCGTGGCCGGCCTGGCTGTGATGAGCGCCCTTGGCGGCTGCGGCAGAACCAGTGATCTGAAGCTGTCCCTCAGCGGATCCAGCACGGTGGCCCCCCTGGCCGCCGAGATCGCCAAGCGCTACGAGGCCAGCCATCCCGGCACCCGCGTCGATGTGCAGACCGGCGGCTCCTCCCGGGGGATCGCCGACGCGCGCACCGGCACGGCCCAGATCGGTCTGGTGTCCAGGGCGCTCAAGCCGGAGGAGGCGAATCTGCAGGCCACCACGATCGCCATCGATGGGATCGCCCTGATCGTGAATGCTGCCAATCCGGTGCGGAGCCTCAGCGACGGCCAGATCCGGTCGATCTACACCGGTTCGCTCACCAACTGGCGGCAGGTGGGCGGTGCGGATGCGGCGATCACGGTGGTGACCAAGGCGGAGGGGCGCTCCACCCTGGAGCTGTTCCTCGAGCACTTCCGGCTCGACAACCGCCGGATCCGTGCGTCGGTGGTGATCGGCGACAACCAGCAGGGCATCCTCACCGTGGCGGCCGATCCCCACGCGCTCGGCTACGTGTCGATCGGCACCGCCAGCCAGGAGGCGGATGCGGGAACGGCCATCCGGCTGCTGCCCCTGGCCGGCATCGCCCCCAGCCTGGAGAACGTGCGCTCCGGGCGCTATCCGCTGTCCAGGCCCCTGAATCTGGTGATCCAGCCGCCGGCGGCGGCCGGGGTGCCCCCTTTCCTCGCCTACGCAAGCTCCTCGGAGGTCAACGATCTTGTTGAAGCCCAGTTCTTCGTTCCACCGGCACCCTGATCGGCCGCTGCTGTGGACCCTGCGGCTGCTCTCGGCGGTGGCGGCGCTGATCGTGGCCCTGATCCTGCTGTTCGTGCTGCGCGAGGCCTGGCCCGCCCTGCATCAGCTCGGGCCGCTGCGCTTCCTGCATGATCCCGGCTGGCATCCTGCCGCCGGCGGCGCCGATGCCCAATACGGCCTGCTGCCGATGCTGGCCGGCACCCTGCTCTCCAGCGGCGGGGCCGTGCTGCTGGCCGCGCCCCTGGGCCTGGGATCGGCCCTGTTCGCCACCAGCTACGGCCCACCGCGGCTGGGCGGGCTGCACCGGCAGCTGCTGCAGGTGCTGGGCGGCATCCCCTCGGTGGTGGTGGGGTTCTGGGGGCTGGTGGTGCTCACCCCCCTGATCCGCCAGTGGCACCCCCCAGGTCAGAGCCTGCTGGCCGGCATTCTCTGCCTCACGGTGATGATCCTGCCCACCACTGCCCTGCTCAGCGAGCAGGCGGTGCGCGAGGTGCCCGCCGAATCCCTGCAGGCCGCCGCCGCCCTGGGGCTGTCGCGCCGCGCCACCTTGGAGGGGGTGGTGCTGCCGGTCGCCCGGGGCGGGCTGCTCAGCGCCGTGATCCTGGCTAGCGGCAGGGCCCTGGGCGAAACCATGGCCGTGCTGATGGTGGCGGGCAACGTGATTCAGGTGCCCGCCGCCGTGTTCGATCCGGTGCGCACGCTCACGGCCAACATCGCCCTTGAGCTCGGCTATGCCCTCGACCTGCACCGCGCGGTGTTGTTTGTGGGCGGCCTGGTGCTGATGGGCGTGGTGGCGGTGGTGATGGCCCTGGCGGCGAGTCTGCAGCGGAGCCCCGGCCATGGCTAGCTCCGGCGCCGCCTGCTTCGATCGGGCGATCGACACGGCCCTGGCCCTGCTGGCCTGGCTGGTGGCCCTGCTGGTGGTGGGGACGATCGGCTGGATCGTGGCCGACCTGCTGCGGCAGGGCCTGCCCCGGCTGAGCTGGGCCTTCCTGGTGGAGCTGCCCATCGATGCCGGCCGCAGCGGCGGGATCCGCCCGATCCTGATCTCCACCCTGCTGATCCTGGGGGTGTGCCTGGCGGTGAGCGTGCCGATCGGCCTGGCCACGGCCCTCTTCCTGGCCGAGTTCCAGCGCGGGCACCGGGGCTTCGGACCGTTGGTGCGCTACTCGCTCGACACCCTCGCCGGGGTGCCGTCGATCGTCTTCGGCCTGTTCGGCAATGCCTTCTTCAGCATCACCCTGGGGCTGGGCTTCTCGATCCTCTCGGGCGGGCTCACCCTGGCCTGCATGGTGCTGCCGCTCCTGATCCGCAGCATGGAGACGGCCCTGCGCGCCGTGCCCGCCGAACACCGCCTGGCCGCCGCCGCCCTCGGCCTGCCTCAGCGGGTGTCGCTGCTGCACATCGTGCTGCCGGCTGCCGCGCCCGGCCTGGCGGTGGGGCTGATCCTGGGCATCGGCCGCGCCCTGGCCGAGACCGCCGCCCTGCTGTTCACCAGCGGCTATGTGGACCGGCTGCCCGGCTCTCTGCTGGATTCAGGCCGGGCCCTGTCGGTGCACATCTTCGACCTGGCCATGAACGTTCCGGGCGGCGCCTCCCAGGCCGCGGCCACGGCCCTGGTGCTGGTGGCCCTGGTGCTGCTGATCAACGGCTTCACCGGCTGGGCGGCCCAGCGCTGGCTCGGCTCCCTCAGCTCTGCCGCCCTCTGACCATGACCGACCCGGACCTCTGCCTGGAAGCGTGTGACCTGTCGGTGCGCTACGGCGGCCGGCCGGCCGTCAGCGGCGTGGGCCTCCAGGCCCGGCGGGGGCGGATCCTGGCGATCGTGGGGCCGTCGGGCTGCGGCAAGAGCACCGTGCTGGCTTGCTTCAACCGCCTGCACGACCTCAACCCCGCCTGCGACCTGCGGGGCAGCATTCGGCTCGACGGCCAGGAGATCCTGCGCTCCGGGCTGGATGTGCTCGCCCTGCGCCGCCGCGTCGGCCTGATCGTGCAACGGCCCAATCCCCTGCCGCTCTCGATCGGCCGCAATCTCACCTTTCCCCTGCGCCACCACGGCATGGGCCGCCGCGCCGACCGCCAGGACGCCGCCCGGCAGGCCATGCAGCGGGTGGGCCTGTGGGAGGAGGTGAAGGATCGCCTGGGCCGGCCGGCCAGTGAGCTGTCGGGGGGGCAGCAGCAGCGCCTCTGCCTGGCCCGGGCCCTGGTGCTGGAGCCGGAGGTGCTGCTGCTCGATGAACCCTGCAGTGCCCTCGATCCGCTCGCCAGCGCGGTGGTGGAGGAGCTGGTGGCGTCCCTGCGGGGCAGCGTCACGATCCTGATCGTGACCCACAACCTGGCCCAGGCCCGCCGTCTGGCCGACGATGTGGCCGTGTTCTGGAACCGGGACGGCGTGGGCTATCTGGAGGAGCAGGGCAGCGCCGATGCGGTGTTCGCCGCGCCCCGCTCGCCGATCACCGCCGCCTACCTGGCTGGCGCCCGCGGCTAGGAGCCGGCCGCCACTCGTCCCCGATCCCTGTCAGACCCATGGCGTTGCACGGAAGACCGCCGCCAGATCCCGAGCCAACCGGGCCCTTCCTGGCACCTGCCCACGATCCGCCCCTGTCGGTCCGCCCCCGTGGAACGACCGCCGCTGACCCGCGTGTCAGCGTGATCATCCCGGTGCTGAATGAGGCGCGGCTGATCCCGCAGTGCATTCCCACCTGGCAGGCCCTGGCAGCCCGCGGGGCCGAGGTGCTGCTGGTGGATGGCGGCAGCGACGACCACACCGTGGACCTGCTCGAACAGGCCGGGCTGGCGGTGATCGCCGCTCCTCGGGGCCGGGGCCGGCAGTTGCGGCTGGGGGCGGAGCGGGCCCGTGGCGAGATCCTGCTGTTCCTGCATGCCGACACCCGACTCCCGGACGGCGCCCTGGAGCTGGTGCGCCACGCCCTGCGGGACGACCGCTGCTGGGGCCGCTTCGACGTGCGCATCGACAGTTCGCGGCGCCTGCTGGCGCTGGTGTCCTTCGCGATCAACCTCCGCTCCCGGCTCAGCGGCATCGCCACCGGCGATCAGGCCATGGTCATGACCCGCTGGGCCTACGGGCAGGCCGGCGGCTTTGCCGCGCAGCCGCTGATGGAGGACATCGACCTCTCGGCTCGGTTGAAACGCCTGGGCCCACCCGTCTGCCTGCGCCCGCCGGTGCTGACATCCCCGCGCCGCTGGCTGGGCCATGGGATTGTGTCCACCATCCTGTTGATGTGGGCTCTGCGGTTTGCCTACTGGCTGGGGGTGCCCGCCGCCACCCTGGCCCGTTTCTACCGCTGAGGGTCGCTCAGCAGCAGGAGCCGCCGGCCGCGGAGACGTCCGCTGCCGAGGCCACAGGTTCGGCCGGCCCGCCGAAGGGGATGGCCGTGCCGCAGCCTTCGAACAGGCCGTAGTGGCGGCTGAAATCGCCGATGAACTGGAAGTGGGGCGCCAGGCGGCTCTCGGCCAGCATCCGAAAGGTGTTGCCGCACACCGGAAACACCTTGCCGGCCTCGATCCAGTGGTGCTTGTCGAAGGGCAGGGCGTGGGGGTATTCGGCAATCGTGCCGCGGTAGATCACCGCCTGGCCGTGGTCTTCGCAGGCGTCCTCCAGTTCGGGGAGGTGAAACAGCCGGTAGGTGGCGGAGAAGAAGCGGATGGCGCCGGTGCGGGCGGCCAGCTCGGGATCGGTGATCGCCAGGGGCCGGTCGCTCACCAGGCGGGGATCGGCAAAGCCGGCCTGGCGGGCCAGGCGCAGGAAGTCGTTCCAGTAGAGGGCGCCGCTGAGGCATTCGCCGTAGAGCACCGGATCGTGGCGCAGGGCCTTGGGCACGCGCCGGTCGGCGTAGACATCAGCGAAATAGAACTCGCCCCCGCTCCTGAGCAGGCGCCGCACCCCCTGGAGCACGGCCAGCTTGTCGGCCGAGAGGTTCACCACGCAGTTGGAGATCACCAGATCGAAGCTGCCGGGCTCCAGGGGCAGCTCCTCCAGCCGCTCGATGCGGCCCTCCAGGAACTCAACGTTGGCGAAGCCGACCTGCTCGGCGTGGTGCTGCTGGTGCCGCCGGGCCACCGCCAGCTGCTCCGGCGTCATGTCCACCCCCACCACCGCGCCGCCGGGTCCCACCAGCTGGGCCAGCAGGTACACATCACGGCCACTGCCGCAGCCCAGATCCAGCACCCGCAGGCCCTCCAGCAGCGGCGGTACCACCAGGCCGCAGCCGTAATAGCGCGAGAGCACCTCGGGGTGGATGCGGGCCAGCAGCGGACGCAGGGCCGCTGGCACGCTGCTGGCGTCGCAGCAGGCATCGGTGCGCAGGTCGGCGCTGCTGCTCAGGGTGGCGCCGTAGTACGCCTGCACGCCGCGGCTGACGTCGGTGGGGCTGCTATCAGGAGTGCTGTGGTCCGCCGGGCTGGTGGCGGTGGGGCTGCAGCAGCTGGTGGTGGAGGTGGCAGGGGTGTCGCGGCTGGTGCGGGTGGGGCTGGCCATGGAAGGGTGCAGGGGGTTGGACAGGAGGGCTTCGGGGGACTCAGCCGCGCCGTCGCCAGGCGTGGTAGCGGCGCAGCCAGGGCATCAGGTGGTGGGGCACGCGCTGCTTCTTCCAGCTGGCGGCGGCGGACTTGTTGGCCTCCGCCATGGTGGGGTAGGCGTGAATGGTGGCGAAGATCTTGCCCAGCCCCAGGCCCCACGTCATCGCCAGCACGAACTCGGCCAGCAGTTCGCCGGCGTGCTCGCCCACGATCGTGGCGCCCAGGATGCGGTCGCTGCCGGGCTGGGTGAGCACCTTCACGAAGCCCTGCTCGGCGCTCTCCACGATGGCGCGGTCGAGTTCGTGCAGGGGGAAGCGGGTCACGTCCACGGCGATGCCCTGCTGCGCGGCGTCGGTTTCGGTGAGCCCCACCGTGGCCACCTCCGGTTCGGTGAAGGTGGTCCGGGGAATCACCCGGTAGTCGGCCTTGAAGGCGCGCAGGTTGCCGAACAGGGCATTCACCGCCGCATACCAGGCCTGGTGGGCGGCGGTGTGGGTGAACTGGAACGGCCCGGCCACGTCGCCGGCGGCATAGATGTTGGGGTAGGTGGTCTGCAGGAAGGCGTTGGTGGTGACCGTGGCGCCGGTGGGGATGCCCAGCTCCTCCAGGCCGTAGCCCGTGAGCCGGGCGCGGCGGCCCAGGGCACAGAGCACGGCATCGCAGGCGATGGCCCGCTGCTCCTCCCCCTGCCGCACCCGCACCGTGATCGCCCCCTGGGGGCCGGGCTGGCGCTCGAAGCCGAGCACCGTGGCGCCCATCAGCAGGGTCACGCCGTCCTCCACCAGGGCCTGCTGCACCTCGGCGGCCACGTCCGCGTCTTCCTTGCTCAGCAGGCGCTGGCTGCGCTGGATCTGGGTGATCGGCAGGCCCAGCTGGGCCAGGGCCTGGGCCAGTTCGCAGGCGATTGGCCCGCCCCCCAGCACCGCCAGTCGCGGCCGCTCCAGGGCACAGCTGCCCAGCCAGCTCCACACCGTTTCGCTGGTGAGCAGCGGCACCGCATCGCTCCCCGGCCAGTCGGGCACCACCGGCTCGGCGCCGGTGGCCAGCACGATCGCGCGCGCCGTGAGCGTCTGCTCTTCCCCCTCGGGCCCCTGGACCGCCACGGTCCAGGGATCGAGCAGGCGGGCCTGACCGCGCAGCACCTCCACCCCCAGGCCCTCGTAGCGCTCGACGCTGTCGTGGGGCGCGATCGCCTCCACCTTGGCGGTCACCCGCGCGAACACCTGGCGCACGCTGAGGCGCGGCTCCACCGGCTCGAGGCCGTAGCGGTCGGCGCGGCGCATGCGGGCCGCCAGCCGCGCCGAGCTGATCAGGGCCTTGCTGGGCACGCAGCCGGTGTTGAGGCAGTCGCCGCCCATCGCGGAGCGCTCCACCAGCGTCACCCGCGCCTTCACGGTGGCGGCGATGTAGGAGGTCACCAGCCCCGCCGCGCCGGCGCCGATCACGATCAGGTTGCGGTCGAAGTGGCGGGGGCGCCGCCAGGGGCGATAGAGCCGCCAGACCTGCCAGCGGCGGGTGGCCGCCTTCGCCAGCCAGGGGAACAGGGCCAGCAGCAGCAGCGAGCCCAGCAGCGGGGGACTGAGGATGCCGCTCAGGCCGCGCAGCTGGGCCAGCTGGGTGCCGGCGTTCACGTACACCAGGGTGCCGGGCAGCATGCCCAGCTGGCTGGTGAGGTAGAAGCTGACGGCCCGCATCGGCGTCAGCGCCATCAGCAGGTTGATCAGAACGAAGGGGAACACCGGAGCCAGCCGCAGGCTGAGCAGGTAGAGCACCCCATCGCGCTCCACGCCCGCCTCGATCGGCGCCAGCTGGCGGCCGAAGCGGCGCCGCACCAGATCGCGCAGCAGGGTGCGGGCCACCAGGAAGGCCAGCAAGGCGCCCAGGCTGGAGGCGAACGACACCAGCAGCGTGCCCAGCCCCAGGCCGAAGATCGCTCCGCCGGCCAGGGTGAGCACCGCAGCCCCCGGCAGCGACAGGGCCGTGACCAGCACGTAGATCAGCATGTAGGCCCCGGCCACCTGCAGGGGCGACTGCGCCCGCCGCTCCAGCAGGGCGCCATGGGCGCGCTGCAACCCCTCGAGGGTGAGCTGGCGGTGCAGGCCCAGGCCGAAGAACAGGGCCACCACCAGGGCGATGGCGGCGATCAGCAGCAGCTGGCGCCAGCGGGGGCGCCGGCCGCTGGGTTCGGGCAGGGGTGGGGTCATGCGACAGGCTCGTCCCCGTTGGTACCGGTGAAGCCTCGGCGCGGATTGCCCGTCAGGCTGGGGGCACGGGCGAGTGGAAAACCGGCAGGCCCTCTGACGGGTACTGCCATCAGCCGCGATCCTCCTCTGCCGCAGGCAATCGGTGCCCAACCCGCGACCGGCCATGACCATGGATCACCCGCCACGAGCGGCCGCCCCGGCCCTGCTGGACAGCATTCAGGTGGTGATCCCGGTGCGCGATGAGCAAGCCACGCTCGCCCATGTGATCGGTCAGCTGCAGGGCCAGGGTCTGCGCCGCATCCGGGTCGTCGACAACGGCAGCCGTGACCGCAGCGCCGCCATCGCCCGCGAGCTGGGGGTGGAGCTGCTCAGCGAACCCAGGCCGGGCTACGGGCGGGCCTGCTGGTGGGGCTGCCAGGCCCTCGATCCGGCGGTGCGCTGGCTGCTGTTCTGCGATGGTGACGGCGGCGATCCGCTCGAGGAGCTGCCGCGCTTCCTGCCGTTGCTGCCTGACCACGACCTTGTGCTGGGTGATCGCACCGCCACCGCTGCGGGGCGCGCAGCGCTGACGCCTCTGCAGCACTGGGGCAACCGCCTGGCCACGGCGCTGATCGCCCTGGGCTGGGGATTCCGCTACCGCGATCTGGGGCCCCTGCGGCTGCTGCGGCGCTCGGCCTTCGAGGCCATGGGGATGCGCGACCGCGGCTACGGCTGGACCCTGGAGATGCAGGTGCGGGCCATCGAGCTGGGTCTGCGCGTCCGCGAGGTTCCCGTCCGCCATCGGCCGCGCCTGGCCGGCCGCTCCAAGATCTCCGGCCGCTGGGGCGCCAGCCTCAGAGCGGGGTGGGTGATCCTCACCACCCTCGGCCGGTTGTGGCTGCAGCGATGGATCTGACATCTCTGGGGCATGGGCAACGGCTCCAGTGGCTGCGCCGCCTGCCGCTGCCGATCAGCGCCCTGCTGCTGATCGGTGGGGCGCTGCTGATGGCTCCCCACGGCGATCTGTTCGACCCCGCCCAGCTGCTGCCGTTCTGGAGGGCGGCGGTGGTGATGGGGCTCGGTTTCGTCCTCTCCTGGTTTCTGCCCGCGATTCCGCGCACCACGTTCTGGGCCGTGGCGGTGCTCACCCGGCTGCTGCTGCTGCCCATGGAGCCCGGCGATGACATCTGGCGCTACCTCTGGGAGGGCGGCATCCAGCTGCAGGGCTTCAGCCCTTACCACCTGCCGCCCGATGCCCCGGCTCTGGAGGCCCTGCGCACGTCCTGGTGGGGGCAGATCAACCATCCAGACACCACGGCGATCTACCCGCCCCTGGCCCAGCTGCTCTTCCGGCTGCATGCCGCCCTGGCCCAGCAGGTGCTGCTGTTCAAGCTCTCCTTCCTGGCCGCCGACCTGGCCATCTGCAGCTTGCTCGCCGCCCGCTTCGGGGCCCTGCGGGCGGCCCTCTACGGCTGGAATCCACTGGTGATCTACGGCATCAGCGGCGGCGGCCACTACGACAGCTGGTTCCTGCTGCCCCTGGTGGCGGGCTGGCTGCTGGCCGAGCGCGATCCCCCGGCCCGGGGCCCCCGCATCCAGGCCTGGATCGATCTTCTGCTGGGCCTCAGCGTGGCCCTGAAGTGGATCACCCTGCCGTTGCTGCTGCATCGGGTAATGAGCCGCTGGCGGCAGTTCCGGCGTCCCGCGCCCGTGCTCAGCACGGCGCTGCTGGGCCTGGCGCCGCTGCTGCTGGGGGCCCTGGTGTATTGCCGGGGACCGGCCTGCCCGTTGCTGCCCACCGGCTCCACGTTCATCCGCTACGGACGCAGTGCCGAGTGGCTGCCCCACTGGGTCGCCCAGCTCTGGCCCGCCACGCTGCAGACCAACGCCGTGCACGGGCTGCTGCTTCTGGTGGTGCTGGCGGTGCTGCTGGCGACCACGGCGCGGCTGGGGGTGTTCGCCTGGCGCTACCTCCTGGCGCTGCTGCTGGTCTCGCCGGTGGTCCATGCCTGGTACTTCATCTGGCTGATGCCCTTCGCCGTGCCCAGCCAGAACTGGGGGGCCAGGCTGGTGAGCCTCTCGGCTTTCGTGTACTTCGTGCTGCCCTCCCGCCTGCCGGACTGGCAGCTCTCCACCGCCGAGCGGTTGCTGCTGTGGCTGCCTCTGCTGGCGGGGCTGCTGCTCAGTGGCATCCAGTGGCGCCGCGGGCGAACCGATCCGGCCATTCAGCGGTAAACCCACCATCCGCCTGCGGCCTCACGCCATGCTCCCTGCTCGCCATCGCGCCCCGCTGGTCCTGCTCTGCGGCGTGCTGCTGCTCGGGGCCGCAGGCTGCAACCGCGGGCCGGAGGCGCTGCTGAGCCCCGCCAGCGGCGGCCCCACGGCGACGGCCCAAGCCCCCCAGCCACCCCTGGATCCCGCCGATTTCAACGCCGTGCTGGAGCGGGTGGTGGATGACCGCGGCATGGTCGACTACGCCGCCCTGCAGCGCGATCCGGCCCAGCTCGACCGCTACCTCCAGGCCCTGGTCGACCTCCCCCCCGAGAGCTTCTCCTCTTGGTCTGAGGCTGAGCAGATCGCCCTGCTGATCAACGCCTACAACGCCCTCACCCTGCGCTCGATCATCGATCACGATCCGATCCGGCCCAGCATCAAGGCCATCCCCGGCGTGTGGAAACTGCGCCGCCACCCGGTGATGGGGCTGCGCCTCACCCTCGATGAGATCGAGCACCAGATCCTGCGGCGCCAGTACAACGAGCCCCGCATCCACGCTGCCCTGGTGTGCGCGGCGATCAGCTGCCCGCCGCTGCGCCGCGAGGCCTACACGGGCCCGGAGCTGGAGCGGCAGCTGGAGGATCAGACCAACCGCTGGCTGGCCAGCGGCGAGGGGCTGTGGATCGACCGGGAGGCCGGGGAGGTGGCCATCTCCTCGATCTTCGAGTGGTTCGCCGAGGACTGGCCGCGGGCTGACCCCGATGCCGTCCCCGTGCCGGGTCACGAGAAGGACAGCGCCGTGCTGCGCTTCATCGCCCGCCACCGCCCCGCCGAGGAGCGGCAGCTGTTGCTGGCCGGCGCCTACCGCCTCACCTACCTGCCCTACGACTGGGACCTGAACCGCCAGAGCCCCTGAGGAGCCGCCATGGTCAGGGCCGCCGCAATCCAGGCGGCGTGTTGAGCGGTACCCAAAACAGTCAGCCGCAGGAGCCGTCGGCGGATCACGCCCCGGCTGCCGATTGACCTTTCCCTTGCCATCTTCGCCATGACCTCCCTCTCCCGCCGGCTTTCCCAGGGCCTTGCCGCCGCCACGATCTCACTGGCGGCCCTGCCGCTCGCGGCCCAGGCCATGCCCCACCAGCGGGGTTCCCTCACCGGATGGCCTGCATCCCCCGCCGCCGAACGCTCCCGATGCGGTGCCGGTGGCTGTGGCCCGACCCGCTCAGCGAACCCCTGCGGCCCGGCCCGCACCGGCAACTGCGGCCCCCGTCGCTGAGTTGTCCGTGCCGTCCTATCGCGTTCACACGATCGAGGCGGCTCCGGCCGCCTCCCGGCCTCTGCTGGAGCAGGCACAGGCCGCCTATGGCACGGTGCCGAATCTGCTGGCGGTGTTGAGCAGCGCGCCGCCGGTGCTCGAGGCCTACCTCACGCTCCAGAAGCTGTTTGCCGCCAGTTCGCTCTCGTCTGCGTGGCCGCCCACACCCTGATGGCTGCCACCCAGGGGGTGGTCAGCACCCGCCGGCTATGGCGAAGCGCAGGTGCTCGAGGTGGTGCTGGGCCTTGCCTTCAAGACCCTGTCGAACTACGCCAATCACCTGACAGGGACGCCCTTGGACGCCATGTTTGAGACCACGCGATGGAGTGCCGGCGATGGCGTTGCAGACGATTGACTGGCTGTGGCTGCTGCATCCGGCGCTGGCCGTGGTGGTGATCTACCCGCTGGTGGGCATGGTGGTGCGCCTGGGCGTGCAGGCCCGCCAGCGGCGCCTGGGGCAGAGCAAGCTGCCGGTGAGCAGTGGCCGCGACCACGCCGATCTGGGCCGCTGGCTCACGGGATCGGTGGTGGTGGCCGTGCTGGTGGCGCTGGTGGTGGTGATCCTCACCAAGGTGCCGCTGGCCGAGTTTGCCGGCGGACCCTCCCGCCTGGCTCTGCTCACCCTGGTGACGGCCGGCACGGCCGCGGCCTTCGCCGCTCTCTGGAGTGCCCGTCAGCCCGCCTACCGGGCCAGCTTCGCCCTGCTCTGCTGGATCGGTCTGATCGGCCTCGGCCTTCAGCCCGAGGTGTGGCGCCTGAGCGACAACCCCCTGGAGCCGGCCTTCTGGCAGTCCCATTTCTGGGGCGGCATCGGCCTGATCGGGTTGCTGTTGTTCGCCATGGCGGCCAAGCCCGAAACCCAGCGCAGCCTGCGCTGGCGGCGGCTGCACGTGTCCGCCACGGTGCTGGCGGCGGTGGTGCTGGTGGCCCAGGGCATCAGCGGTCCCCGGGATCTGCTGGAGATTCCCCTGCACTGGCAGAAGCCGGCCATCTACAGCTGCGACTTCGAGGCCCAGCAGTGCCCGCCGGCGCCCGCCCCCCAGTCCTGATCAGCTGCTCAGGGCTCCTCCGCAACTGGATCCGGCGCCGGCGGTGCAGCCGAAGCAGTGGTCGGCCACGGCGATCGGCTCGTTGCTGGGGTCGTGCTCCAGCAGCTGGCGCAGGTGGCGTCGCGGGCTCCTGCCGCCGTCGCCGCCGTCCAGCCCGGGCATCGGCATCCCCAGCATCTGGTTGAAGTCGCAGTCGTAGAGGAAGCCCTGCCAGTCCACGCTGACGGTGGAGCGGCACATCACCTGGGCCAGGTTGGCCGGGTTGTGGCTGGCGCGCAGCACGTCCATGTAGCCCTCCAGCTGGCCCTGCTGGCGCAGCACCGCCGCGAAGCGCTGGATCGGCATGTTGGTGATCGTGTACAGGCGGTTGAAGCGGATGCCGAAGTGCTCGGCCAGCTCGCGCTTGTAGTCGGCCTCCAGCGCCGCCTGGGGCGGCGGCAGGCTCGGCCCCTGGGGGTTGTAGACAAGATCCAGCTTCAGGCCTGAGCCCTCAGCGCCATAGCCGAGGCGGTTGAGCTGCTGGAGGCCGGTGATGCTGCGCGCGAACACGCCATCGCCGCGCTGCTGGTCGACGTTGGCGGCGCTGTAGCAGGGCAGCGAGGCCACCACCGTCACCCCCTGATCGGCCAGAAAGGCGCCCAGATCCTCCTGGCCGGGCTCGCTGAGGATGGTGAGGTTGCAGCGGTCGATCACCGTCACCCCCAGGGCACGGGCCTGTACCACCAGGTCCCGGAAGCCGGGGTGGAGCTCCGGTGCGCCGCCGGTGAGATCCAGGGTGCCGATGCCGCGCGCCTGGAGCACCTCCGGCACCAGAGCCAGGGTGTCCGACGCCATCATTTCCGTCCGGGTTGGCCCCGCGTTGACGTGGCAGTGGCTGCAGCTCTGGTTGCAGCGGTAGCCGAGGTTCACCTGCAGGGTGTCCACCCGGCCGCGGCGTAGGGCCGGGAAGGCCGCGGCGGCGGATGGGCCTGCGGCTTCAGACACTGGTGAGCAGCTGAGGGCCATCGGGGGTGCTGCCATCGGGGCGGAGGGGCTCGAGGGTGATGCTGAGGGACTGGGCCGTGCTGGAGGGTTGGCTGGGGATCGGCATCGCCACGCTGCCGTCGGCGTTGGGCACGAAGCGCACGCAGCCCTTGGTACTGCCGCCCACGTTGGCCCACAGGCGGTACACATGGGCGGGCGGCGCCGGCGGCAGACCGCGGATCACCAGCAGGTTGTGGCTCTGGCCGGGGTTCACCACCACCTGGCCGGAGAGGTCCGGATGCCCTTCGGTGCCCCGCAACGGCAGGGTGCGGCTGGCCTGCAGAGCCGGAACCAGCCCGGCGGGGGCCGCCTGTTCCTGCCGCAGGCTGGCCATCTCCCCGCGCAGCTGCAGCACCTGCGTGCCCAGGGCCACCATGGCGCAGGCCATGGCCGCCAGGCCGAGCTGGGCGGGGCGCGGCCGCCAGCGTCTGGCCTGCTCCCTGCTCTGGGGCTGGCGGCTCTGTTCCGCCCCCAGCAGTCGCTGGCGCAGGCGGGCGGGGGGGCCCTTGGCGGCGGGCAGGGCCATGGGCAGCAGCTCCAGGGTCAGGCGCAGCTCGTCGAGCTCAGCCTGCAGATCAGGATCGGCGGCGAGGGCCTCGCGCAGCTCCTGGCGCTCGTGTTCATCGAGGTCGCCGAGCACGTAGCCGGCCAGCAGCTCATCGCGGTGGGACTCAGGGTTGTGTTCAGAGGTGGCCATGGCGATCGGCAAGGGCAGGGGGGATGGCGAGGGGGTCGCAGGAGCCGGCGGCGAAATCGTGCAGGTGCCGGCGCAGGGCCAGCAGCCCCTGGCGGGAGCGGGTTTTCACGGTGCCCAGGGGGATCTGCAGGTGTTCGGCGATCACCGACTGGCTCATGCCCTCGTAGTAGGCCAGCTCCAGCACCTGGCGTTGGCTGGGACTGATCTGGGCCAGGGCAGCGCGCATGCGTTCGGCCAGATCCCCCAGCTCGGCCCAGTCGTGGGGGCTGCGCTGGTGCCCCCCCAGCAGCTGGGTCGACCAGCGCTGCAGCAGCTGCCAGCGGTTGCGCTGCTGGTTGAGGCGGTTGATCGCCATCGAGCGGGTGAGCAGCAGCAGGTAGGCCAGCACCGGCCCGCGCCTGGGGTCGTAGCGCTCCTGGCGCCAGTAGCGCAGGAACACGTCCTGCACCAGATCCTCCGCCGCGCTGGGGTTGCGCAAGAGACGCAGCGCCAGCCGGTAGACGGCCGGGCTGTAGGCGTCGTAGAGGCCGGCCAGATCCCCTGGGGGTGACGGCAGGTCCTGGTCGGTGGCGCCCATGGCTGAAGGGTGAACCATGCCGGAAGTACCCGCCAGCGACGGCTTCGGATTGCACCCGGCTCCAGCCTGCCTCGCCATCCGCTGAACTGGGGTGATGGCCAGCCGGCGCACCCTCAACGCTGACAACCTCGCGGCGCTCGGTGCCCCAGCCCTGGCCGAGCTGCTGCTGGAGGTGAGCAGGGGCAGTGCGGTGATCCAGCGGCGGCTGCGGCTGGCCCTGGCGGCCGCTGAGGGCGGCGAGAACGCCGCCCGCGAGGTGCGCAAGCGTCTGGCGGCGATCGCCCGTGCCACCACTGTTGTGGATTCGCGCAAACGCAAGGCGTTGCTGGCGGATCTCGAGGCCCAGCACCGGGCGATCAGCGGGCCGATTGCCGAGAGCGATCCGGCCCTGGCCTTCGCGTTGCTGGTGCGGTTTCTGCAGTTGGCCGATGGGGTGCTGGCGCGCAGCTCCGACACCACCGGCGTGGTGATCGGCGTGTTCCGTCGGGCAGCGGCCGATCTGGAGCCGATGGCCAGGGCTGCCCGCATCACGCCCCAGGCGTTGGCCCAGTCGCTGGCCGAGCTGCTGGCGGAGAACGGCTGCGGTCCGTTCGATGGGCTCATCGCCCGCCTGGCCCCACTGTTGGGAGAAGAGGGCTTGCACCAGCTGGAGAACGCCCTGCTCGAGCGCGGCGGCATCGACCGCCACCTCTGGGAGCAGATCGCCGAGGCCCGCGGTGATGTGGAGGCGTACCTGGCGCTGTTCGACGATCGCCAGCTGAGCTGGCCCGACACCGCCGCCGCTGTGGCCCTGCATCTGCTGCGGGCTGGGCGGGCCGAGCAGGCCCTCGCCGTGCTGGAGCGGGCCGCGCCGGCCGCGGCCCGCCTCTCGGCACCGGTCTGGGATGACGCCCGTCTCGCGGTGCTTGAGGCCCTCGGCCGCCCCGAGGAGGCGCAGCGGCACCGCTGGCAGTGCTTCTGCCGCACACTCGCGATCCCCCGGTTGCGGGCCTACCTCCAGCGCCTCGACGACTTCGCGGATGTGGAGGCCGAAGCCGAGGCCCTGGCGGTGGCCGAGGGCCACCCCCAGCCGCTGCTGGCGCTGCAGTTCCTGGTGGGCTGGCCGGCCCTGGCCCGCGCCGCCCGCCATGTGCTGGCCCACGCCCGGGCCTGGGACGGCGACGCCTACGAGATCCTGGCCCCCGCCGCCGAGCGCCTCAGCGCCGGCCATCCCCTGGCGGCCACGGTGCTGCTGCGTTCGCTGGTGGTGTTCGCGCTGGCGAGCGGCCGCAGCCAGCGCTTTCGCCACGCCGCCGGCCACCTGCGCGCCTGCGAGCTGCTCGATGCCCGCATCGACGACTGGCAGGGGGTGGAGTCCCACGCCAGTTTTGTGGGCAGGCTGCGGGAGGACTTCGCCACCAGCCGCAGCTTCTGGCGGTTGCTGGAGCGCTGATCGGGCGGGGGCCGATCGGGCTGGACCTGATCGAGCCCGGCCTGTTCAGGCCTGGACTGAAAGCGGGTGACCGGACTCGAACCGGCGACGTTCAGCTTGGGAAGCTTCTCAAGCAATCAACAAGAGCCCGTGCACAGCAATGAGTCTCAAGGGCTTGCATGCTTGGATGTGAGAAGGTCTGTGAGAAGCCTTGGGCCCTGGGCCTTGCTGTGTGATCCCCTTCGGCAGTAGGCGGAGCTGTTGACGAAGTCGAACCGGGTTCCCTTGAGCGCAGTTGCTTCCGAGAGATTGCCGGTCTCCTTCAGGACCAGAAGCTCGGCATGGGTTGCTGATCTGAAACCAGCGAATACCCCATCGCCCGATAGCCCCTCAGCCGTCGTTTCCACATGCGTTGCGGTACCGGATGGCCAAGATCGAGCCAGGCTGGCGTCCCCAGCAGTGGTGTAAATGCCCTGGGCCTCAGCCCCGGCGTAGCCGGGGCTGAGCGAGCCCACCTCAGACGCCTGGCGTTGCAAGGGGTGGGCAGGCCCGTTTCC
>SLIG01000084.1 GCA_007135755.1 Cyanobium sp.
GGCCACCCCGACCCCAACCTCACCTATGCCCATGAGCTGGCGGAGCTGCTGCTGGGCAGCGACGCCTACCGCTTCGGCGCCGCCTGCGACGGCGACGGCGACCGCAACATGATCCTGGGCCAGCGCTGCTTCGTGAACCCCAGCGACAGCCTGGCGGTGCTCACCGCCAACGCCACCCTGGCGCCCGGCTACGCCGATGGCCTGGCCGGCGTGGCCCGCTCGATGCCCACCAGCGCCGCCGCCGATGTGGTGGCCAGGGAGCTGGGCCTGCCCTGCTACGAGACGCCTACGGGGTGGAAGTTCTTCGGCAACCTGCTCGATGCCGGCCGCATCACCCTCTGCGGTGAGGAGAGCTTCGGCACCGGCTCCGATCACATCCGCGAGAAGGACGGCCTCTGGGCCGTGCTGTTCTGGCTCAACATCCTCGCCAAACGGCGGGAGCCGGTGAGCCGGATCATGGCGGAGCACTGGAGCCGTTTCGGCCGCCACTACTACTCCCGCCACGACTACGAAGCCATCGCCAGCGACGCGGCCCATGGCCTCTACAACCGAGTGAAGGAGATGCAGCCCTCGCTGGTGGGCCAGAGCTTCGCCGGCCGCAGCATCGCCACCGCCGATGACTTCGCCTACACCGACCCGGTGGACGGCTCCCTCACCAGCGGTCAGGGGCTACGCCTGCTGCTCAACGACGGCAGCCGGGTGGTGCTGCGCCTGTCGGGCACCGGCACCCAAGGGGCCACCCTGCGGGTGTATCTCGAGAGCTATGTGCCACCCAGCGGCGACCTGAGTCAGGATCCCCAGGCCGCTCTGGGCAAGCTGATCACCGCCATCGACGCGCTGGCCGAGATCCAGGCGCGTACGGGGATGGAGCGGCCCACAGTGATCACCTGATCCGCTGCTGAGCTGATCCAACCGGCCATTCAGGACCTGCTCGCCCCAGGGGGATCCTCTCCCTGGGGAGCGGCCTGCCGGGTCTCCCGGTCCTGGCCGGTCTGGGGGCTGCGCGGAGCCTTCAGGGTCGGTGGGCGGTATCCCTGGATCTGCTCCAGCTGCTTCATGGTCTGGGTGGCCAGGCCCCACAGGGCCCCGAAGGCGGTGAGCAGAACGATCCACCAGTAAAAGGTGGTGGATTGCACCTGGGCCGGAGTGTTCCGGATCAGGGAGCGCAGCAACAGGGCCACACTCAACCCGACGACGCCACCCACCAGAGCGGCCACTGTGGCGATGGCACCGTTGAAGCGGGTGCGCGCCATCAGCTGCTGAGGTTGTCGGCCAGGACGTCGTCACCTGCCTCTGGGCCGCCTGGATCATCCTCGGGACGGCCGCCGAACAGCTGTTTCATCACCACATAGAACGCAGGCACGACCAGCAGGGAGAGGACAGTGGCCATCAACAGGCCACCGAATACCACCGTGCCCAGCGAGGCCTGGCTACGGGCACCGGCACCACTGGCCACCACCAGGGGCAGGAAGCCGAACAACGAGGAAATGGCCGTCATCAGGATCGGCCGCAGACGGGACTGGGCAGCTTCCCGGGCGGCCACCAGGGCCGTGGCCCCGGCAGCCATGCGCTGGTTGGCCAAGTCCACAATCAGGATGCCGTTCTTGGCCGCCAGGCCGATCAGCATCACCAGACCAACCTGGGCGTAGATGTTCAGCACTTCACCGCGAATGGCCAGAAACATGAGAGCCCCAAGCATGGCCGTAGGCACCGTCATCAGGATGATCAGTGGGTCGGTATAGCTCTCGTACTGAGCTGAGAGCACGAGGAACACCACCAGAATTCCAAGAGCAAAGATCACAATAGCCAGGGCCCCCGCCTTCACCTCTTCTCGCGATATCCCAGTCCAGTCATAGCCAAGGCCGGGCACACTGAGTTCCTCAAATTGGGATCGGATGGTGTTAATCGCATCCCCAGAGCTTCTGCCTGGAGCAGCGTTGCCTTCAACGCGCACAGCCCGGAAGAGGTTGAACCTTGGAATCACAGAGGGTCCAGTGGCGGGGCGCAAGGTGAAGAATTCAGAGAGCTGCACCTGATCGCCAGCACTATTCCGAACAAACAACTCAGAGAGAGATTCGGGGGTCGACCTGTAGGCATCATCAGCCTGGATATAAACTCGCCTGGCTTGACCCTCAACAAACGTGTCGTTCACATAAGAGCCACCGAAGTAGAAGCTGAAGGTGCTCATGGCGTCGCCATAATCAATCCCAAGCGAAGCCATTCGATCACGATCCACAATCACCTCCAATTGCGGGCTTTCCGGAGAGAACTGGGTGAACACACGACTGAACACGCCTGTTTGCGTGGCGTTGCGGATCAGGGTGTTGGCCTGTTCAGCCAGATCGGGCAAGGAGAAAGCACCACCGCTCTGATCCAGTAGTTGCAGCTCGAAACCATCTCCGGTTCCATACCCAGGCACTGCCGGCGGCTCCACAACAAACACACGGGCGCCTTCCACCGCCTGAAGCTTGCGGTTGAGGCGCTCCACAATCGCTCCTACACTGCGCTCAGGAGACTGACGTTGATCCCAGTTTTCAGTGCCGAGGAAGAAAATACCGCGGTTGGGAGCATTGCCCTGCAGGCTCGCGCCGCTGAACAGAGCTGCACTTTGAATCCCGTTCTCCTCTTCCGACCGCAGGATCTCCGCAACTTCACGATTGATGGCCTCGGTGCGCTCCAGCGACACGCCGTCGGGAGCCTGCACAAAGCCGATGGCGAAGCCCTGATCCTCAGTGGGCACAAAGCCCGAAGGCATGGCATTGAAGGCCACCGCTGTGAGGGCGATGCCACCCACCAGCAGCCCCATGACGATGCGGCGGTAACGAAGAACCAGGCTGAGCAGGTTTTTATAACCACCTTCCACCTGAGCATAGAAGCGGTTGAACGCGGCAAAGATGGGCTCCAAGAAAAAGCCCAGCAGGAGACCCACAGCAGTGAAGATCACCACCGGCAGGAGATTGGGGACACCACCAAACACCAGGCCGGTTGCGGCACCACCGATGGCAAAGGGCAGGCGCAGGGGCAGTCCCGTGATCAACTTCAGAGCGAAGCCAAGCAGCAGGCCTGCCAGCGTGGCCAACAGCACCGGCACCACGCCGCCACCGGCGGACAGAAGTCCATAGACGAAGCCCACGAAGCCACCACCGATGAAGTAAGTGCGCCGGGAGGGAGTACTGGACTCCATGCCCAGCAGCAGACCGGAGAGCATGGGCGAGAAGGTGAGGGCATTGAACGTAGATATAGCCACCGAAAAGATAATTGTGGCAGCAAACTGCTGATAGATCGTTCCGGTGGCACCTGGGAAGAACAGCACCGGCACGAACACCGCAAACAGCACCAGTGAGGTGGCGATGATGGCGCTGAACAGCTCATCCATGGTGGCTTTAGCCGCCTCAATCGCGCCCATCCCTGCCTGCTTCTTTGTACTTGTATCTTCAATCACCGTGATCGCGTCATCCACCACCAGACCAGTGGCAAGCACCAGCCCGAATAAGGTGAGCTGATTCAGCGAGAAACCGGCAATAAGGACACCACCAAAGGTGCCGATCAAAGCCACCGGAATAGCGATTCCCGGCACCAGGGTTGACTTCCAGTCCTGCAGAAACAGGAACAGCACCAGCACCACCAGCACCACCGCATCCCGCAGGGCATTGGCCACACCACGGATCGATGCGTTGATGAAATCCGTGACGTCGTAAATCTTCTCCACCTTCACCCCGGGGGGCAGCGTGGCGGTGAATTCCGAAATCACCTGTTCCACCCCGGCCGATACCTCCACGGCATTGCTGCCACTGAGTTGGTAAATCGCCATCCCCACCGACGGCACGCCATTGATGTCGATGGCACCGATGTTGAAGTTTTCACCCCCGAGGGACACGCGACCCACATCCTTGAGCCGGATCAGTGAGCCATCACCCATTCGCCTGATGATCAGGTTCTCGAACTCCTCTACTGAGCGCAGGCGGCCCTGGAGTTGCACTGTGAAGGTATAGGCCTGGCCCTCCGGTGAAGGTTCTCCCCCCACCTGGCCCGCCGGCACCAGTCGATTCTGACTCTGCAACGCTGCCCGCACATCAGCAGAGGTGAGGCCAACCGCATTGAGCCTTCTGGGGTCGAGCCAGATCCGGTAAGCCAGCTGCCGATTGCCGAAGTAGGCAAGGCTTCCAACGCCTTTCACGCGACGAACCGGGTCGGTGAGGTTCTGATCCAAGAGGCCTGAAAGGAGCTCAACGCTGTAGGGATTCTGAGGATCCTCCGATGTGAAGTTGTAAACCAGAAGAATTGAACTGGATGCTTGCAGCACGGTCACGCCGGTCTGGCGCACTTCCTGAGGCAGGCGCGGATCTGCGCGCGCCACACTGTTCTGCACATTCACTTGGTTGATGTCCCCGTCCGTGCCACTGGCAAAGGACACGGTGATGCTGGAGACACCATCGGCAGAACTGTTGGAGCTGATGAACTCCATATCCTGGACGCCGTTGATCTGCTGCTCCAGCACCGATGTCACGCCCTCCTCCACGGAAACCGCATCGGCACCCGGGAAGATCGCGTTCACCGTGATTGTGGGCGGAGCGATGTCGGGGAGGTTCTCCACCGGCAGCACTGGAATGGCGATCAAACCGATGATCACGATCAGCAGGCTGCAGACCGTGCTGAGAACCGGCCGGGTGATGAAGGTGTTGGAAGCGGACATCCTTCAGGGCCTCACTTCACAAACACCGGCGTGCCATGCCGGAGTCTGATCAGATTGCTGGAGATCACCCGCTCCGCCTGCTGGAGTCCCTTGAGCACCGGGTAGCGCTCACCCTGCACGAAACCCAGCTCCACCGGCGTCTGCAGTGCGTAGGTGCCATCAGCCGGCAGGGCGGCCAGCTGCTCAGGGGTGAACTGTCCCGGATTGGCCCTGAGATCGTCCAGGCTGCCCACGCGGAACACGAAGCTCTGGCCTGAGGTTTGCCGCACGGCGGCGAACGGCACCGAGAGCTGGGGAGCGGTGTCGAACACCACCCGGGTGCGAAGGCGCATACCGTTGCGCAGGTCCGGGCCGGGGTTCTGGAACGGCATCATCACCAGCAGCCCCTGGGTGTCGGCCGTGACGCTCGGGTCGACGAAACTCACCTGACCAGTGGCCAGGGTGGCCCCACCGCCCGGGGCCTCCACCACCACCTGCTGGCCGAGGCGTAGGCGGGAGGCATAGACGGCCGGCACATCGACGCGCACCTGCAGCCGGTCGTTGCGGATCAGGCTGGTGAACGGCGTGCCCTCCCGGATCACATCGCCCTCCCGAACCTCCAGGTCGCTGACGATGCCGCTGATCGGGGCCCGCAGGTCTTTGAAGGCCAGGTCGGCCTCCCGGACCCGCACGGCTTCCTCCGACTGCAACAGGGCTTCGCGGAAGCGATCGCGCTGGAAAGCACTGGCCGCGCCCTGCTCAGCCAGGAATTCAAAGCGCCTGAAATCAACCCGGTTCTGCTCCCTCACGGCCTTGGCGGCCGCCAGTTCGGCTTGGGCCTGCTTCTGATCGAGCACCACCAGCAGCTGGCCCGCCTGCACCACCTCGCCCTCGCGCACCAGGATGCGTTCGATGCGACCGCCGGCCCGGGCCGCCAGCGACACCTTGTCCACCGACTCCAGGGTGCCGACGGTATTCAGCTCCTCGGCGAACGGTGCCAGCTCCACCGGCTGCACATCCACCGGCACCAGGGCCGGCGGAGCGGCCGCCTCCTGGTCGGCACAGGCCACGAGGATGGGAACCGCTCCGGTGAGCACAGCCACAGCCCACAACCGGCGAATCAGCACACACCCCTGGCGGTCGGCGCCATTGTGCATCCTTGGCACCCACCCTGCACCCACGTGTCCTCAGGGCAGGATTGGCTTCTGTGAGCGACCTTTTCAGCCACCAGCGCCAGCAACGCCTCAGCCAGCTGGCGCCCCTTGCCGACCGGCTGCGCCCGCGCACCCTGGAGGACTTCGTGGGCCAGGAGGCGATCCTCGGACCCGGCCGGCTGCTGCGGCGCGCCATCACCGCCGACCGGGTGGGGAATCTGATCCTGCACGGCCCGCCAGGGGTGGGCAAGACCACCCTGGCGCGGATCATCGCCGGCACCACCCGCGCCCACTTCAGCAGCCTCAACGCCGTGCTGGCCGGGGTGAAGGACCTGCGGGCCGCGGTGGAGGCGGCCCGCC